>CAYRZF010000005.1:3456-49372 GCA_964428805.1 uncultured bacterium | reverse complement strand
GTCATGCGGGTCATCAACATCGCCCACGGCACGATCCTGATGCTGGGCGCCTACACGACCTTCTGGTCGTTCCAGCTCCTCGGGGTCAACCCCTATCTCTCGCTCCTGGTCTCGATGCCGCTGATGTTCCTCCTGGGAGTACTGCTCCAGGGGGCGTTCGTTCGCCGGGTCGTGGATGCCCCGGAACTCTCGTCACTTCTTCTGACGTTCGGGATCTCCATCGCCCTGGTGAACATGGCTCAGCTGGCCTTCACCTCCGACCTCCGCTCGGTGGAGTTTCTCACGGGTGCCTTTCTGCTCGGGCCTTTCGCGTTCTCCAAATCACGGCTGGTCTCCTTCGCCTTCGCCGTGTTCCTCACCCTCTTCGCCTTCTGGTTCCTTCAGAAGACCAGGCTCGGCAAGGCCATCCGCGCCACCTCCCAGAGCCGCGAGGTTGCCATGGTCTGCGGGATCAACGTCCAGCGGATCCACCTGTACTCTTTCGGTATTGCGTCGGCGCTCGCGGCGGCAGGCGGGAGCCTGGTGGCGGTGATGGTGGCCATCCAGCCGGAGATGGGACAGGTCTATACCTTCAAGTCGTTCCTGGTGATTGTGCTCGGCGGGGCCGGGAACTACCCCGGGGCTCTACTGGGGGGGATGCTGCTCGGCCTCGTCGAGCAGCTCTCTTCCCTCTTTCTGACCACCCAGGTCTCCGAGGCGGTGGCCTACGTGCTGCTCGTGCTGGTGCTCCTCCTGCGCCCCACGGGGCTGTTCGGAGGGCGTTCGACGTGAAGCGGGGGTTTGTGGCGGCCCTCGTCGTCGCTTTCGTCGGGCTTGCCCTCTACCCGACCGTCGCCACCGGCTATGGGATCAGGTTCATGCTCCAGCTCTTCATGTGGGTGGCCCTGGCACAGAGCTGGAACCTGATCTCCGGCCTGACCGGCTATGTCTCCTTCGGCCACGTGGCCTTCTTCGGCACGGGGGCCTATGCCGCGGGAATTCTCGTGACGACTCACGGCTGGCACTGGGGGCCGGCGTCTCTCGTGGGCGGCGTCGCGGCGGTGATCCTGGCGCTGATCATCGGCTACCCTTGCCTCAGACTGAAGGGCCCGTACTTCGCGATCTCCATGCTCGGGCTGAACGAAGTGATGCGGGTCCTGGTCTCCTACTTCGAGGGGCTCACGGGCGGGGGTTCCGGACTTTCCTTCCCCGCCCAGCCGGTCAGCGTCCAGATCTATTACGCCATGGCGCTTTCGGCCCTGGCCGTCACGGGCGCGGCGTACTTCATCATCACCTCGCGCTTCGGTCTCAGGTTCATGACGATCCGGGAGGACGAGGTCGCCGCCGAGGCCATGGGGATCGACACCGCGCGCTACAAGCTGTACGCCTTCCTCCTGTCTGCATTCGTTCCCGGTGTGGTGGGAGGGCTCTCCGCACGGGATACAGGCTATATCGAGCCGATCAGTGTTTTTCCGCTCATCATCACGATCACGATGATCGTGATGGCCCTCTTCGGCGGCAAGGGGACCATCTGGGGGCCGGTCCTGGGCGCGGCGACGCTCTTCGTCTTCCAGGAGCTCGTCTGGGCCCGGTTCATCTACCTCCACCAGTTCCTCTTCGGCGCCATCATCGTCGTCGTGGTGCTCCTGATGCCCCGCGGGATCCTGGGGATCCTCCAGCAGCGCTATCACCTGCCCCGGACCATCTGAGATGCAGGCGGGCCTGATCCTCGAGGTCAGCGACGTGACCAAGCGCTTCGGCGGCGTGACCGCGGTCAATCGCTGCTCGCTGTCGCTAACCCCCGGCAAGATCTATGGATTGATTGGTCCTAACGGCTCGGGAAAGACCACCCTCTTCAATTGCATCACCGGCCTCGAGCGGCGCGACCAAGGGGAGGTCCGCTTCAAGGGCGAGCGCATCGACGGCCTCAAGCCCTACCAGGTGGCCCGCCGGGGCATCGGGCGCACGTTCCAGATCATCCGGATCTTCCCCGAGCTGACCGCCCTGGAGAACCTCTTGGTGGTGACGCAGGGGCCCTTCGAAGCGGCTCGCCGGAGGGCGGAAGAGCTGCTCCGCTTCGTCACGCTCGACCGGCTCCGGAACGAGTACGCCGGGAACCTCTCCTACGGCCAGCAGAAGCTCCTGGAGTTCGTCCGTGTCCTGATGACCGACCCGGAGCTGATCCTCCTGGACGAGCCCGCCGCCGGTGTGAACCCCACGCTCCTCAACGAGCTCCTGGCGGCGATCACCCAGCTCCGGGACCAGGGCAAGACCATCCTGATCGTCGAGCACGACATGAAGGTCGTCATGGGGCTCTGCGAGACGGTCTTCGTCCTCGACTACGGGGAGAAGATCGCCGAGGGGCCGCCCGGGGTCATCCAGACGGACGAGCGGGTGATCGAGGCCTACTTTGGCCGATGACGTCGTGATCGCGCAGACGGTCCCCGTGGCCGCCCGGGCTGTGGGGTGGCCG
The DNA here is from genome assembly GCA_964428805.1 of uncultured bacterium. Lineage (GTDB taxonomy): Bacteria > Methylomirabilota > Methylomirabilia > Rokubacteriales > CSP1-6 > CAYRZF01. Next base: position 46,920 of record CAYRZF010000005.1, on the reverse strand, counting down.
CGCCGAGCGGCCGGGCTGCTGCTGGTGGCGCTCTCAGCGACAGCCGTGTTCCTTGCCTGGGGCTCTCGCCACTGGCCGCTGATCCACGACGCTCCCCTCATGCATTACGCGGCGTGGCGCATCGGCCAGGGGGCGGCGCCGTATCGCGATCTCTTCGACATGAATTTCCCGGGCGTCTATCTCCTGCACCTCGGTGTGCTGGCGCTCGTGGGCTCCGGCGATGAGGCCTGGCGGTTCTTCGACCTTTTCTGGCTGGGAGGGACCAGCGCCCTCATCGCGGTGTACTGTAGACCCTTCGGGGCCTGGTCTTCGGCCCTCGCCGCGCTGCTCTTCGGGGTCTATCACTTGGCCGGGGGAGCCTGGAGCGCGGGTCAGCGGGACTACCTCTTGGTGGCGTTCCTTCTGGCGGGAGCCGTCCTCGTCGCTCGATTCTGGGAGGACGGGCGGAGCCTTTGGCCCCTGGCCATGGCCGGTCTGGTGCTCGGTGGCGCGATGACGCTGAAGCCCCACGCCGGACTATTCTGGCTGATCCTGGCGGCGACGGCTGTCCAAGGGGCGCGCCGACGCGGGCAAGGGCCGTGGGGCGCCTTCGCCGTGGTCATTGGATGCGGCCTCCTCCCTCCGGTCGCGGCGGCGCTCTGGCTCTGGAAGGTTGGCGGCCTGACGGCGTTCTTGGACATTCTCACCCGCTACATGCTGCCGCTGTATTCGTCTCTGGGACGCGTCTCGATCTTCCAGGCGCTCGGCTGGCACCCCCACAGCACCGCGATCCTGGGCATCGTCGCGGCCTTGGCGCTGCTGTCGCTCTGGCGGGCATGGGCGGGGCAGCAGTTCGACATTCGGCGTGGCCTTCTCCTGATGGGACTCGGGTACGGTATCGTCCATTATTGGGTCCAGGGCAAGGGCTGGGAGTACCACCTCTACCCCCTGGTAGGCTTCGCCTGCTGCCTGGCCGCTTCCTGGGTGGATCGCGTCCAGGTGGAACACCGCCGCTGGATTCCAGCGGCCTTCCTAGGTGGGCTGCTTCTCCTGATCATCGGCCTCGGGGTCAAGGGGGTGGAGGCTCTCGACCCGGCCTGGATCGCCGAGAAGGAGCGGAGGGTTCAGTCGCTCGTGAGAGACCTCGAGGGGCCGGCTCAACTGAGCGGCAGCGTGCAGGTACTTGACACCACCGAGGGGGGAATCCAGGCGCTCTTCAGGCTCGGGCTCAACCAGCCCACGCGCTTCATCTACGACTTTCATTTCTTCCACGACGTCGATACCCCCTACATCAAGAGTCTCAGAGCGGAATTCCTGGACGCCCTGCGGCGACAGCCGTCCGAGTTCCTCGTTGTCTTCGAGCGGGGTTGGCCGGGGGGGGGCTACGACCGCCTGACCGGCTTTCCTGATCTCCTCGCCTGGATCGATGCGAGCTACGTGCTTGATCAGGAGCGGCACGGCTACCGGCTCTATGCACAGCGCCGCGATCGGTAGGGTCATCCGGGCCTACGACGACTGGGTCGTGCGCGCCTACTGCTGGGGGCGCTTTTGGATCCTCCGCCAGCGCTTCCTCGACGCGATCGGACAGCACCTGCCGCCCGCCGGGTCCGTCCTCGACGTCGGCTGTGGCTTCGGCCTGTTCTCCCTCTACTACGCTCAGGTGTTCCCGCGGCTGACGCTGCGGGGGCTGGATATTAACCCCCGCCGGATCGCGATGGCCGAACGAGCGGCCGGGCGACTCGGCCTCGGGAACGTGGCGTACGCGGTGGCGGATGCTGTCGCTTACCGCGCTGACGGGATCTACGCCGGCGCCTACATGCTCGACATCATCCACCACATCCCGGAGGAGACGGTCCGGCCGCTGCTTGAACAACTCTTCAAAGGGGTGAGTCCCGGAGGTCGCCTGATCGTCAAGGATGTGGATACCCGGCCCGCGTACAAGCGCTGGTTCACGTACTCCCTGGATCGACTCATGGATCCGCGGACGCCGGTCCGCTACTGGCCGAGCGGGGAACTCGAGGCGTTGCTGATGGAAGTGGGGTTCCGGGTGCATCGCCAGCCGATGGCAGATTATCTGCCCTACCCGCACGTGCTCTACGTGTGCGAACGGGAAGAGTGAATGAGCCAGACGGGGTCCGACGGCTACCTGCTCAGAGCCGAGGAGATCTCGGCCGGCTACGGGAAAATGGAAATCCTCCACGGCGTGACGCTGGCGGTGCGGCCGGGGGAGATGGTGAGCGTCATCGGTCCCAACGGCGCGGGCAAGTCCACCGCCTTCAAGACCATCATCGGTCTGCTCCGGCCCACGTCCGGCCGCGTTCTCTTCGACGGCCGGGAGATCACGGGGCTCCGGCCCGATCAGGTGCTCAGGCTGGGCCTCGCCTATGTCCCCCAGGGGCGGATCGTCTTTCCCCAGATGACCGTGCTCGAGAACCTGGAAATGGGGGCGTACATCGAGAGGGATCCGGCGCGGGTGAGGGAGGCGCTGGAGGGCGTGTATGCCCTCTTTCCCATCCTGGCGGAGCGGAAGCACCAGAAGGCGGGCACGATGTCGGGAGGAGAGCAGCAGATGGTGGCGATCGCACGGGCCCTCATGACGAGTCCCAAGCTCATTCTTCTCGACGAGCCCTCGCTGGGCCTCTCGCCCAAGTTCGTCACGCTGATCTTCGAGAAGCTGGCCCAGATGAGGCGGGCCGGCTACACGATGATGGTGGTGGAGCAGAACGCGGCGAAGGTGCTGTCGGTGGCCGACCGGGGGTACGTGCTCGAGCTGGGACGGAACCGCTTCGAGGGGAGCGGGCAGTCGCTCTTGATGGATCCGGAGGTGAAGCGCCTCTACCTGGGGGGCTAGCGCCGCGCCGATAACTGTCGCATCCCGGCGTTCTCGCTCCTCGCCGATCCTCACGTACAACCGCGTACGCTCCGGTCGGCTCGTCCCTCGGGCCTTGGGCTGCTCGGTTCTCGCCGCGGCGCGGGAATGCTAGGGCCGGAGGATCGCGGTCAGGCTCCGGAGGTCGGGGCAGCCATCGAGCCCCTCGAGCATCTCGGCAACCGATTCCACCCGATCTTCCGGCAGCCCGCGGCCGGCGCAGTCGGTGAACTTGGCCAGGAGCTGCTGCCGGGACAGCGGCGCTCGTGGATGGCCCGGGACCTGTCTCGGCGGGATCTCCAGCGTTCGTCCCTCCGCCAGCCTCACTCTCACCCGCGTCCAGACATGGTGCTCCAGGTCGCCCGGGATGGACGGGTCCACCACCATCTTCACTCTGCCCATCAGGGACCGGATCGCGGGGTCGCCCGTTCGCTCGTCTCGGAAGCTGGCGACCCCGACGCTGCCGTCCACGAGCGCCAAAGCGGCGCAGAACTCGGCCGAGAACTTTCCCTGAAGGCCGGTCCGGGGGTCGTGGTGGATCAACATGCCGGGGACGAGGGCATTGACCCCCACGGTCACCTCGGCGACATCGTCAGGGCGGATGGCGTGCGTCTGACGGAGCTCCAGGAGGGCCGCGATGATCGAGTGGGTGCAGGCGCAGGACGGGTAGGGCTTGACCGCTACCCCGGTTTCAAGGATCTTCCATGGCGCACCGAGCCGCTTGACCGCCAGCGCCGGATCGGCATTCTCGCTCCCGAACACGCGGAAGTACCCCTGGGGTCCCTCGATGGCGATCTCCGACCCCGTGAAGCCTTCGCGGGCGAGGAGCGCGGCGAGCACGCCGCTGCGTGCCGCGTGGCCGGCGTGAAACGGCTTGGTCATCGTCCCGAAATTCTCCTTGAGCCCCGAGGCCTGCGACGCCGCGATGGCCAACGCGTTCCGGGTCTCGGCAGGATCGAGCCTCAGGAGCTTGGCCGAGGCCGCAGCAGCGCCGAGGCTGCCGAGGGTCGAGGTGGCGTGCCAGCCGCGGGCGTAGTGGGCGGGGTTCAGCGTCTCGGCCAGCGCCGTTTCGACTTCGAAGCCGAGGAGGAACGCGTGGACCACTGCCTTCCCGTCGGCGAAGGCTAGCTCCCCCGCCGCCAGAGCGGCCGCGAGGACGGGCACGCTCGGGTGGCCGAGGAGCGCGAAGTTGGTATCGTCGAAGTCCAGCGCGTGGCCGGCGGTGCCGTTGGCCAGCGCGGCCCACACCCCTCCGGTCCGAGCCCGCCTGCCGAGCACCGTGCAGAGGGGCGCGCCCCCTTCGACCTCGGCGAGGCGCTGGATGATGAGGGCCGGCTGTTCCACCGATCCGGCCAGCATGACGCCGACGCTATCCAGGATCGCGCGCTTGGCTTGATCGATCGTGGCGGGAGGCAGGTCCTCCCAGCGGCTCTTGACGACGAAGTCGGCGAGTCGGGCCGTGGCACCCATGAGCGGGCCCATGCTAGCACACCTCCGGCGGGCAGGTTCCTGCCAGGGCGTCAGTACTCGGGAGGAGCGTAGACGGTGAGGAAGAAGAGGGAGGTTGCCCCGGGATTTCGGACGTGGTGACGGGTCCCGGCGGGGATCGTCAGAAGGGAGCCCTGACCGGCGCGGTGCTCGTTGCCGTCCACCCGCACGACGGCCTCGCCCTCCACGATGTAGATGATCTGATCCCCCCGGTGCACTTCCTCGGGACCGGCGTCTCGACCCGGGGCGATCGTCATGATTGCCGTCTGGCTCCGGCTCGTCTCCTGGAGCACGCGGAAGAACTCACCCTTGTGGTCAAACACCTTCACGGCTTCCATGGCCCGCCTCCGAATGGCATTTCCCCCATAGTGCTGGCTATCATTTTATAATGGAGAGCGTCTTCGCGGGAGGGCTCGCCATGATCGGAGAGAACCTCGTCTACGCGGCGCTGGTCGTGACTGACGTTGAGGCAGCCGCTGCCCTGTTCCAGCGCGACTTCGGACTCAGACGTACCGACTGCGCCATCGGTGGGAGCGGGCGCCGGGCCCCGGTCCTCAGCGTCGGCCGGAGCGCGCTCGCGCTCTTTGCCCCCGGCGACCCGTTCGTCGGCGGCCAGTCGAAGCCGGGCATCCACCACCTCGCGCTCGGCGTGAAGGATCTCTTGGCGGCGGCGCACGCGGCGACGGCCGCGGGGATTGCTGTCGCTGAGGCGGAACCGAGTGTCGGCCTCAACGGGACCAGGCGGGTGCTGCTGTCTCCAGAGGCGACTGTCGGCGTCAGAACGTACCTTTCCGAGCCTCTTTCTCTCGAGGGCTCCCGCCAGGGCTTGGTCGAGCGCATTGACCACGTCGGGGTGGCGAGCGCTGACAACGGGGCGGCCGTCGAGGCGTTCTCCGCACGCCTCGGCTGCGCGGTCGAGAGCACGCAGACCGACCTGGAGGTGCAGATCGCGGTGGAGAGCTTCACCTCGGACAGGTACGGGGTCGTCTGTCACAGCCGCCCTCCCGAGCCGGTCGGCGGGCTCCGCGTGGCGTTCATCACCGTCGGTGACTGCGAGCTCGAGTTTCTCCAGGAGTTCGACCCGACGACAGGGGTTCGTGTGGGGCCCGATGGACCGGGGAACACCCGGCAGGACCAAGGAGCGATCGGCCGCTTCATCGCTACGCGTGGTGCCGGCCTGCACCACCTGGCCCTCAAGGTCAGTGACATCAACGTCGCGCTGGCCGCCCTGGGGCGAGCGGGGCACGCGCTCATTGATCCGGTCGGTCGCCCCGGATCGCGACGCGCGCTGATCGGGTTCATCCACCCGAAGAGTCTGTATGGAGTGCTGATGCACCTCGTTCAGCGTCACGCAGGCGACCTACGATAAAATCAAGGATCAGATCATCACTAAGCAGGACGGGGCGAAGGAGAAGTAGTCCGGGGCTAGAGGAAGTGGACTTTCATCACGGCCCTGGAGACCGCAAACACTTTCAGGTTGTTGCTCCTGGGATCTGCCGGGATGAAGAAGAAGCCCGGCCTCCGCGGTTCATAGCCCACGGTGGACCCGATCAATACCTCGCCATCCCGAAACGTCACTCGCACCTTCCGACCGGGCGGCCGCTCTCCTTCGGCAAACTGTTTCCGCTCATTGTAGGAGGGGTCCCCCGCGAAATCTCGCACGAAGAACACGGCCTTCAGATCCTCGATCCACACCTCAATGGCATCGTCCGTGAACGAGAACCTGGCGGCGGATGGCAAGAGATGAAAGTGCGGTTTGTTCGGATGGAAATCGTAACAGTACCCTTTGATGATCCGGTCATCGGCGTAGTGGACGACCATCTTGCCGGGCTCGGCCTGATCGGACGGGAGATGGTCGTCTTCGGAGCTCTTAACGGGATCTCCGGTCGCATCACTCGGGGGAAACGCGGAGCTCTCTTGACGGAGGACCGTCGATGCGGCGGGCGGCCTCGCGGGCCATGCGGTCTCAGGGGCCGCGCGTGTCGCCGCTAGACCGGGCACCGGCTCGAAGCGTGACGCCGCAACTGGTTCCGGCCTCATGAACGTCTCAGCAGCAGGAATGTCCTGCGGCGTGAGTGGCTGGGGGGCCGATGGTTCGTCGCCAGGAATCGCCTCTCGGCAACGACGTAACGACTCCACCTCCAACCACTCTTCCGTCATTAATTCGGCCGGTCCGGGACCGTCCAGCTTCCGCCGCCTGGCATTTACGGGTGCTCTGAAGATGTTGATCAGCCCTCCGATGAAGAACAACACCGCGAGGAGGGCTACCCCCACCAGAAGAACGTCCTCTGGGTTCATCATCATGACTCACCCCCCAAAGCCCTTCTACCTCCATACCAAAAGCAATGGGGATGCCACGTCCAGGGAGAGGCCAACCAACTGCTTTAATTGAGAAAATTCTTTACGGCTGGTGAACGAACAACGCCTGCTTGGCCCCACAGAGTTGCCAGGATGGCATTAATTAGAAGCTCGGGGGTGCCGCACGGAGCTCGGATCGAGGCCGAGGGTCCCCGGAACACTGCGGGCGCCGGGGGTGCACCTCGGCGCCCGGGGTAGGGGATCGCGCGCTTCTCATTCTAGGGCAAGTTCTTCGGGATGTGGATTCGGGAGACCGTATACCTGGACACATCCTCCTCGGGCTCATCCCCCGTCATTGGGGTCAGGGCCAAGGCAAGGTTCGTCACAAAGACCTCGTCTCCGACGATGACGAGACTTGCCGGGAACAGCGCGGGGCGAAGCGCCCTTTCGGAATCAATGGTGCCGTTGTCCGTCGTCTTTGACCGTAGTAACCGGACAGGGGTCGTGCAGGTGTGAGCATTGTTGATGCGGAAGACGGCGCCGTGGAAGGAATCCGACACGAAGAGGCGGCCGAACGTACGAGCTACGCTGTAATTGCTGGTGAAGAAATGGTGGAGCTGAGGGGATTCGAACCCCTGACCCCAAGACTGCCAGCCTTGTGCTCTCCCAGCTGAGCTACAGCCCCACCGCGTCGGCTACCTTATCGTTCCGGGCTGAAGTTGTCAAGGTTCGCCCGGACTTGCGGTTACTGGATCGCTGGCTACACTGCCTGGGCTGGGCGCGCCCGTGAGCGCCACAAGGGTGATAGAATGACAGTACTCGCCCATGCCGGGGTGGTGAAACTGGAAAACACGGCGGACTCAAAACCCGCACGGGGAATGGGGAGCCGGGGTGGTGGAACTGGGATACACGCGAGACTCAAAATCTCGTGCCCGCGAGGGCTTGCGGGTTCGACTCCCGCCTCCGGCACCACAAAAGTCCTGGACACCGGAGCTCGCCTACGCCGTCGGCCGAGAGACACAATCTCCAGACTCCTCGATCCCTCTGCTCCGTGTTTGGAGAGGGGAAAGAAAATAGCGGAGAAATTCATCCGAGCAATTGCCCAGGGAGCCAGCACTTACAGGGGGGTTCGACTCCCCCTCCCGGCACCATCACTCCCGGCGCATTCCGCCGCCCGGTGGCCGCCTTCCGGTGGTCGGACCGGTATGGTATAGTGGGATCGCTCGTTCTTCCTCTCAGGGAGGCAACCCTGTGTCCGGTTATCCGGCGGTGCTGATCTACGCAGGCTTCATTCTCGCCTTCGCGGTGATCTCGCTGGGCGTGGCGGCCCTGCTGAGGCCGCGCCGGCCCTACGCCGCGAAGCTCCAGAACTACGAGTGCGGCGCCGAGCCCATCGGGGAAGCGTGGGTGCAGTTCCCGGTGGGGTTCTACCTGGTCGCGCTGGTCTTCCTCCTCTTCGACCTGCTCGCGGTCTTCCTCTTTCCCTGGGCCCTGGTCCTGCGCGGCCTGGGGCTTCCGGCGTTCTGGGCTATGGCGCTTTTCCTCGGTATCCTCTCGCTCGGTTGGCTTTACGCCTACAGGGAGGGGATCCTGGAATGGAAGTGAAGGCACCGATCCCGCAGGTTCCCTCGCCGGTGTGGCGCGAGTTCAAGGACCTCCAGGAGTGGGAGAAGCTCCACCAAGAACGGCCGGAGGGGGACAAGGCGTCGCGGTTTGCCGAAAAGCTCTTCGACACAATCGAGAATTTTCCCGGCGGGTGGCTCGCCGTCACCTCGACGGAGAAGCTCTTCAACTGGGCCCGCAAGTCCTCCATCTGGCCGGTCACCTTCGGCTTGGCCTGCTGCGCCATCGAGATGATGGCCACCTTCGCGTCACGCTTCGACGTGGAGCGCTTCGGCATGGTGACGTGGGCCTCACCCCGCCACTCGGACCTGATGATCGTGTCGGGGACCGTCACGATCAAGATGGCGCCGATGCTCAAGCGCATCTACGATCAGATGCCGGACCCCAAGTGGGTCGTCTCCATGGGTTCCTGCGCGAACTCGGGTGGCCCGTTCCGCTTCGGCTACCACGTGGTGAAAGGGGTGGACCGGGTGGTGCCCGTGGACGTGTACGTGCCGGGCTGCCCTCCGACGCCCGAGTCGCTGATGTTCGGGATCCTCAAGCTCCAGGAGCAGGTCGCCGAGTTCCAGAAGACGGGGCAGCGCGCGCAGCCCTCCCTCAAGACCGACTAGCCTCGTGACTCCTGACCAAGCGATCTCTCTGATCCAGGAGCGGTTTGGCCGTGGGGCCTCGGGGGAAGGCCGGTATCTCACCGTGGAGCAACTCCCCCTGGAGCGCTGGGTGGAGTTCTTTACCTTCGCGCGGGACACGCTGGGCTGCCGGTTCTTCTCCTTTCTCACCGCGGTGGACTGGAAGGAGCAGGGGCTCGAGGTGGTCTGCCGCGTTGAAAATCTGGGAGACGGCCCGGGGGTCCTCGCGAAGACCAGGCTCGCGCCGGACGCGCGCTGCCCTTCTCTCACGGGGCTTTATCGGGGCGCGGACTGGATGGAGCGCGAGTGCTACGACATGTTCGGCGTGCGCTTCGACGGACACCCGGACCTCCGGCGGATCCTCCTCTCGCAGGATTGGGAGGGGCACCCGCTCAGGAAGGACTACGCGGTGGACACGCCGCACGCCCCCTACCGATAGGAGCCCGTTATGATCTATGAACTCAGGACCTACACGCTGATCCCCGGCACGCAGGCGGAATATCTGCGACTGTCACGCGACATCGGTCGCAAAATTCGTGGTGACCGATACGGCAAGCTCGAAGGGGCCTGGACAACCGAGTTCGGAACCCTGAACCAGTACGCGCACCTCTGGAGCTTTGCCGACCTCAATGAGCGGGAGCGCCTGCGCCAGGCGCTGGCCAAAGACGAGAGGTGGACGAAGGAGTACCTCGCGCAGATTCGCCCACTGATGCTGGCCCAGGAGAACAAGATCCTGTACGCAGTGGACGGCGTTCCGTTTACTCCACCCATCGGCGGCGACCGGCACGTGTACGAGCTCAGGACGTATCGGACGCACGTCGGAAAGGCTCCGGAGTGGCTCGGCCACTTCAAGGTCGGCTTGAAGGCCCGAGAGAAATATTCGAAGATCGTGGGGCTGTGGTTGACGGATGTCGCGCAGCTGAATCAGGTGGTGCATCTCTGGGCGTACAGCGATCTCAATCACCGCGCCGAGGTGCGTGGCAGGGCAACCCAGGACCCGGAGTGGAAGGCTTTCCTGGCGAAGGGGTATCCGCTCCTCGCGGAGATGCAATCGGTCATTTTGGTTCCGGCGGAGTTCTCGCCGCTCCGGTAGGATATGCGCCGCGGTCATGACGTCTAAGGCAGCCCGTTCGAGCGCGGGCTTCGCCCGCGCAATCTTGGGGGGAGGATTCGGAAGGGGGGCGTAGGCCCCCCTCCGAGGATGTAATCCATGGCTGATCCGGAAGCGCGCAAAGTAATCGAGCTCGGCTACGGGGGCAACGAGCGCCTCGTGATGAACATGGGGCCTCAGCACCCTTCGGCTCACGGCGTTTTTCGCATGATCCTGACGCTCGAAGGGGAAACCATCGTGGCTGTGGAGTCAGTGATCGGCTACCTCCACCGCTGCCACGAGAAGCTCGGCGAGACGCTCACGTACGCCCAGTACCCCTCGATCGCGTCCAAGACCGATTACGTGGCGGCGATGACCTCCGAGCTCACCTATGTGCTCGCCGCCGAGAAGATCGGGAAGATTGAGGTTCCCACGCGGGCGCAGTACCTCCGCGTCCTGGTCGCCGAGCTCCAGCGGATCGCCTCCCATTGCCTCTGGCTCGGCACCTGGTGCCTGGACCTGGGGGGAGCGCTCGGCGGTGGGGCCACCGTCTTCCTCTACTGCTTCCGGGAGCGGGAGATGATCCTGGACCTTTTTGAGGCGCTGACGGGCGCCCGCCTCCTCTACGGGTTCCACCAGGTGGGCGGCACGCGGTACGACCTGCCGGAAGGATGGGCCACGCGCTGCCGCGACGCCGTGGTCCACATCGACCAGCGACTCGACGAGTACGAGAGCATGCTGGAGACGAACACGGCCTTTCTGTGGCGGGCTCAGGGCGTCGGCGTGATCTCCAAGGAGTTGGCGCAGAACGTGGGCATCGCCGGGCCGCTCCTCCGCGGGTCGGGCGTTGACTTCGATATCCGGCGAAACGATCCTTACTCTTCGTATCAGGATTTCGACTTCAAGATCCCGATGGAGACGGCGGGCGACTGCTACGCGCGCTATCGCGTTCGGATGCGGGAGTTCCGAGAGTCCATCAAAATCGTCCGGCAGGTTCTCGAGGGGCTGCCGGAGGGGCCGATCTCGTCCCGGCCGGGGCTGAAGTCGGTGGGGCAGGTGAGGATCCCCAAGGGCGAGGCGTACGCCCGGGTCGAGGGGCCTCGGGGCGAGGTGGGATGCTACCTGATCGCGGACGGCGGCCCGAAGCCGTACCGGATGAAGTGGCGCGGGGCGTCGTTCTCGAACCTGTCGATCCTTCCCCACATCGTGCCGGGTCACAAGGTGGCCGACGTGGTGGCCATCATGGGGTCCGTGGATCCTGTCTTCGGCGAAGTGGATCGATGATACGCGACGTCGTCACCGCCTTCGTCCTGCTGAACGCGATCGTGCTGATCGTCACCTACCTCACCTACGTCGAGCGGAAATTCGCGGCTCGCATGCAGTCCCGGATCGGTCCCTATCGGGTCGGGCGCCCCCACGGCTGGCTCCAGCCCATTGCCGACGCGATCAAGCTCCTGATCAAGGAGGACATCATCCCCGCGACGGCCGATCGGCCGGTCTACAACCTGGCCCCCATCGTCTTCTTGATTCCGTCGTTCCTCATCTTCGCCACGGTTCCCTTTGCGCCGGGCCTCGGGGTGGCGGACCTGAACATCGGAATTCTGTTCTTCCTGGCCGTCTCCTCTCTCGAGATCGTGGGGCTGTTCATGGGCGGCTGGGGGTCCAACAACAAGTACGCGCTCCTCTCGTCCATGCGCGCGGTCAACCAGCTCATCTCCTACGAGATTCCCTTTGTCCTGGCGGCCCTGATCCCGGTGCTGCTGGCCGGCTCGCTCCGACTCTCGGCGATCGTCCAGGCCCAGGAAGGGCTCTGGTTCGTGGCGTATCCCGTCATCGGCCAACTCGCCTTCGTCGCCTTCATCATCGCCACGATCGCGTCGGAGAATCGGGTACCCTTCGACATCCTCGAGGCGGAGTCTGAGCTGGTCGCGGGCTTTCGCGTCGAGTACAGCGGCATGAAGTTCGCCCTGATCCAGCTGGCGGAGTACACCCATATGTTCGCGGTCTCCTGCCTCGGGGCGCTGCTCTTCCTCGGCGGCTGGCTCGGGCCGGGGCTCCCCGGTCCCGTCTGGTTTCTCCTCAAAGCCCTCTTGATCTTTCTCCTGGTGACCTGGGTGCGCTGGAGCTTCGTGCGGATCCGGGTGGACCAGATCCTGGGCTTTTCCTGGAAAGTCCTGTTGCCGGCCACCCTGATTCTTCTGATGGCCACCGGCTTCTGGGTGGCGCTCAGGAGCGGCAATGTCGCGTAACGGGATTGGGTTCTGGCAGGAGACCTGGCAGACGGCCCGCGCTGTCGCCGCTGCAATGACCATTACGCTCAAGAATCTTTTCCGGAAACCCGTGACGGTCCACTACCCGGACGTCGTCCGCCCGTATCCCGACCGCTTCCGGGGGATCCTGGCGCTCGTCTACGAGCCCGAGACCGGGGAGGAGGCCTGCATCGGCTGCCGCCTGTGCGAGTACGTCTGCCCGCCCCAGGTCATCAAGGTCGAGATGCTCAAGGGGGAGAAGCGCAATTACGCCAAGACCTTCACCCTCGAGCTCTATGCCTGCGAGTTTTGCGAGCTGTGCGTGCAGGTCTGCCCCACCGATGCCATCATCATGCTGAAGACCTTCGACCTGGCCACTTCCGACCGCCGTGAGCTGCTGTTCGACAAAGACCGGCTCCACGCCCTGGGGCAGCAATTTGAGCCCTCTTGGGCTACCGGCACCAAGCTGAGGGAGACGCAGGCGCCGCCCAAAGCGGCAAAGGGGGAGGCCAAGGAGTGAGCCTCGAGGCGGCGGGGTTCTGGGGGCTGGCCCTGGTGCTCCTGGCCTCCAGTCTCGCCGTCGTCCTCTCCAAGAACCTCTTTCACTCGGTCCTCTACCTGGCCCTGGCGCTGGTCGCCACCGCCGGGGTCTTCCTCCTCCTCCAGTCGGAGTTCCTGGCCGCGGTCCAGATCCTCCTCTATGCCGGCGGCGTGATCACCATCGTGGTGTTCGCCATTGTGGTGACCGAACGGCTGGTGGGGGAGCGGCTGACCCAGACCAATCGCGGGATCATCAGCGGCGGTTTGGTTTCGCTGATCATCCTCATCGCTATCCTCTTCTTCGTGACCCGGGCGAAGCTCCCCCGGGCCGCTCCTCCCCTGGCGGGGGACCTGACAGAGACCATCGGCCGCGACCTCTTGACGCGCTTCCTGCTGCCGTTCGAGCTCCTGGCCGTGCTCTTCCTCGCCGCGCTCCTGGGCGCGCTCTACTTCGCGCGGAAGGAGGAGTGATGGGGCTTGAGCCGTACCTGATTCTTGCGGCCTGTCTCTTCACCATCGGCCTCTTCGGCGTCTTGACCCGGCGGAACGCCATCGGGATTCTCCTGGGCATCGAGCTGATGCTGAACGCGGTCAACGTGAACCTGGTGGCATTCGCCCGCTACGGCGCGGACTCGACGGGCCTGGTCTTCACGCTTTTCACCATTTCGATCACCGTGGCCGAGGTCGCGGTGGGGCTCGCCATTGTCATTCTGATCTTCCGGGTCCGTCGCACGGTGGAAGCGGATCACCTCGACTTGCTGAAAGGCTAATCGCACCCTCATGATCGACGCCGTCACGCTGGCCCTGGTGGCCCTCGGGCTTCCCTTTTGCGCCTTCGTCCTGCTCGCCGTGGTGACGCCGCTCCGCCGCGCCGGCCGGGCCGCGGGGGCGCTCTCCATCGCCGCGGTCGGCGGGTCTCTTCTTGCCGCCCTTCGCCTCTGGTGGGCCGGAGCGAGCGTGGAGGCGGCCTGGAGCTGGCTCCCCGCCGAGAGTGGGCCCGTCGCCACCGTCGGGATCCTGATGGACCACGTGTCGGCGGTCATGCTTGTCCTCGTCGCCCTGGTCTCGTTCCTCGTCCAGCTCTACTCGCTGGGATACCTGGAGCATGAGACCGCGCCCGCGCTCGGCCGCTACTACGCCTACCACTCGCTCTTCGCCTTCTCGATGATCGGCCTGGTTCTCGCCTCGAACTTCCTCCAGATGTTCATCTTCTGGGAGCTCGTGGGGCTCTGCTCGTACCTCCTGATCGGGTTCTGGTACCAGAAGCCCGAGGCGGCCCGGGCCGCGGTGAAGGCGTTCTGGACGACAAAAGCCGGCGACCTGGGCTTCATCATTGGCATCGTCCTCTTGTGGGGGCAGACCGGGACTTTCAGCTTCACCCAGCTCTTCCAGATGGCCGACGACAAAACCCTCCCGACGGCAGGGCTCTCGCTCATCATGTTCCTCATCTACTTGGGCGCCGTCGGCAAGAGCGCCCAGTTCCCGCTTCACGTCTGGCTGCCCGACGCGATGGAGGGGCCGACGCCGGTTTCCGCCCTCATCCACGCGGCGACGATGGTGGCCGCCGGGGTGTACCTGGTCACCCGTACCTATCCTCTCTTTGCCCTCACCCCGGATGTCCTCGCGCTGATCGGCTGGGTCGGCGCCTTCACTGCGCTCCTGGCCGCCGTGCTGGGACTGGTCCAGTCAGACATCAAGCGAGTCCTGGCGTACTCGACGGTCTCCCAGTTGGGATACATGATGGCGGCACTCGGCGCTGGCGCGGCGGGCGCCGGCTTCTTCCACCTCCTGACCCATGGGCTCTTCAAGGCGCTCCTCTTCCTCGGAGCGGGGGCGGTGATCCACGCCGTCGGCACCAACGACATCTGGAAGATGGGGCGCCTCTTCGGGGTGATGCCTCAGACGGGGATCGTTTTCCTCGTGGGAACGCTGGCCCTTGCGGGGATCTGGCCGTTGGCCGGGTTCTTCTCCAAGGATGCGGTCCTCGCCGGAGTGTGGGACGGGGGGCTCACGGTTCCCTTTCTGATGCTGGCGCTGACCGTTTTCTTGACGGCCTTCTATATGTTCCGCGTCGTCTTCGTGGTCTTCTTCGGTGACCGTCACGCAGAGGGACAGCACCCGCACGACCCCCCGTTCGTGATGGGCCTGCCGCTCTGGGCGCTGGCGGGGCTGACCGTGGGAGTGGGGATCCTGCTCGCGGTCGGGGGCGGGGGCGAGGCGTTCCACGGGCCCGACTGGATTCCGTGGCTTTCCTCGGGGCTCGCCGTAACGGGCATCCTCTTCGCCTGGGTGACGTACCAGCGGCAAGGGGTCAGCGCGGCCAGTCTCGCGCGGGCGGTCGGGCCGCTCTACACCGCCGCCCTCCGCCAGTTCTGGCTCGACGACCTCTATGCTGCCATCTACCGCGGCGTCCTCCTCGGCCTCGCGTGGGTCGTGGGGTGGGTGGATCGCTACCTGGTGGACGGCGTCGTGAACCTGGCTAGCGCCTGGACCTTCCGGTGCGGCGACCGCCTCCGACGGATCCAAACGGGTCGGGTCCAGGACTACCTCCGTTGGGTGGCCGTTGGCGTCCTCCTCGTGATCGTTTGGAGCTACTGGCGCTGATGGGCTGGAACGGCATTCCGATCCTGACGCTGATCACCTGGGCGCCCTTCCTGGGGGCGGTGCTCATCATGTTTACCGCCCGTCACCACCCGCTGGCCGTGCGGCTAATCGCCGCGGTCACGACGGGTATCTCGCTCGTGCTGTCGGTTGTGGTGTATCTCGTGTACGACGTGGACGCCGCGGGGTTTCAGTTCTACGAGAAGATCGGGCTGGTGCCGTCCCTCGGGATTTCGTACGAGGTGGCGGTGGACGGGTGGAGCCTCATCCTCGTGCTGCTCACGGCGATCATCATCTTCTCGGGCGTGTTTGCCTCCTGGACTGTGGAGACTCGGAGCCAGGAATTCTACGCGCTGCTCCTGGTCCTCGTCACGGGCGTTTTCGGCGTCTTCGTCTCGCTGGATCTCTTCGTCTTTTTCCTGTTCTACGAGCTGGCCGTCCTTCCCATGTACCTCCTGATCGGGATCTGGGGCTCGTCGGCGCAGGTCCGCCCGCGGGGCATCTTCGGCTGGGCCATGCGCGAGACCGGGGTGGGGTCGAAGGAGTACGCCGCGATGAAGCTGACCCTCTACCTGCTCCTCGGGTCCGCCTTCATCCTCGTGGGCATCCTCGCCCTCTACATGGCCGCCGGGGGGTCGTCGTTCTCGTTCCTGGAGATGGAGGGGGTCGGCTTCGACCCGGTGGTCCAGCGCTGGGTGTTCTTGCTCTTCTACGTAGGGTTCGGAATCCTGGCCGGCATCTGGCCGTTGCACACCTGGTCCCCTGACGGCCATGCCTCGGCCCCGACCGCCGTCTCCATGCTCCACGCAGGCGTTCTGATGAAGTTGGGCGCGTATGGGATCGTGAGGTTGGGGATGGGGCTGCTCCCGGAGGGGACGCACGATTGGGTGACGCTCGTGGGGACGATCGCGACGATTAACATCGTGTACGGCGCCTTCTCCGCGATGGCCCAGACCGATTTGAAATACGTCATCGCCTACTCCTCTGTCTCCCACATGGGCATCGTGCTGCTCGGGGCAGCCACCCTGACAGAGGCGGGCCTGAACGGCTCGGTCTTCCAGATGTTCGCCCACGGGATCATGACAGGGCTCTTCTTCGCCCTCGTCGGCCTGGTCTACGAGAAGGCGCACTCCCGGGAGATCTTCAAGATGGGCGGATTCGGCCGGATGATGCCCGGCATCGCCACGGCGTTCACGGTCGGCGGGCTCTCCTCGCTGGGGCTGCCCGCGACGGCGGGGTTCGTGGCGGAGTTCCTCACCTTCCTGGGCACCTGGCGATCGGCTCACGCCTGGTGGCTCTTCCCGGCCGTGGGCGGCACCTTCCTCACGGCCGTCTACGTCCTTCGGGTGGTGAAGCAGATCTTTTGGGGCGAGGTACCGGCCCATGGCGAGTTCCACGACCTCCCGGACGCGAGGGGGCCGGAGTGGGTCGCGCTGGTGCTGCTCATATTCGTGATCGTCCTCTTCGGGAT
The DNA here is from genome assembly GCA_964428805.1 of uncultured bacterium. Classification (GTDB taxonomy): domain Bacteria; phylum Methylomirabilota; class Methylomirabilia; order Rokubacteriales; family CSP1-6; genus CAYRZF01. The sequence goes on along the minus strand of CAYRZF010000005.1, from coordinate 30,083 downwards.
GGTACCGGCACTCGCCATCAGTCCGATCGACACCGCGACGGTCCCCCTGCTGACGCGGTTGGGGATGCGCCCGTGAGCGCGCTGGCGCTGGAGATCGGGCTGGCCCTTCTCATGCTGGCAGTCTTCGCGGTTGGCATCCTCTCTCGCGGTGAGGATCGTCGGATTGCCGGCGTGATCTCCGCCGTTGGAGTGCTGGTGCTGGCCGTCGCGTCGCTTTTCCTCGAGCCTTCCACCGCCCTCGTGCGTGGCGCCTTCGTTCTCGACGGGCTCGCCATCTTCGCCAAGCAACTCTTCCTCCTTGCCACCTTCATCGGGATTCTAGGGTCGCTCTCGCTCCCCGATCCCGCGTTCCGGCGCCGGGCGCCCGAGTACTACCTCCTGCTCCTGGCCTCCCTGCTTGGAATGCTGGTCCTGGTCTCGGCGCGCGAGTTGATCCTACTGTTTGTGGCTTTTGAGCTGATGTCCATTCCGCTCTACGTGCTTTCTGGCTTCCTCAAGCGCGAGGCCGAGGCCGTCGAGGCCGCCCTGAAGTTCTTCCTGGTGGGGACTGTGTCTTCGGCCATCCTGGCTTATGGGCTGTCCTTCGTCTATGGTGCCACCGGGACCACAGCGCTGGCCGGCGTCGCGCGAGCCCTCGCGTCGGGGGATTCCCTCCTGGTCCTGGGATTGCTGCTGGTGCTCGCAGGGCTCGGATTCAAGATCGCGGCCTTTCCGTTTCACATGTGGGTGCCGGACACCTACGAGGCCGCGAGCACACCCTTTGTGGCCTGGCTGTCGGTGGCCCCGAAGGCCGCGGGGTTTGTAGTTATTTTCCGCGTCTACTTGGAGGGCGCCGGCGACAGAGTGGGGCTGTGGATCCCGATCGCGGCCGGGCTCGCGGCCATCACGATGACGGCGGGGAACCTGATGGCGCTGCCCCAGCAGAACGCCAAGCGATTGCTCGCGTACTCGGGGATCGCCCACATTGGCTACATGCTCGTCGGCTTTGCCGCGGTGTCGGCTTCGGGAACCGCGATGATCCTCTTCTACCTCGTCGCCTACGTCTTCGGGAACATGGGCGCGTTTCTGGTTGTTGAGAGCGTCGCCCAGGCCGAGGGCTCGGTGCACCTGGACGCCCTCCGGGGCCTGGCCCAACGCTCGCCGCTCCTCGCCCTGGCCATGCTGCTCTGCCTGCTCTCGCTGGGCGGAATTCCCTTTGTGGCGGGGTTCTGGGCCAAGCTTTATGTCTTCTGGGCCGCCGCCCAGGCGGGGCTCTACTGGCTCGTGCTGGTGGGAGCGGTGCTGACCGTGGTGGCGCTCTTCTACTACCTGATCCTGGCCAAGCGCATGTATATTGATGCCCCTCAGCGGGTCGGCCGGATTCCCGTCTCCCCTCCGCTCGCGTTGGCCATTCTTCTCTGCACCCTCGGCGTGGTCGGGCTCGGCGTGTACCCGAAACCGCTGGTCGAGCTGGCGATCCGGGTGGCAAACGGCATTTTCTAAGCACTTGAAATAATATAACCTTTCCAGCCACACCCTCAGCGCAGCACCCCTTGATTGACATCTTGCGTCTAAACGGCTAAGTTATGTACCGACCGGTTGGTACAGAGCATGTCGCCAACAGCTAAGACCGAGAAACCCACGCGGGATCACATCCTGGACGCGGCCAGCCGACTCATGGCGCTCCGGGGGTATCACTCCACCTCGCTCGACGACCTGCTCCGGGAGAGCGGGGTCGGCAAGGGCAACTTCTACTACTACTTCAGGAACAAGGAGGAACTCGGTTACGCAATTCTGGACCGGATCCTCCAGGGGTTCGTCGAGCGGACGCTCGAGCCGTGCTTTTCGGATCGCGGCGTCGAGCCCCTGGACCGGATCCGCTGTTTCTTCGATCGCGTCCTTGAGATCCAGCGGCAGCGGAACTGTGTGGGCGGGTGCCCCATGGGGAACCTGGCCTCCGAGTTGTCGGACGTGCACGAGGGGTTTCGTTTGCGCCTGGCCGAAATCTTCACTGTGTGGCGCGAGCGGGTGACGGACGCGCTCCGGCAGGCCCAGGTCGTGGGTAGCTTGGCGCCGGCCTGTGATCCAGCGAACCTCGCGCATTTCCTCGTCGCGGCGCTCCAGGGGGCGATCTTGATGACGAAGCTGACGAAGGACATCGAGATCATGGAAACGTGCGCGCGCGAGCTCAAGGCCCACCTCTCGCTCTACGCGACGAGGCAGCGGCCATGAGCCTGCTGGCGCTGGAGGATCGACCGATGCCACGGGGTGTTACGCGGGAAGAGAGCAAGCGCGACCGCGATGAGGCCTTGGTGCGGCAGCTCAGAGGCCAGGAGCGCGGCGCCGCTGAATCGCTCGTGAGCCAGTACGGCGAGCGGGTGTACCGGCTGGCCTTTCGGATCACCGGGAATCGGGAGGACGCTGAGGAGGTCGCGCAGGACGCGCTCTGGACGGCGGCGCGGAAGATCGGGACGTTCAAAGGCGAGTCGGCCTTTGGGAGCTGGCTCTACCGGATCACCGCCAACGCCGCGTACCAGAAGCTCCGGGGACGGCGCGGCCGGGATCACGCGGAAATCTCCTGGGACGCGCTGCTTCCCCAGTTTACCGAAACGGGCCAGCACGTCGAGCCGGTCGAGGATTGGTCCGGCAAGGTGGAGGAGCCGGTCCTCAACACCGAGCTCCGCGGCGTCCTGGGCGCAGCCGTTGATGCCCTGCCCCCCGATTACCGGACGGCGTTCCTCCTCCACGACGTGGAGGGCATTCCCAACCGGGAGATTGCGCGGTCGCTCGGCATCAGTTTGCCCGCGGTGAAGTCGCGGGTTCACCGCTCGCGGCTTTTCCTTCGTCAACGGCTGGCGCGGTACTTGGCCGTCGCGTGAGCTAACGGTTCGCCACAGCTAATCGCCCCTCAGTCTTGACTTTTTTCGCCAATCCGTGGTCAAATGATCGTCTAGCGCGGCGAACGTTGGTTCCGAGGGGCTCTCATCCATGGAAGCGGTGATTGCGGTTGGTGGCAAGCAGTACCGGGTTTCCCCGGGTTGCGTGATCCGGGTCGAGCGGCTACCCAACAGCGAGGGCCCCGTAGAGTTCCGCACGGTCCTCATGGCCAGCCGCGACGGGCAGCTCACTGTCGGGGCGAAGGCCCTGGCCAACGCGAAGGTGGTCGGGGAGATACTGGGGCAGGGCAGGGGCGCCAAGGTGACCGTGGTGAAGTTCAAGCGACGGAAGAACTACCGGCGGAAGACGGGGCATCGCCAGCCCTTCACGTCGGTGCGCATTACAAAAATCGAGGTGTAGAAGCATGGCCCACAAGAAAGGCGTCGGCAGTTCGAGAAACGGCCGCGATTCGAATCCCCAGATGCTGGGGATCAAGCGGTTTGCAGGGCAGTTCGTGACAGCCGGCAGTATCTTGGTCCGACAGCGCGGGACGCCGTTCAAGCCTGGCACCAACGTGGGCCGCGGCTCCGACGACACCCTCTACGCAAGATCCGAAGGCTATGTCCGGTTTCAGCGGCGGGGCGACTCACGCTACGTGAGCGTTTCCGCCACCCCTGCCTGATCCACCCCGGCGACCTCCCGGGGGCCTGATGTTCATCGACGAGATCGATATCTTCGTAAAGGCCGGAGACGGGGGAGCCGGGTGCGTGAGCTTCCGCCGCGAGAAGTTTGTTCCCCGTGGCGGCCCTGACGGGGGGGACGGGGGCGACGGCGGCAGCGTGTGGCTGGAGGCGGACCGGACGGTCTACACCCTCCTGGATTATCACTACCAGCGCCACTCCGCGGCGGAGCGCGGGCAGCACGGGAAGGGCGCGGGCAAGCACGGCGCGAGTGGCGCTGATCTCGTGCTAAAGGTTCCGATCGGGACGATCGCTTCCGATCGGACCTCGGGGGAGCGGCTGGGAGAGCTGCTCTCCCACGGTCAGCAACTCCTGGTCGCCCGGGGCCCCCGGGGAGGTCGTGGCAACCTCCGATTTGTGAGTGCGACGAACCGCGCCCCGCGACGGGCGGATCTGGGCCGCTCTGGTGAGGAGCGGTGGCTTCATCTGGAGCTCAAGCTCCTCGCCGATGCGGGCGTCATCGGGTTTCCCAACGCCGGGAAGTCCACGCTGGTCTCCCGAATCTCAGCGGCGACGCCGAAAGTCGCCGATTATCCCTTCACCACCCTCGCGCCGACGTTGGGTCTGGTCCGGGTGGACGAGGGGCGATCGTTCGTCGTCGCCGATCTACCCGGCCTGATCCCCGGCGCCTCCCAGGGCAAAGGACTCGGCCTTCGCTTCCTGCGCCATACGGAGCGCACGCGCCTGCTCATCCACCTGATCGATCTCGACCCCAGCACGGGACGGAGCCCCGTGGACGACTTCCAGGCGCTTCTTCGGGAGCTCAGCGCCTTTTCGCCGGAGCTGGCCCGTCGGCCCCAGCTCCTGGTGGCCAACAAGACCGATCTCTCCGGAACCGAGGCGCGCCTCCGGGAGGTCGAAGGACTGGCCCGCGCCACCGGCCTCGGCTTCCTGGCGGTCTCCGCTGTCACAGGGCAGGGGCTGCCTGAGCTGGTGCGGGAGGTGGCTGGCCGGCTCGACCACGACCGATGGGCCAAAGCCGCCAGCTGACCCGGTCCCCCGCGCGGCGGGCTCTGCCGAAGGTCAAACGCCTGGTCGTCAAGGTCGGAAGTGGCCTGATCTCCTCCTCGTCGGCTGGCCTTCTTCCCGACCGAATCGCCGCGCTGGCGGATGAGATGGCTCTACTGGTCAAGGACGGCAAAGAGGTCGTGCTGGTGTCATCCGGTGCCATCGCCTCGGGAATGGCCCGCCTCGGCCTTACCCGGCGCCCCCGCTCCATCCCCGAGAAGCAAGCGGCCGCCGCGGTGGGGCAGTCCGCGCTGATGTGGCACTACGAGCAGGCGTTTGCGCGGTTCGGGATCCGGGTGGCCCAGGTGCTCCTCACCCAGGAGGACATCAGCGAGCGCCGACGGTACTTGAACGCTCGGAATACCCTGCTCGTACTTCTCGGGTTTCACGTGCTTCCCATCGTCAACGAGAACGACACCGTAGCCGTGGAGGAGATCAAGGTCGGTGATAACGATAACCTGGCAGCCCTGGTGGCCCATCTCATCGACGCCGACCTCCTCGTGCTCCTGACCGATGTGGATGGGCTCTACACGGGGGATCCGCGCCGAGATCCGGGAGCGCGGCGGTTGGAGACCGTGGAGGCGGTGACGGAGGAGATCCAGCGGCTCGTCTGGGCCGCCGAGGGACGGGTGTCAGTGGGGGGGATGAGCACCAAACTGGAGGCAGCCCAAAAAGTCACCTCGTCGGGCATCCCCATGGTCATCGCGAGCGGCCGGGAGTCCGGCATGCTGCCGCGCGTACTCAGGGGCGAGCCGGTGGGAACCTATTTTGCTCCCAGGGGAGATCGGCTCGCGGCGCGGAAGCGCTGGATCGCCTTTGCAGCGCCGCCCCAGGGGCGGCTCACGGTGGACGCGGGCGCGCGGAACGCCCTGACCGAGCGGGGGAAGAGCCTCCTGCCCTCCGGGGTGGTTGACGTGGAGGGGGAGTTTCACGCCGGTGAGGTGGTGTCGCTCAGCGAGCCCGACGGCAAGGAATTTGCCCGGGGTCTCACCAACTATGATGCGGTGGAGCTCAGAAAGATCCAGGGGGCCAAGACCTCGGCCCTCGAGGAGCTTCTCGGGTACAAGAGCTTCGACGAGGTGATCCATCGTGACAACCTCGTCCTCCTGTAGCGGGGAGGGGTGAGCATGGACATTCGGGAGCTGGTCGAAGCCAAGGCGCGAGCCGCCAAAGACGCCTCCCGTGCGCTGGCCCTCTCCTCGACCAAGGTCAGGAACGACGCCCTCTCCCAGATGGCGCGCGGCCTCGAGGAGAAGGCGGCCATGATCCTGGAGGCCAATCGGGCAGACCTGGAGCGCGCCCGGAGCCGGGGCTATCCGCGCGCCTTCTTCGACCGGCTGACGCTGACGGAGGGTCGCATTGAAGAGATGGCCTCCGGGCTCCGTCAGGTGGCGGGACTACCTGATCCGGTCGGGAAGACCGTCGAGGTCTGGCGTCGCCCCAATGGCCTTGAGATCGCGCGAGTGCGCGTCCCTCTCGGCGTGATCGGGTTCATCTACGAGTCGCGTCCCAACGTGACTGCGGACGCCGCCGGGCTCTGCCTCAAGGCGGGTAATGCTTTGATCCTCCGAGGTGGGAGCGAGGCGCTGGAATCGAATTCGATGATCGCCACCGTCCTCGCCAAGTCGGTGGAGAAGGCCGGGGTCCCACCGGAGGCCCTCCAGTTCATCGACACTCCGGACCGCGGCGCCGTGCTCGCGCTCCTGAGCCTGGACCGGTACGTGGATCTCATTATCCCGCGGGGAGGCGAGGAGTTTGTTCGGCTGGTGAGCGAGCGGTCCACGGTGCCGATCCTCAAGCACGACAAAGGGCTCTGCCACGTCTTTGTGGACGAGGACGCCGACCTCGCGATGGCCGTCGATATTGCCTTGAACGCCAAGGTCCACCGGCCGAGCGTCTGCAATGCCATGGAGACCCTGCTCGTCCATCGGGCTGTCGCGGCCCGCTTTCTCCCCGCGCTGGCCCCCCGCCTCTTCGAAGCGGGCGTCGAGATCCGGGGGTGTCCGCGGACGCGCGCCCTCATCCCCGAGGCCCGGCTGGCGACCGACTCGGATTGGGATACCGAGTATCTGGACCTGATCCTCTCGGTGAAGGTGGTGGATAGCCTCGACGACGCCGTCTCCCATATCCGCGCCCATGGGTCCGGTCTCGCCGAGGCGATCGTGACCGCGCACTACCGGCGCGCGCGCCGCTTCACGCGAGAGGTGGACGCGGCGTGCGTACTCGTGAATGCCTCAACCCGGCTCGTGGACGGCGGCCAGTTCGGCATGGGCGCTGAGATGGGCATTTCCACCTCCAAGCTCCACGCGCGCGGCCCCGTCGGGCTGGAGGAACTGACGACCACGAAGTTCGTCGTACTCGGCGACGGGCAGGTGCGGGAGTAGCCAGGCGTTGCCAGGCGTCGGGGTCTTTGGGGGGTCCTTTAACCCCATCCACCTGGGCCACCTGCTTCTGGCCGACGAGATTCTGGAGCTCCTGCGGCTGGAGCAGATCCTTTTCGTTCCCGCGTCCGCGCCGCCTCACAAGCCTGCTCGGGGGCTTGCCCCCGCCCGGGACCGATACGCCATGACGGAGCTTGCCATTCGCGGCCACCCGCGCTTCGCCATCTCGGATCTGGAGCTTCATCGCCCCGGGCCTTCCTACACGGTGGACACCCTCGAGGCGCTGCGGAGGGCGTCGGGGCCGGAGGCGGCGCTCTATCTCCTCATCGGTTCCGAGACCTTTCTGGATCTGCTCTCCTGGCGGGATCCGCAGCGGATCGCACGGCTCGCGCGCCTGGTCGTGGTGCCCCGCGCCGGCGTCGCCTTCGATCCGGACGGGGTCCAGGCTCAGAAGGTGCTGACGGAGACTGGTCTGGAGGGCTGGATCCGGGTCGGCCCGTCGCGTCTGTCCCAACCCGAGAGGGGGGGCCCCGGACCCCTTCTCGTGGCGGCGACCTCGCTGCCGATCTCATCCTCTGAGCTCAGACGACGCACCCGCGAAGGGCGCTCCCTTGCCTATCGGGTGCCCGAGGCGGTGCGCGCCTACATCCTGGAGCACCGCCTCTACCGGGAGGAGGGTTGATGCCTGGACCAACTGCGACGGAAAAAGTCCGGCTTGGCGCCCTGGCGGCCCTGGAGAAAAAGGCTGCGGATCTCCGCGTGCTGGACCTTCAGGGAATCTCGGGGGTCGCCGATTTCTTCCTGATCTGCAGCGGGGCGTCCACTACTCAGATCGAAACCATCGTCGAAGCGGTGCGGCATGCTCTGAAGGTTGAGGGGATTCGACCGCGCCACAGCGAGGGAACGTCGGAGAGCGGGTGGTTGTTGCTGGATTACAGCGATGTCGTCATGCATGTGTTTCTGGACGAGACCCGGCAGTTCTATGCGCTGGAGCGTCTCTGGGGTGACGCGCCGCTCCTCTCGGTGGAACGCTGAGGAGTGAGGTTGATTTCCTTGACAGGCCATGATAGCGTATGCCCTCAACCGAGGGGGGGCACCCCGCGGCGGGGAGGCGGCAATGAGGAAGAATCGTCTGGCGTACTATCGGAAGAAGCTGGTTGAGAAGCATCGCCAGCTGGTAGAGGAAGTGGGGAAGAGCGCCCTCTACGGTAAGGGCCAGGAAGACGATTCCATTAAGGATCTGGGCGACCAGGCCACTACGGCCTACACGCGTGAGTTCCTCTTCGAGCTGGGTAACGGCGATCGTCGTCTTCTCAAAGAGGTGGTAACGGCGCTTCAGAAGATCGACGAGGGAACCTTCGGCGCCTGCGAACGGTGCGGAGAGGCCATCGTGGAGAAGCGGCTGGAGGCCCTTCCCTTCGCCCGGTACTGTATCGGTTGCCAGCGCCTGGTCGAGCAAGAGGAGCGCATGGCGACCGGGTAAGGCCTCCTCGTGTCCCCTCGCCTCGGTCTGCTGCTTGCCCTTCTGTTCGGCGCCTTCGTCGCCTACGTAACCGCCCTCAACACCAGCCGGGTTCGAATCACGCTGGGAGGGGACTGGGTCTACGATCTTCCGCTGATGGCGCTGGTGGTGGGCGCGTTCCTCGCCGGCGCGTGCGTCACGCTCTTCCTGACTGTTCTCCGCGACCTGGGTCGGTCGTTTCGCGAGTACACGAATGCGCGCCGCGCCCGTCGGGACGAGGGCCCCTTCGAGATCTATCATCGGGGAGTCGATGCCCAGCTGGCCGGGAAGCCCGACGTCGCCGCCGAGGCATACCAAGAGCTCCTGTCCCGCGAGCCGGGGAACGCCGACGCCCACGCCAGGCTCGGAGAGTTGGCGCGAGCCCGGGGAGATCACCAGGCGGCGCTCGATCATCATCTCGAGGCCATCCGGAGCGCGGAGCGTCCCGACACGCTCCTGGCCGTTGCCGTCGATTACCAGGCGGCGGGGCGCATGGATGAAGCCCTCGCGACCTATCAGCGGATTCTTCAGCGCGATCGAACCCACCTGACGGCCCTCCGTGCCATCCGTGACCTGACCGTCGGTCAGCGGCGATGGCGGGAGGCACTGCCCGCCCAAGAGCGGATTGTCGAACTCGTGGTGGAGGCTGAAAGGCCGGCGGAGCTCGACTGGCTGGCGGGCATTCAATACGAGATCGGGAAGGCGCTACTGGCCGAAGGCAAGCCCCAGGACGCCCTGAGCCACTTCAGAGAATCGCTCAAGGCGAACCGCGGGTTCCTCCCGGCTCACGTTGCCATGGGGGACGCGTCCTCGAAGGCCGGAGACCAACGGGAGGCGATGCGAATCTGGGAGCGGGCCGCGGAGGTCACGCCGGCCCCGGTTCTCCTTCGCAGGCTGGAGCAAGCCTATCGGGCGGAAGGGCGCCCGAGCCGGATGATCGGCCTCTATCAGGCTGCCGTCGCCCGGGCCCCCGAGGATTTGGTGCTGGCCTTTTCGTTGGGACGAGTGTACTTCGAACTCGAGATGCTCGACGAGGCGGCGGACCAATTCGAAAAGGTCGAAGTGCGGGCGCCGGGTCTCGCCTCGTTGCACGCCTACCTGGGCGTGATCTTCGAGCGACGCGGACAGGCGGCCGAGGCATTCCAGGAGTACCGGCGCGCCCTGACCCTGACCGAGAGCTTTGAATGGCCGCACAGGTGCTCGGCGTGCGGGATCGGGCACCCCCAATGGCAGGACCGCTGCCCGGGTTGCGGCCGCTGGAACACCTCCCAGCCCTAATCCGTCCCCTTTGTGGCAGGCGTGGGCCACCGTCGCTCTCGATCTCCTTTTTCCGCCGTTCTGTCCGCTCTGCCACGCCCGTCTCGGGGAGGGTCGCCGGGACCCACTCTGCGGGTCCTGCTGGGAGCAATTGGAGCGGCTCGTGCCGCCGTACTGTCGCACCTGCGGCCGCCCGTTCCCGAGCTTCGAGCCCGGTCGCGCCTCGGAACGCGCCCGCTGCGAGCCCTGCCGCCGCCGGCGCCCCTTGTTCACTTACGCGCGCTCGGCGACGCTCTACGGGGAACGGGTGCGGGAGGCGCTCTTTTGCCTGAAGTTCGGGGGCAAGACTGCCATGGCCCGCCCGCTGGGCGACCTGATGGCTGACGCGGGCGGTGCGATGGTCCCGATCAAGGGGATCGATTGCCTGGTGCCGGTGCCGCTCCATCCCTCCCGCGAGGCCGAGCGCGGGTTCAACCAATCGGGCCTCCTCGCCCGCCGGGTGAGTCAGCGGTGGGGGGTTCCCGTGGAGGCCAAGGCTCTCCGGCGGCAGCGTTTCACCCACTCGCAGACCGACCTCGACGCCGCGGAGCGCCGGCGCAACGTGAAAGGCGCCTTCGCGCTCTCCCGGCCGGAGGCATTCGCCGAGCGGCACGTGCTGCTGATCGACGACGTCTTCACCACCGGCGCCACCGTTTCCGAGTGTGCGCGCGTCCTGCTGGCTGCCGGCGCGGCCAGCGTGGGAGTCCTGACGGTCGCCCGCGTGCCGTAGCATGACCTGCGCGCCCGGGCGCGCCCCGCTTAACCATTGACGCTCACTTTCCCGGGCCGATATAATGAAGGTCTTCGGTATCAAACAAGCATTAATCTTCTCCTGACCAAAAGGAGCCTGCAATGGGCGTGCGGGTCGGCGTAAACGGCTTTGGACGGATTGGCCGCGTGTTCTTCCGGGCGGCTCTCGGGACGAAGGAGCTGGACGTGGTCGCCGTCAACGACCTCGCCGACGCGAAGACCCTCGCGCACCTCCTGAAGCACGACTCGGTCCACGGCGCGCTCGCGGCCGAAGTCCTGGTCAAGGGCGACGCGATGTTCGTCAACGGGAAGGAGGTGCGGGTCTGTTCGGTCAAGGATCCCGCGGCGCTTCCATGGAAGGAGCTGGGCGTGGATGTTGTGGTCGAGTCCACGGGCATCTTCCGCGATCGGGCGACGGCCTCGAAGCATCTCTCTGCCGGCGCCAGGAAAGTGGTCATCACGGCCCCCGCCAAGGACGCCGACGTCACGATCGTCCTCGGCGTGAACGAGGCGACGTACGATCCCGGGCGGCACCATCTGGTGTCCAACGCCTCGTGTACCACCAACTGCCTGGCCACGGTGGCCCGGGTACTCGTGGACCGCTTCGGCGTCAAGCGCGGCTTCGCGTCCACGGTCCACGCCTATACGAACGATCAGCCGGTCCACGACTTTCCCCACAAGGATCTGCGTCGCGCCCGGGCGGCGGCGGTGTCGATGATTCCCACTACCACGGGGGCCGCCACGGCCGTCGGGCTCGTGCTTCCTCAGCTCAAGGGAAAGCTTGACGGCATCGCGATCCGGGTCCCGACGGCCAACGTGTCCGTGGTGGATCTGGTCGCCGATCTGGAGCGGCCGGCCAGCGTGGAGGCTATTAACGATGCCTTCCGTGCCGCCGCGGCCGGTCCCATGAAAGGCATCCTCGACGTCACCGACGAGGAGCTGGTCTCGTGCGATTTCAACGGCAACCCCCACTCGTCCATTGTGGACCTTCCCTTGACGGCCGTCGTGGACGGCAATCTCATCAAGGTGCTGGCCTGGTACGACAACGAGTGGGGGTACTCCTGCCGGGTGCGCGATCTGATCCGGTTCATGGCCAGGTCGCTCTGAGAGAGACCCGGGGATTCCGTGCGCGCGCGGGCGGGCTCGCGCGCCCCACCCGACATGGCGAAGCTAAGCGTCGAGGATCTCGACCTCCAGGGGAAGCGGGTCTTCCTCAGGGCTGATCTGAATGTCCCGCTGGCTGACGGCGGGGTCGCCGACGATACCCGACTCCGGGCGGTCCTCCCGACGCTCGAGCACTGCCTGAAGGCCGGGGCGAGAGTGATCCTGGCCTCCCACCTGGGGCGGCCGAAGGGGAAACCCGATCCGAAGTATTCGCTGGCCCCGGTCGCCAAACGGCTCGAGGAGTTGCTCGGTCAGCCGGTTCCTCTCGCCCCGGACTGCGTGGGCGAGGCCGTCGAGACCCAGGCTCGATCGCTCGAGCCCGGCCGGCTGCTCCTCCTGGAAAACCTGCGCTTCCACCCCGAGGAGGAAGCGAACGACGGGGCCTTTGCCCAAGCCCTCGCTCGGCTGGCCGATTGTTACGTCAACGATGCGTTCGCCGCGGCCCACCGGGCGCATGCATCCATCGAAGCCATCACCCGGTACCTGTCGCCGCCGGCGGCCGGCCTGCTCATGCGGCGGGAGCTTGAGGCACTGGGCCGGATCCTGGAGCGCCCCGAGCGCCCTCTCGTCGCCATCCTGGGAGGGGCCAAGGTGTCCGACAAGCTGACGCTGGTCCAGAGTCTGCTCGACAAGGTGGACGCTCTTCTGGTCGGGGGTGGGATGGCCTTCACCTTTCTCGCGGCCCTGGGCCACGGTGTGGGACGCTCGCTGGTGGAGCCGGAGCGGATCGAGCTGGCGCGCCGGGCGATGGCCCAGGCCAACCGGCGCGGGGTTCATATCGGGCTTCCCGTGGATACCGTGGTGGCCGACAGTCCCCAAAGCGGGGAGGGTCGTGCGGTCGGGGTCCGCGAGATCCCGGGCCACCTCATGGGGCTGGACATTGGTCCACTGACACTTGCCCGGTTCACGCAAGCCCTCAGCGGGGCAAAGACCGTGGTCTGGAACGGCCCCATGGGCGTCTTCGAGAGATCACCGTTCGCTCGGGGGACGCTAGGGCTTGCCCGGGCAGTCGTGGCGTGCGGTGCATTTTCGGTGGTCGGCGGTGGCGACACGGTGGCGGCCGTCAATCAGGCCGGGGTCGCCCGGAAGATCGGGTATGTCTCCACGGCCGGCGGGGCCTTCATCGAATTTCTCGAGGGCCGAACGCTTCCCGGCGTCGCGGCCCTCGCGGAGCGGTCCTGATGCGTTTCCCCCTCGTGGTGGCCAACTGGAAGATGCACGGCACCGTGGCGGAAGGGCGCGCCCTCGCCGCTCAGGTGAGGGACGGGCTCAAGCGGCCGCGGGGAGTGGAGGTGGTTCTCTGTCCGCCCTTCACCGCGCTTGTCGCGGTGGCCGACGCGCTCGGCGGCTCGGCCATTGGGCTGGGCGCCCAGAACTGTCACTGGGAGAAGAGCGGGGCCTTCACGGGAGAGGTGTCACCGGCCATGCTGGTTGAGCTCGGTTGCCGCCTGGTCATCCTCGGCCACTCCGAGCGACGCCAGCAGTTCGGGGAGACCGACGCGCAGGTCAACCTCAAGGTCCAATCCGCGCTCGCTCACGGGCTGACTCCCCTCCTGTGCGTCGGTGAATCAGCTCACGAGCGCAGTCAGGGGTTGACCTTCACCACCGTCGAGGGGCAGCTCAGGGCTGGGCTGGGGGGACTCTCGCCCGAAGCCGTCGGCCGGTGTATTGTGGCGTATGAGCCCATTTGGGCGATCGGGACCGGAGTCAACGCCACCCCGGCGCAGGCCTCGGAGGTCCACGGCTACCTGCGCGGGCTCCTGTCGGAGCTGGCCTCCAAGGAAATCGCGCAGACCGTCCGGATCCTCTACGGCGGCAGCGTCAAGCCCGAGAATTCCGGAGAATTGATGCGGGAGCCGGAGATCGACGGGGCTCTCGTGGGGGGTGCGAGCCTTCAGGCTGCCACCTTCATCGGCATCGTCAAGAAGGCCGCGTCTCGCGGCGCCAGCCCAAAGGAGTGAGTCGTGTACACCATCATCGTTATTCTCCATGTGATCGTGAGCCTCGCCATCATCGCCATCGTGCTACTGCAGTCCGGCAAGGGCGCCGACATCGGATCGGCGTTCGGCGGCGCGGGCAGCCAGGCCGTCTTCGGGTCCATGGGGACCCCCACGCTCCTGGGGAAAATCACCACGGCGGTGGCCATCGTGTTCATGCTGACGTCCTTCACTCTTGCCATGCTGGCGGCGCGCCCATCGGCGTCCGTGATGACCCAGCCCGCCCCGGTCACTCAGCCCGCGCCTCCGGCCCCACAGAAGTGAGACAACTGACCCGGCTCCTCCTGCCGCTCGCGGCCTCCCTCCTCGGGCTGGCGGGCTGCGGTGTCCAGGTCGAAGGGAAGGACGACGCCCGTCCGGCGGCGCCGTCGGGGCCGCCGGCCTACGGCGACACCTTCGTCGAGGCCTCGATCGGGGATATTCAAGGGCTGATCCCCAACATCACCTCGGACAGTGCCTCCTTCGAGGTCGGGGGGATGATCTACGCCGGGCTCGTCAAGCGCGACAAGGACCTGAACATCGTCCCCAATCTGGCCGAATCCTGGGAGTTCTCCCGGGACTGCCTTACCCTGACGTTCAAGCTCCGGAAGGACGCGAGGTGGCACGATGGGCGGCCGTTCACCGCGGGAGACGTGCGCTTCACCTACGAGGCCATGATCAACCCGAAGACCCCGACGGCGTACAAGGAGGATTTCCTGGCGGTGAAAGACGTGGAGGTCCTCGACCCGCACACGGTGCGCGTCACGTACCCCAAGCCGTACGCGAAGGCGCTGGAGGCGTGGGAGATGTGGATGCTGCCCCAGCACCTCCTGGCCTCCTACGTGGAGCAGGGCCGCCTGCGTGAGGCTCCGCAGAACCGCCGTCCGGTCGGCGCCGGCGCCTATCGGTTCGTGGAGTGGAGGAGCGGCGAGAAGGTGGTGCTCGTGGCGAACGCGGATTACTTCGATGGCCGGCCGTACCTTTCCCGGATCGTGTACCGTATCATCCCGAGCCAGGCCACGATTTTCCTTGAGCTGAGGGTCAAAGGGGTGGACTTCGCGGGGCTGACCGCGGTCCAGTTCAAGCGCCAGAGCGACTACCCCGCGTTCAAAAAGTCGTTCAACAAGTACAAGTACCCGGGGAACGGCTACACGTACCTGGGCCTCAACCTGAAGGACCCCCGTTTCGCCGACCGCCGCGTCCGGCGGGCCTTTGCTCACGCGATCGACAAGCAGGAGCTGATCGACGGCGTCCTCCTGGGGTTGGGGCGGGAGGCCACCGGGCCCTACAAGCCGGGGACCTGGGTGTATAACCCCGATGTGGCCCGGTTCCCCTACGATCCCGAACGGGCCAGACGACTGCTGGCCGAGGCCGGATGGAAGGACACGGACGGCGACGGGATCGTGGACAAGAATGGCCAGCCCTTCGCGTTCACGATCCTGACCAATCAGGGGAACGAAGAGCGCAAAAAAGTTGCCGAGATCATCCAGCAGCGCCTCCGCGAGATCGGGGTCGCGGTGGAGATCCGCACCCTGGAGTGGGCGTCGTTCATCAAGGAGTTCATCAAGAAGCGGCGCTTCGAGGCCATCATCCTCGGCTGGGGGATCGGTCTGGATCCGGACCAGTATGAGGTCTGGCACTCCTCCAAGACCGGCCCCGATGAACTCAACCACATCTCGTATGCGAATCCCGAGGTGGACCGGCTCCTGGAACTGGGCCGTGCCTTTTGTCGACGGGAGGAGCGGAAAAAGCACTACGATCGGCTGCAGGAGGTGCTGGCCGAGGACCAGCCGATCATTTTCCTCTACTTCAGGGACGCGCTGCCGGTCGTGTCCTCGCGCGTGCGCGGGATCGAGCCGTCGCCCAACGGGATCGCGTACAATTTCATCAGGTGGTATGTCCCGAAAGCGCTGCAGCGGTACACCGCCGGCTAGATGGTCCTGTACGCGCTCCGCCGCGTCATCCTGGCCATCCCCCTCCTGATCGGCATCACCTTCGTCTCGTTCGTCGTGATCCACCTGGCCCCGGGTGAGCCGGTGGAGCTCCAAACGGGGGACCTGGGGATGCGGGCGTCGGCCCAGGCGCTGGAGTCCCTCAGGAAACTGTACGGCCTGGACCAACCGCTACACGTCCAGTACTGGAACTGGCTCACGCGCATCGTGCGGCTGGACTTCGGCCGCTCCTTCGCTCCGGACGGGAAGCCCGTGCTCCAGAAGATCGGCGAGCGCCTGCCGATCACGCTCTTCCTTAACATCATCGAGATGCTGCTCATCCTGGCGGTGGCGGTCCCGATCGGGGTCCTGTCGGCGACGCGCCAGTACTCGGTCTTCGACAAGATCACCACGGTCTTCGTCTTCGTGGGGTTCGCCACGCCAGACTTCTGGCTCGCCCTCCTCCTCCAGATCCTCTTCGGTGTCCGGCTCGACTGGTTACCCATCTCCGGCCTCCGCGACATCAACTGGGAGTACCTGTCCTTCTGGAAGCAGCAGTGGGACTTCCTGAAACACCTGATCCTTCCGGTCTTGGTCGCCACGTTCGGGGGGCTCGCCGGGTTCTCGCGCTACATGCGGCAGAGCATGCTCGAGGTGGTCCGGCAGGAATACATCCAGGCGGCGCGCGCCAAGGGGCTTGCCGAGCGAACCGTGATCGGCAAACACGCCCTCCGGAACGCGCTCCTCCCCGTCGTGACCATCCTGGGTCTGTCGCTGCCGGGGCTGATCGGAGGCAGCGTGATCGTGGAGTGGATCTTCGCGATCCCGGGCATGGGCCAGCTGATGGTCCAGGCGGTCTTCTCCCGCGACTACCCCGTGATCATGGGGAATCTGGTGATCGTGTCCACCCTCACGCTGGTCGCCAACCTCCTGGCCGACATCTCCTACGGCCTCGTGGACCCCCGCATCCGGGTCGGCCGTCGCGGGGGGCGGTGACAGAGTGGTCGAGCCCTCTCGCGGCGGGGTCGGGCTGTTTTGGCGGACGTTCTCGCGCAACCAGCTCGCCGTGGTGGGGGGGGTGGTGGTGGGAATCCTCGTGCTCGTGGCGCTGGCCGCCCCGTGGCTCGCCCCCCACGACCCCTACCGAGCGGACGTGACGAAGGTTCTCGATCCCCCATCCGGCGCTCATCTGCTCGGCACGGATCAGATCGGTCGGGACGTGCTCTCGAGGACCCTGTACGCCTCCCGGGTCTCGCTGGCGGTCGGATTCGTCTCGGTGGGCATCGCGACGGCGATCGGCGTGATGCTGGGCGCCACATCCGGCTACCACGGCGGGATCGTGGACGCGATGATCATGCGCCTCGTGGACCTGATGCTGGTTTTCCCCCGCTTCTTTCTGTTGCTCGCCGTCCTGGCGTTTCTTCAGCCGTCGATCTGGACCATCATGGCCGTGATCGGGCTGACCGGCTGGATGGGGGTGGCCCGACTGGTCCGCGCGGAATTTCTGTCGCTCAAAGAGCGCGAGTTCGTTCTCTGGTCTCAGTCCATCGGGGCGAGCGCGTTCCGGATCATCTGGCGGCACATCCTTCCCAACGCAATGGCCCCGGTGCTGGTGGCCATGACCCTCGGCATCCCGGCCGCCATCCTCATCGAATCCGGCCTCTCCTTCCTCGGTCTCGGCGTTCAACCGCCGTACGCCACCTGGGGGAACATCCTCAACGACGGCAAGGACTCCATCGAGATCGCCTGGTGGCTCTCCCTCTACCCGGGGCTGGCGATCCTGATCACGGTCCTCTCCTACAACCTGTTGGGCGAGGGGATCCGCGACGCGCTGGACCCGCGTCTCAGACAAGCCGTCGGCCGCTTCGCCCGCCCGGGGAGATAGAGGACGTCGCCGGCGCGAGAATCCGGCGGGCGCGTGGCAACCCCCCGGGGGCCCGCCCCCGTTGATTGACAGGGGCGCGTGAGCGGTGCCATACTCAGCGCTTGCGGGCGCCGAAGTGGCGGAACTGGCAGACGCGCACGTTTGAGGGGCGTGTGGGGCAACCCGTGGGGGTTCGAGTCCCCCCTTCGGCACCACGGTCTCACCGTTGAGGATCCGGCACCGGAGGGGTTGGCGCGGCAGCGATGGCATTAGCGGAGATCGGGCATCAGAAGTAGCCGTGCGTGAGAATCCGACGGGGGCGGGCGTGCGGGCCCCTCGCCGAACGGCGAGGGAGTCCCCGGGTGCCCGTTTCAGGTGATCGAGGGCTCCCGGAATTTGGGAGCCCGTTTTGCGTCCGGTCCTTGGCGGCGTGACAGCGGTATGGGATAATGAAAAGCGGTTGGGCGGGTTAGAAGGGACCTGAACCTATGGGGATTCCCCTCCCCCTTCTCGAGAATACTGATCCCACCGACGGACGGAAGCCCGCCTGGCTCAAGGTGCGGGCTCCGGGCGGCCCTCGCTATATCCGTCTCAAGGGCCTCATGCGGGAGTGGAACCTGCACACCGTGTGTGAGGAAGCCCACTGCCCGAACATCGGCGAGTGCTGGGAGGATCTCACCGCCACGTTTATGATCCTGGGCGATGTCTGCACGCGGAACTGCGGCTACTGCGCCGTCACCCACGGCCGGCCGACGTGGGAGGACCGCGAGGAGCCGGAGCGCGTGGGACGGGCGGTCCGGACGCTCGGTCTGGAGCACGTGGTGGTGACGTCGGTGAACCGGGACGATCTGGCGGACGGGGGCGCGGCGGTGTTCGCGGCGACGGTTCGCGCCATCCGCCGGGAGGCTCCCGGCTGCCAGGTCGAGCTGCTGATCCCCGACTTCCAGGGGTCGGCCGAGGCGCTGGGAAAAGTGCTCGAGGCCCGGCCGGACATCCTCAACCACAACATCGAGACCGTGCCGCGCCTCTATAAGCTGGCCCGCCACGGCGGCCGATACGAACGGACGCTGGAGCTCTTCGGGCGGGCGCGGCGCCGCGTTCCCGACCTGCTCACCAAGTCCGGGATCATCCTCGGGTTGGGTGAGGAGCGTGAGGAGCTGCTGGCCACCATGAGCGACCTCCGCGACGCGGACGTGAATATCCTGACGCTGGGTCAGTATCTCCGCCCCTCCCCCACGCATCTGCCCATCGCCCGCTTCTACCACCCGGACGAGTTCAGAGAGCTGGCGGAAGAGGGAAGGCGTAGGGGATTCGCCCATGTGGAAGCGGGTCCGCTCGTGCGGAGCTCCTATCATGCCAAGCGCCAGGCGGCAGGCCTCGGGAGCGGCTAGTGGAGTACGTGTCGATCCTGATGGTCTTCGGCTTTGCCGCCCTGGTGGCGGGCGCGATGATGTGGCTGCCGAGGCTTGTGGCGCCGCGGCGGCGGAGCCCGGTGAAGGCAGAGCCCTTCGAGTGCGGCAAGGACCCGCTGGCGATCCCCGAAGGGCGCTTCGCCATCAAGTTCTCCACCGTGGCGATCTTCTTCATCATCTTCGATATCGAGGTGGTGCTGATCTTCCCGTGGGCGGTGCAGGTGAGGTCGCTCGGCTGGCCGGGATATCTTGCTATGCTTGTGTTCCTCGGCATCCTGATGCTGGGGTTCCTCTACATTTGGAAGAAGGGAGGGCTTGAATGGGATTAGGCGGGTTTTTCACCGGGAAGCTCGATGAGGCCATCGGCTGGGCCCGCAAGTACTCCATCTTCCAGTATCCGTTCGTGACAGCCTGCTGCGGCATGGAGTACATGGCCACGGCGTGCTCCCACTACGACGTGGACCGGTTCGGGGCGGGCTTGCCCCGCTTCTCGCCCCGGCAGGCGGACGTGCTTTTCGTGGTGGGGACCATCAGCCACAAGATGGCTCCCGTGCTCAAGCGCGTGTACGATCAGATGTGCGAGCCCAAATGGGTGGTGGCCTTCGGCGTCTGCACCTGCACGGGCGGCTTCTACGACAACTACGCCACGCTCATGGGAATCGACACCATCATCCCGGTGGACGTCTATATTCCGGGTTGCCCCCCCCGCCCCGAAAGCGTGCTCGACGGCCTGATGAAACTGCAAGAGAAGATTGCCGCCGGGGCTCAGCGCTACTGAGCCGTCGATCCCTCACTGCCTGCTTTATGGATGGTCAGAGCATACTCCTCCGGCTGATGACGACCTTCGGCGGCCGGATCGTCGAGACCCACGCCCACCGGGGCGATCACACGGCGGTGGTGGAGCGGTCAGCCATCCTGGAAGTGCTCCGGGTTTGCCGTGACGATGCCGACCTCAGATTCGACATTCTCATGGACCTCACCGCGGTGGACTATCTGAAGTACCCCGGTCGGGAGTTCGGTCCCCGCTTCGAGGTGGTGTACCATCTTTATTCGCTTCCCCATAACCATCGGGTGCGCATCAAGGTCAGCGTGGAGGAGGACGGCGCGCACGTGCCCAGCGTGGTTCCCCTCTGGCTCATCGCCAACTGGTTCGAGCGCGAGGTCTGGGACATGTTCGGGATCCGCTTCGACGGCCACCCAGACCTCCGGCGCCTCCTCATGTACGAGGAGTTCCAGGGGCATCCGCTGCGGAAGGACTATCCGGTGAACAAGCGCCAGCCCCTCATCGGCCCCAAGATCTGAAACGATGGGCGAGCGAACGACCCGCGAGATCTACCTGGGGGAAGGGAGCGGGACGGGCTCGGGCTCGCAGCATCTCTACGTCAACATGGGCCCGTCTCACCCGGCCATGCACGGCGTGATCCACATCGTGGCCGAGCTGGACGGGGAGACCATGGTGAACGCGGATGTGGAGATCGGCTACCTGCACCGGGCCTTCGAGAAGGAATGCGAGCGGGGCCCGTACAATAACGCCATCCCCTACACGGATCGCCTCAATTACGTGTCCCCCCTGATCAACAACTTCGGCTATGCCTCCTGCGTGGAGAAGCTGCTGGGAATCGACGCGACCGAGCGCTGCAACTACATCCGGGTGATCATGAGCGAGATCTCCCGCATCTGCGACCACCTGACGTGTATCGGCGCCTCGGCCATGGAGCTCGGAGCCTTCACGGTCTTCCTCTATATGATCAAGGCCCGCGAGTACCTCTGGGAGCTCGTGGAGGACGTGACCGGCGCGCGGCTCACCATTTCCTACGCGCGCGTGGGAGGCGTCAAGGCCGACCTGCCGGAGGGGTTCGCCCTCAAGGTGCGGAAGGCGTTCAAGGAAACCCGCCAGGTGCTGGAAGAGGTGCACAAGCTCCTGACGGGGAACCGCATCTTCATGGACCGCATGATCGGGGTGGGCGCGCTCTCCCGGGAGGAGACCATCGCCTACGCGATCACGGGCCCGCTGCTCCGGGCCGCCGGCGTCGCGTACGACGTGAGAAGGGCCCAGCCCTACTGGGCCTACGACCGCGTGGAGTTCGAGATCCCGACCGGCCGGAACGGGGACAACTACGACCGGTACCTGGTCCGCATGGCGGAGATGGAGCAGTCCATGCGGATCGTGGAGCAGGCGCTGGACGCGATCCCGGGCGGCCCCATCAACGTGGATTCCCAGGGCCGGCCCATGGATCCGGCCAGTTACGTGGACCTGGGCAAGCAGGGGAAGACCGAGGGGCTCCTGCTGATCCCGATCACGCTCTCGCCCAACCTGGCGGGGCTGGAGAAGCCGGTCCATCAGCAGGTGAATGTGGCTGACAAGCGCGTTGTGCTTCCGCCTAAAGAAGACACCTACGGCTCCATCGAAGGGCTTATGAACCACTTCATGCTGATCATGGAGGGATACGGGATCCGGCCGCCCCGGGGCGAGGCCTACTTCCCCGCGGAAGGCGCCAACGGCGAGCTGGGCTTCTACATCGTCTCGGACGGGACCGATCGGCCTTACCGCGTCCGCTGCCGGCCACCGTGCCTCCCGCCGATGGCGGCGCTCCACCGGATGATCCAAGGGGAAATGGTGGCCGACGTCGTTCCCACCTTCGGCTCGATCAACATGATCGCGGGAGAGCTGGACCGGTGAGCGCTCCCAGCGGGGTCGGGGCGCAGTTCACGCCCGAACAACTCGCCGAGGTCCGCCGGCTCCAGGGGCTCTACCCCGACAAGCGGGCGGCGCTCCTGCCGGTGCTCCAGCTCGCCCAAGACACCTTCGGGTACATCTCCCTGGAGACAGAGGAGTACATGGCGGGGCTGTTCGACCTGTCCCCGGCCCACGTCCACGAGGTGGTGACCTTCTACACCCTCTTTTTCAGGGAGCCCACAGGCCGCCACGTCATCAGCGTCTGCCACAACCTCACCTGCCACCTGCTCGGCGCCCCGCGCGTCCTTGCCTACCTCGAAGCGAGGCTCGGCGTCGAGATCGGAGGGACCACCCCGGACGGCAGGGTCACGCTCCTGTCGGTGGAATGTCTCTGCGCCTGCGAGATGGCGCCCATGATGCAGGTGAATGACCGCTACGAAGGACTCCTAACGCCGGAAAGGATTGACCGCATCCTTGAGGGGCTCCGGTAGATGGCGGAGTTGATCCTGACGCGGAACTTTCACCTTCCCGAGTCTCACACGCTCAGGGTGTACCGGGAGACGGGCGGCTACGAGGGGCTTAGGAACGTGTTGGCGATGCCGCCGGCCACGATCATCGAGACGGTGAAGAAGTCGAACCTGCGCGGCCTGGGGGGGGCCGGGTTCCCGACGGGCGTCAAGTGGGGGTTCATCCCCAAGGGGCACGCCAGCCCGGTCTACCTCGTCATCAACGCCGACGAGGGCGAGCCCGGGACCTTCAAGGACCGGTACCTGCTGGAACGCGACCCGCACGCGCTGATCGAGGGGATGATCATCTCGGCGTACGCCATCGGCTCCCACCTAGCCTTCGTCTACATCCGTGGCGAGTACGTCCACCCGTGGCGCGTGTTCAGCGCGGCCGTCCAGGAGGCCTATGCGGCCGGGTTGCTCGGAAAGAACATCCTCGGCTCCGGGTTCGACCTGGACGTCGTCGTCCATCGGGGCGCCGGCGCCTACATCTGCGGGGAAGAAACCGGATTGATCTCCTCGCTGGAGGGCAAGAAAGGCTGGCCGAAGCTCAAGCCGCCGTTTCCCGCGATTCGGGGCGCGTTCGGGGCGCCCACCATCGTCAATAACGTGGAGACGATCTGCCACGTGCCTCCCATCATCAAACGGGGCGCGGCCTGGTTCGCCGGGCTGGGCACCGCGACCCAGGGCGGGACCAGGATGTACTCGGTCTCGGGTCACGTGGCGCGGCCGGGGGTGTACGAGTTGCCGGTGTCGGTGACGCTGCGCTCCCTGATCTACGAGCACGCCGGCGGGATGCCGAAGGGCAAACGGCTCAAGGCGGTGGTTCCCGGCGGATCCTCTGCCGCCATCCTGACCGCGGATGAGATCGACGTCGCCATGGATGTGGATGGCCTGAAGAACGCGGGCACCATGGCGGGCTCCGCGGGGGTTATCGTCATGGACGAGACCGTCTCGATCCCCGAAGCGCTCATGGTCGTGGCCCGCTTCTACGCCCACGAATCGTGCGGGCAGTGCACCCCGTGCCGCGAGGCCACGGGCTGGATCTACAAAATGACCCGTCGCATCGTTGAAGGGAAAGCGAGGAAAGACGATCTGGACACGATCCTGGATGTCGCCCGGCGGGGGGCCGGCACCACCATCTGCGCCTTTTACGATGGGGCGGTGGGGCCATACATCAGCTACATCGAGAAATTTCGCGACGAATTCGAGGCATTGATCCCTCATGCCTAAGCTCACGATCAACGATAAGGAGGTCGAGGTCCGCGCCGGCACCAATCTGATCGAGGCGGCCCGGCAGCTCGAGATCGAGGTCCCGCATTACTGCTACCATCCCGGGCTCAGCATTGCCGGCCAGTGCCGTCTCTGCATGGTGGAGATCGGGAACAACCCGCGCCCCCAGATCGCGTGCAACACGCAGGTGGCGGAGGGGATGGTGGTTCGCACCGAGACCCCGAAGGTCCTTGAGGCCCGCCGGTCCATCATGGAGTTTCATCTGATCAACCACCCCCTGGACTGCCCCGTCTGCGACCAGGCCGGAGAGTGCTGGCTGCAGATCTACTACATGAAGCACGGACTTTACGAGCCGCGCATGGTGGACGAGAAGGTTCACAAGCCGAAAGCCGTCCCACTCGGCCCTCACGTCATCCTCGACGTCGAGCGCTGCATTCTCTGCTCCCGCTGCGTTCGGTTCTGCGACGAGATCACGGGGACGGGCGAGCTCGGGATCTTCCAGCGCGGCGATCAATCCGAGATCGGGCTCTTTCCGGGACGGGAGCTCACGAACCCCTACTCGGCGAACGTGATCGACATCTGCCCGGTGGGGGCGCTCACCGACCGGGATTTTCGGTTCGCGGTCCGCGTGTGGTATCTGGAGACGGCCAAATCCATCTGTCCGGGATGCAGCCGCGGCTGTAACATCGAGGTGCACTACAATCTGCGCCGCCCACATCACAATCAGGGCCGGCGCGTGGCGCGGCTGAAGCCGCGCTATCACAGAGAGGTCAACCAGTGGTGGATCTGCGATGCGGGTCGGTACGGGTATAAGTTCGTCGATGACCCGAGCCGCCTCCTCTTCCCGGTGCGCCGGGTGGGAAGCCAGGCGGTCGAGATTTCGTGGGAGGAGATGATCCCGCTCGTTGCGGCCCAGTTCTCGAAGTACCGGCCGGACGAGATCGGCGTCCTCGCCTCTCCCCGGATGGCCAATGAGGACCTCTTCCTTCTCAAGCGGCTCGTGGACCACCTGGGCGTCCGCAATGTGGATTTCCGCGTCCCCCCCCGGACCCCCGGGGACGAAGACCGGATCCTGATCAAGGCCGACAAGAACCCCAACACGCGCGGAGTCGAGCTGACCGGGCTCAGTTCCGGGGACGGCGGATTGGATGCACGCCGGCTGATGAGCGCCGTCAGGGAGCGACGCATCAAGTGCCTCTGGGTGTTCCACCACGATCTGCTGGCCTCGGCCTGGCCCGAGGGGGAGGCGCGGGAGGCTCTCGGGGTCCTCGACTGCCTAATCTTCCAGGGCTCGAACCAGAACGGGGTCAGTCCCTTCGCGCACTACGTCCTGCCCAGCGCGACGTGGGTGGAGCGGGAGGGGACCTTTACAAACTTCGAGGGCCGGGTCCAGCGCTTCTGGAAGGCCGTGGAGCCCTTAGGGGCGTCGCTCCCCGATTGGGAGATCATCGCGCGGATCGGGCAGGCGCTGGGATTGGGCCCGATGCCGGTCAAGGCCGAGGACTGCTTCAAAGCCCTGGCGGCGGGGGTGGGCGCCTTCGCCGGGCTCTCATACCGGGAGCTCAGGGACACCGGCAAGCTCGTCCCCTCGGAGGGGGGCTCCCCGCCCCCCTTCCGAACCTCCCCCCATGGGATTGCGCCGGCGAAGCCGGCGCTCGAGCGGCCGGCCGGGAGTGATCCATGACCGCAACCCTGACCGACTTGGGCATCGCCTTCGGCCGGGTCGCCTTCGTGATGCTGTTCGTCCTCAACATGGGAGGTCTCCTGACGTGGGTGGAGCGCAAGCAGTCGGCGCTCATGCAGGACCGGATCGGGGCCAACCGGGCCTCGATCTTCGGCTTTAGGCTTTTCGGCCTCTTCCACCCGCTGGCGGATGCCATCAAGATGCTCACCAAGGAGGACTTCCTCCCGGCGCGCGCGGATCGGGCCCTCTTCACCCTGGCGCCCTTCGTCTCGGTGCTCTTTGCCCTGGTGGCTTTCGCCGCGATTCCCTTCGGCGACGTGCTCCAGGTCCGCGGCCGCGAGGTTCCGCTCCAGGCGGTCACCCTGAACGCGGGGATCCTCTACGTGTTTGCCATGCTCTCGCTGGGTGTGTACGGGGTGATGATGGCCGGCTGGGCGTCCGCCAATAACTACGCGCTCCTTGGCGGCCAGCGCGCCGCGGCGCTGATGATCTCCGCCGAGGTCGCCATCGGCGCCTCCATCATGGGCGTGGCGATGGTCTACGGCTCGCTGGACATGATGGAGATTATCCGCGGCCAG
This sequence comes from uncultured bacterium, assembly GCA_964428805.1. Classification (GTDB taxonomy): domain Bacteria; phylum Methylomirabilota; class Methylomirabilia; order Rokubacteriales; family CSP1-6; genus CAYRZF01. The sequence goes on along the minus strand of CAYRZF010000005.1, from coordinate 4,526 downwards.
GGCCAACCGCTGTTCGGGTGGCTGACGTGGATTCCGGCCTGGGGGATCTGTACCCAGCCGTTGGCGTTCGTCCTGTTCCTCACCGCGGGCATCGCCGCCACCAAGCGCATTCCCTTCGATTTCCCCGAGGGGGAGTCGGAGATCATCGGCTACTTCGTGGAATACAGCGGGATGAAGTTCGGGATGTTCATGATGGCGGACTTCGTCGAGACCGTAGTGATCGCCGGCCTGACGACCGCCCTGTTCCTCGGCGGCTGGCAGATCCCGTATCTGGCTCCCGACGGCTTCAGGTTTCCATGGGGCGCCACCGTGTCGCTGGCCCGGCCGGCGGTGGTGGCGCTCGGTGTCCTGGCCTTCTGTCTGAAGGTCGTCATCATGTGTTGGTTCCTGATGCTGATCCGATGGACCTTGCCTCGCTTCCGCTACGATCAGGCCATGCGGCTCGGCTGGCTCGGCCTCTTCCCCCTGTCGATACTGAACGTCGTCGTCACGGGCCTCATCCTGGTCGTGTGGAGGGCTCCGTGAGGCTCCGCCAGCGGTTTTATCTGGCGGAGGTGCTGGTCGGCCTCAGGGTCACGGCGACCCACTTCTTCGTCAACCTGGGGCGGCACACCGCCCGTCACGTCTTCGGGAAGAAGACGGCGCCCGGGGCGGTGACGGTCCAATACCCGGAGGAACGGCGCCCCTATTCCCCCCGCCTCCGCAGCCTGCACCGGCTGGTGCGTCGCGAGGACGGTTCTCCCCGGTGCGTGGCCTGCATGATGTGCGAGACGGTGTGCCCGGCGCACTGCATTTACATTGTGGCCGCCGAGCACCCGAATCCGGAGATCGAGAAGTATCCGGAGCGGTTCGACATCGATCTCGGCAAGTGCGTCTTCTGCGGCTACTGCGTGGAAGCGTGCCCCGAGGACGCGATTCGCATGGACACGGGCATCCTCGAATTCTCTTCCTACAGCCGGCAGGGAATGATCTACACGAAAGAAACCCTCCTTGCCTTGGAACCCGCGGGGCCGGACGGGACCCCCAGATCGCCGATTCCGATTCCCGCCGACCGGACGCCGTAGCCATGG
>CAYRZF010000005.1:0-3356 GCA_964428805.1 uncultured bacterium | reverse complement strand
ATGGAACAGGTGACGTTCTTCGCCGTGGCGATCCTGGCGGTGGTCTCGGCGCTGGCGCTCGTGCTGCGCCGGAACCCGATCCACGGGGCGCTGTTCCTGGTGGTGAACCTGGGCTGCGTGGCGGTTCTCTACCTGCTCCTGGGCGCCGAGTTTCTGGCGCTGGCGCAGGTCATCATCTACGCCGGGGCGGTCATGGTTCTGTTCGTCTTCGCCATCATGGTGCTGATCCCCGGAAAGGAGGAGACAGGACCGGATCCACTGCGCTCACAGCGTCTCTTGGCCGTGCCACTGGGCGCTCTCCTCCTGCTCGAGACGATACTGGTCCTCCGATCTCAGGTCGTGAGTGGGGGGCTCGCTCGACTCCCCGGCTTTCAACCCTGGGCTCGCTCTCCCGCCGCCCTGCCGGCCGTCCGGCCCGGCGGGATCGAGTCGGTCGGTCGGCTGCTGCTGGGCGAGTACCTCTTTGCCTTCGAGGTGACCTCCGTCCTGCTCCTCGCCGCCCTGGTGGGCGTCCTCACCCTGGCGAAACGGAAGGCCGGCTGATGGTGCCCGAGGCGTATTACACGGGGCTATCGGCGATCCTCTTTTCGATCGGGGTTGTGGGGGTTCTGGTGCGTCGGAACCCGCTCGTGATCTTCATGTCCATCGAGCTGATGCTGAACGCCGCCAACCTGGCGCTGGTGGCGTTCGGGACTCGGTTCGGCGGGGCCGATGCCCAGGTGTTAGTCTTCTTCGTGATGACGGTGGCTGCGGCGGAGGTCGCCGTGGGGCTCGCCATCATCGTCGCGATCTTCAGGCTCCGGCGCCGGCTGTCCGTGGACGACTTGAGCCTGATGCGCTGGTAAATCCGGGAGGGGAATGTATGGCTCAAACGAAAGCAGTGACGGTCGCTCCTAAGGTGGACGCGGAGCTGGCCCGCCGGCTCCTCGCCCAGATGGTGCTCATTCGGCGCTTCGAGGAGAAGGCCGCGGAGATGTACGCGCTGGGCAAGATCGGCGGCTTCCTCCACCTCTACATCGGCCAGGAGGCGATCGCCGTGGGCGCCACGTCCGCTCTCAGGCCCGACGATTACGCCGTCTCCACCTATCGGGAGCACGGCCACTGCCTGGCTAAGGGATCGGACCCGCGTCGCGTGATGGCCGAGCTCTTCGGCCGCCGCGACGGCCTCAGCAAAGGCAAGGGCGGCTCCATGCACCTCTTCGACAAGTCCAAGAACTTCCTCGGGGGGCATGCCATTGTCGGCGCGCATCTGCCGCTGGCGGCGGGGGTTGCCTTCGCCGTCAAGTACCAGGGCGGCGACCAGGTGGTCCTCTGCTACTTTGGCGACGGCGCGGTGCCCCAGGGGGAGTTCCACGAATCGATGAATCTCGCCGCCCTCTGGAAGCTCCCGGTCATTTACCTCTGCGAGAACAACCGGTACGCCATGGGGACCGCCATCCATCGGGTCCTGGCCCAGACCGAGATCTGGCGGTACGCGGAGACCTACGGCGTGCCCGGCGAGGCGGTAGACGGGATGGACGTCCTCGCCGTGCGGGAGGTCGTGGGGCGCGCGGTCGAGCGATGCCGGCGGGGGCAGGGGCCCAGCCTCATCGAGGCCCGCACCTACCGCTTCCGCGGCCACTCCATGCGCGATCCGTCTGCGGCGGTGTACCGGACCAAGGAAGAGGTGGAGCGGGAGAAGGAGCGCGACCCCATCAAGCTCTTCCGGGATCGCTGCTTCAAGGAGGGGGTTCTGACCGAGGCGGATGTCAAAACCCTCGAGAAGGAAATCAACGACCTCGTGGACGAGGCCGTGGCGTTTGCCGATGCCTCCCCCGCGCCGCCGCTGGAGTGGCTCACCACCGACGTTTTCAAGGAGTAAGTGCCATGCCAGTGATGACTTACCGTGAGGCCCTCAATTTAGCTCTCCGCGAAGAGATGAAGCGCGACCCGCGGGTCTTCCTCCTCGGCGAGGAGATCGGCGTGTACGAAGGCGCCTACAAGGTGACCCAGGGACTCCTGAAGGAGTTCGGCGAGAAGCGGGTGGTGGATACCCCCATCTGCGAGTCGGGCTTTACCGGAGTCGCGATCGGCGCGGCGATGTTGGGGCTCAGGCCGGTCGTGGAAATGATGACCTTCAACTTCGCCATCCTGGCGCTCGATCAGATCGTCAATTCCGCGGCCAAGATGTGTTACATGTCGGGCGGGCAGTTCAACGTCCCGATCGTCGTCCGGGGCCCGGGCGGCCCCGCCCACCAGCTGGCGGCCCAGCATTCGCAGTCCATGGAGTCGTACTTCTATCACGTCCCGGGTCTCAAGGTCGTGCGCCCCTCCACGCCCCGGGATGCGAAGGGGCTCCTCAAGAGCGCCATCCGCGACGACAACCCGGTCATCTTCATCGAGTCGGAGACTCTCTACGGGATCAAGGGCGAAGTCCCCGACGACCCGGAGTTCACCATCCCCCTCGGCCGGGCCGAGATCCGCCGCGAGGGCACCGACGTCACGGTCTTCGCCTACATGGGGATGCTTTACCGGGCGCTGGAGGCCGCTGACGAGCTGGCCAAGGAGGGGATCTCGTGCGAGATCGTTGATCCCCGGACTCTCCGTCCGATGGACATCGAGACCATGATCGGATCCGTCAGGAAGACTCACCGGGCGGTGGTCGTGGAAGCGGGTGCCGGCTTCGCCGGAATGGGGTCGGAGATCGTCGCGTTCATCACCGAGAACGCCTTTGACGACCTGGATGCTCCCGTCGAGCGCGTCACCGGCGCGAACGCCCCCATGCCGTACGCCAAAAATTTGGAGCAAGCGAAGACCCCGTCGAAGGAGAAGATCATCGCCGCCATCCGCCGCGTTTGCTCTGCGTAACGGAGGTTCGAGATGGCCATTACCAAAGTGGTGATGCCTAAGCTTTCCGAAGCCATGGAGACCGGGAAGGTCATCAAGTGGATCAAGAAGGAAGGTGACCGCGTCGAGGGCGGGGAGATCATCGCCGAGATCGAGACCGACAAGGCCGACATCGAGCTCGAGGCCTTTGGGGCGGGTGTGCTCAGGAAGATTGTGGTGCCGGCCGGCGAGCGGGCCTCCGTCGGGGGGCTGATCGCCGTCATCGCTGAACCGGCGGACGACATCGGCAGTGTCCTGGCCGTCGCCCCGGGGGCCGGGGGCCCCCCGCCGGCCCCGACGCCGCCAACACCCCCCGTCTCCGCGGCACCGGTGCCGAAGCCTATTACGCCTCCGCCTCCGCCCGCGCGCCCGACTCCCCCGCCTGCGGCTGGGGGCCCACCCATCCCCGTCCCGGGGGCTGTGGGCCCGGTCCGGAGTGACCGGGTGAAGGCCTCACCCCTTGCGAAAAAGATCGCGGCCCAGTCTGGAGT
>CAYRZF010000004.1:58633-61115 GCA_964428805.1 uncultured bacterium | reverse complement strand
CCTACGAGGCGCTCCACGACCAAATGAAGCGCCGGGGCTACATCATCTACGCGGGGCAGGGGGAGATCCGGAAGTTCGCCTTCCGCGTTTCTAATATGGGGACCCTGACGCCGGCCGAGATGGAGGGGGTCGTCTCCGCCTTTGAGTCCTCGCTCGGGGAGCTGGGAGTCCGGCGGCCGTGAGGTCGCAACAGGACGGCAACGTGTTCCATGGTAGGCTCGTGTCCACCGGTTCTCACACAAAGGAGGCCTGTATGAGGAGATCCAGCAACCGTGTCGCCGCTCTCGTTCTCACCGCGGCCATGCTGTTTGGCGTGATGTACGCCGGCCCGGCCGCGGCCAAAGACACCATCGTCATTTACACCGCGCTCGAAAACGAGCAGATCACCGACTACAAGACGGGGTATGAGAAGTCCCTCCCGAACATCGAGGTCAAGATCCTGCGGTTCTCCACCGGCGACATCTCGGCCCGCTTCATGGCCGAGAAGGACAACATGCAAGCGGACGTCATCTGGGGGGTCGCAGCGACCAACATGCTGATCTTCAAGCAGGCGGGGCTGCTCGCGCCGTACACCCCCAAGGGATACGAGCGGATCCAGCCGCTGTTCCGGGACAAGGACAACCCGCCGTACTGGGTTGGGATCGACGTCTACATGTCGGCCTTCTGCGTCAATACCGAGGTCGCCAAGAAGCACAATCTGCCGATGCCGACCTCGTGGGCCGATCTTACCAAGCCTGTCTACAAGGGGCAACTCGTGATGCCCAACCCCAACAGCTCCGGCACCGGCTACCTCTCGGTCGTGTCGATCCTGCAGCGGATGGGCGAGAGCGAGGGCTGGAAGTACCTGGATGCTCTCGACAAGAACATGGCCGAATACACGAAGTCGGGCTCCAAGCCGTGCAAGGATGCGGCAGCCGGCGAGCGCGGCATCGGCGTGTCGTTCGAATACGTCGCCCAGGCGATGAAGAAGAAGGGGAGCCCGGTCGAGATGGTGATCCCCAAGGAGGGCGCCGGCTACGAGCTTGAGGCGAACGGCCTGACCCGGAAGGGCAAAGACAACCCGGCCGCCAAGCAGTTTCTCGACTGGGCGATCTCCAATGAGGCCATGGGCTTCTACGCCAAGTACTGGGCCGCCGTCGCGGTAGCGGGGTTCCCGGTCCCGGAGGGGCTCCCGAAGGACATCAGCAAGGTCGTGTACCGGAACGACTTCGATTGGTCCGCCAAGAACCGCGATAAAATCCTGGCCGAGTGGACGAAGCGGTACGCGAAGTAGCGGAGAGCGGTACTGGGTCCCGCCGTCCGTCATGATGCGGGCGGCGGGACTCCCCCTGCATGGCTTCCCCTGAGCCTCGTCCCCCCGCCGTCGACCTGGACGGCATTGCCAAGAAGTTCGGCAGCGTCGTCGCGCTCAAGAGTATCTCGCTCTCGGTGGGAGACGCGGAGTTCGTGTGCTTCCTGGGTCCGAGCGGCTGCGGCAAGACGACTCTTCTCCGCATCATCGCCGGTCTCGAGCGCCAGAACCTGGGCGTCGTGAGGATGGCGGGGCGGGATGTCTCGTCCCTCGCGCCCAGCGAGAGGAATTACGGCATCGTCTTCCAATCCTACGCCCTGTTTCCCAACCTCACCGTCGCGCGCAACATCGCCTACGGCCTCGAGACGCGGCGGGTCCCGCGGGCTCGGATTGAACAGCGCGTGGACGAGCTGCTCGATCTCGTTCACCTGCGCGCCCACAAGCACCGGTATCCGGCGCAGCTGTCCGGCGGCGAGCAGCAGCGCGTGGCTCTGGCCAGGGCGCTGGCCCCGTCACCGTCGCTGCTGCTGCTGGACGAACCCCTTTCCGCCCTGGACGCCCGCGTTCGCCAGTCTCTCAGGCTTGAGGTCAAGGCCCTTCAGCGCCGTCTGGGCATCACGACGATCATGGTCACCCACGACCAGGAAGAAGCCCTGACCATGGCGGACCGCATCGTGGTGATGAACCACGGCGTGGTGGAGCAGATCGGCGGACCGTTCGAGATCTACACCGAACCCTCTTCCCTGTTCGTGGCCCGCTTCGTCGGCCACATGAACTTCATCCAGGCCACGGCCGGCGAGAAGCCGGGTTGGGCACGGGTCGGCTCCGTGGAACTGCGGCATCGACCGGGCCCGCGGCTGCCGGCCGGATCCCGCCTGACGCTGGCGATCCGCCCTGAAGAGATCCTGATCGGCCCGGCCGCCCGGGACGGGGAGAACCGGATCGTCACGCGAGTTTGCGCGATCCAGTTTCTGGGCGCCTTCACCCGCCTGGGCCTCGCCCTGCCGGGCGAGACCAAGCCCACCCTGGAATGCGACGTCGCCGTGAACGCCCTCGCCGAAGTGGGTGTGCAGGAGGGTGCCGAGCTCCCCCTCGCGCTCAAGCCTGAAGCGCTCCGGATCTTCTCCGACGGCGGTTGACCCCGGTGGCCATCCTCCCCGCCGACGCTTCTGCTGCGGCAATTCCCGACAG
>CAYRZF010000004.1:44552-58533 GCA_964428805.1 uncultured bacterium | reverse complement strand
TGACCCCGGTGGCCATCCTCCCCGCCGACGCTTCTGCTGCGGCAATTCCCGACAGCACGGTCCGCCACCGGCTAGATGGCCAGGCGGTGCTGCGCTACGTCCTGATCGGTCTGTTGGGTCTCTTTCTCTACTTCTTCGTGCTCTATCCGATGAGCCAGGTGCTCTGGCGGAGCCTGCTCAACAACGACGGCGGGTTCATCGGCGCCGCCAACTATGTCCGCTACTTCTCGACGCCCGCGATCGCCGCGTCGATCACCAACAGCCTGTACGTTTCGGTGGTGGCGATGATCGTCACGGTCGGCCTCGCCTTTGTGTACGCGTACGCCCTCACGCGTACCCTCATGCCGTGGCGAGGGGTGTTCCGCGTCATCGCGATGCTCCCCATCTTCGCGCCCTCCATGGTCCAGGCCATCGCGTTCGTGTTCCTGTTTGGGAACAACGGGATCTGGACGCGGACGACGGGCATCAACATCGGGGTCTACGGCGCCAAGGGCATCGTCATGGCGGAAGTGTTCTACTGCTTTCCGCACGCCATGCTGATCCTGATTGCCGCGTTGAGCGCCACGGATGCGCGCCTCTATGACGCGGCGGCGGCGCTGGGAGCCTCCCGGCTCAAGACGTTCTTCACGGTGACCCTCCCCGGTGTCAAATACGGGCTGATGAGCGCCTGCTTCGTCGTCTTCACCCTGGTCATCACGGACTTCGGCGTCCCCAAGATCATAGGCGGGAAATTCTCCGTGATGGCGACCGAGATCTACAACCAGGTGATCGGCCAGCAGAACTTCACCATGGGCGCCACGGTATCGGTCGTGTTGCTGATCCCGGCCCTGGTGGCGTTCGGCGTGGACCGCCTGGTCCAGCGGCGGCAGTACGCGCTAGTCAGCTCGTCCGCCAAGCCGCTGGAGCCGAGGAAGAACCCGCTGGTGGAGGCGGGCCTGTTCGCCTGCTGCGCCGCCATTGCGGCCAGCATCGCGGCCATCTACCTGGTGATCCTGGCCGTGTCCCTGGTGGAGCGGTGGCCGTACAAGCTTGGCTTGACGCTCAAGCATTACAGCTTCGACGCGGTGGGCGGCTGGACGCGCCTCTTCGACACCGTGTACGTCTACACACCCCTCCTGAACAGCATCTACGTCTCGTTCCTCACCGCCGTCGTAGGGACGGCGATCGCCTTCATCGGCGCGTACCTGGTCGAGAAGTGCCGGACCCTCGCGAGCACGCCGCTCTACATGATCTCGCTCCTGCCGTTGTCCATCCCGGGGATGGTGCTCGGGCTGGCCTACATCTTCACGTTCAACGTTTCGGGGAGCATCCTCAACCGCCTGTACGGGACCCTCGCCATTCTGATCATCTCCAACCTGATCCACTACTTCACGGTCCCGTTCCTCACCGCCACCACATCGCTGAAGCAGATGGATGCCGAATTCGAGCACGTGGCGGCCTCCATGGGGGTGCCGTTCTATAAAACCTTCTGGCGGGTCACGGTGCCCATCGCATTGCCGTCCATCATCGCGATCAGCATGTACTTCTTCCTCAACGCCATGGTCACGCTCTCGGCGGTGGTGTTCCTGGTCGCCCCGGGCACGGAGCTGGCTGCGGTGGCCGTGCTGTTGATGGATGACGCCGGGGACACCGAACAGGCGGCGGCCCTGTCGGTCCTGATCATCTCGGTGGGGCTCGCGGTACGGTTCGGCTACTGGCTGCTCATGCGCGGGGTGACGCGGCGTAGCCAGGCCTGGACCCGGACAGCCCCGGATCAGGTCGCAATGATGGGTACCGGGTCGCCGGCGTGACGGATCACTTCCGGGTTGTCATCATCGGCGGCGGCGTGGCGGGGTGCGGCATCGCCTACCATCTGGCCCGGATGGGCTGGCGCGACGTCGTCGTCCTCGACAAGGGCGAGCTGACCTCCGGCTCCACGTTCCACTCCGCTGGCCTCGTGGGACAGCTCCGCTCCTCCGTGGCGCTGACGCGGATCAACATGGCCAGCGTCGAGCTGTACGACCGGCTCGGCGAGGAGACCGGGCGCGATCCGGGCTGGCACAAGGTGGGGAGCCTCCGGCTGGCCTCCTCCAAAGAGCGGCTCCTGGAGCTGAAGCGCCAGGCCGGCTGGGCGCGGACCTTCGGCTTCCCCCTGAGCGTGATCACCGCGCGCGAGGCGGTGGACCTCTTTCCTCTCATGAGCGCCGAGGGGCTTGAAGGAGCTGCCTACCTTCCCACCGATGGCCACATCGACCCGGCAGGCCTGACGTATGCTCTTGCGGAGGGGGCGCGGGCGAACGGCGTGAGGTTCCGCACCGGCGTCAGCGTCGAAGCGATCACGGTGGACAATGCCAGGGTGTCGGCCGTCGTCACGAGTCACGGCACGATCCAGACCGAGGTGGTCGTCAACGCCGCGGGGATCTGGGCGCCGGAGATCGGGCGGATGGTCGGGGTCCGCATCCCCATCGTCGCGATGGCCCACCAGTACCTGACCACTAAGCCGATCGACGGGGTCCGCAAAGATTTTCCGACGCTGCGGGACCCTGATCGGCTCGTGTACTTCCGCGAGGAGGTCGGGGGCCTGGTCATGGGCGGCTACGAGCGCGGGCCGGCGCCGTGGGGACTGGACGGGATCCCGCCCGACTTCACCCACCGGCTCCTGACTCCTGATTGGGAGCGCTTCGACGCGTTGATGGAGGGTGCGGTGTCGCGCGTCCCGGCTGTCGCCCGCGCCGAGGTGATCAGGCTCATCAACGGTCCGGAGGCGTTCACGCCCGACGGCGAGTTCATCCTGGGCGAGGCGCCGGAAGCGAGGGGCTTCTTCGTCGCCGCCGGGTTCTGCGCCCACGGCATCGCCGGCGCGGGGGGCGTGGGCAAGGTGATGGCGGAGTGGATCGTCGAGGGACGGCCGCGCTTGGACCTCTGGCGGATGGACCTGCGCCGGTTCGGACCCCACTACACCGACCGTGACTATACCCTGGGACAGGTCGTGGAGACCTACTCGACCTACTACGACATCCACTATCCGTTCGAGGAACGTCGCGCGGGGAGGGGCCGCAGGCTCTCGCCGACCTACCCCCGGCTCCAGGCCCTGGCGTGCGCCTTCGGGGAGAAGGCGGGGTGGGAGCGGCCCAACTGGTTTGACGTCAACACCAACGGCTTCAAACCGACCTACGAGGCTCGCGACTGGGCGCGGCGCCACTGGTCGCCGGCCATCGAGGCCGAGCATCGGGCGACGCGCGAGCGCGCCGGGCTTTTCGACGAGACCTCGTTCAGCAAGTTGGAAGTGTCCGGTCCGGGTGCTCTGCGTCTGCTCCAGCGGCTCACCGATAACGAGATGGACAAGCCCGTCGGCTCGGTCACGTACACTCAGATGTTGAACGAGCAGGGCGGGATCGAGTGCGACCTGACCGTGACCCACGTGGCGGCGGACCGGTTCCTTCTCATCACCGGCACGGCCTTCGGTCCTCACGACCTGGCGTGGATCCGCTCTCACCTGCCGGCCGACGGCACGGTCACCGCCCTCGATGTCACCGATCGCTACGCGTGTCTCGGCCTCTGGGGGCCTCGGGCTCGCGTGATCCTGGAGCTCACGACGGATGACGACGTCTCGAACGCCGGCTTCCCGTACCTGACGGCCAGGCGAATCACCGTCGGCGGCGTGGCGGTGCTGGCGTTGCGCGTCACCTACGTCGGAGAGCTCGGGTGGGAGATGTACATGCCGATGGATCAGGGGCTCCGCGTCTGGGACACCCTCTGGGAGGCCGGTCGAGAATTCGGATTGGTGGCTGCCGGCTACCGGGCCATTGACTCGCTGAGATTGGAGAAGGGGTACCGCTATTGGAGCGCCGAGGTAACGCCCGAATACACCCCTTACGAGGCCGGCCTCGGCTTCTGCGTGAAGCTCGACAAGGGAGAATTCATCGGGCGCCGGGCCTTGATCGCCCAGCGCGAGCGCGGGCTCCCGCGGCGGCTGGTCTGCCTGACCCTGGCCGATCCGGTCGCCGTCGCGCTGGGTGGCGAGCCGATTCTCTACAAGGACCAGCCCGTGGGGCGGGTGACGAGCGGGGGCTACGGTTACACCGTCGGAAAATCCATCGCCTATGGCTATGTGCCGACGGCCCTGGCAGCGACGGGGACAGCCCTGGCGGTGGAGGTGTTTGGGGAAGTCATCCCTGCGGAAGTCGCCACGGAGCCCCTCTATGACCCCAAGGGCGAGAAGATCAGGGCCTGATCAATCGAGGCGGCAAGCCGACTTCAGGTGCTTGGGGGGCGGTCGGGGCGCTGGCCTGGAGGTATCCCCAGCAGGGAGTCCATAGCCCCGAGATCCACCGGCTTACGCAAGTAGTCCACCGCTCCCAGCTCGAGAGTGCGCCGCGCGGTCTCCACGTCCTCGTGGCCGGTGATCACGATGACACAGGTTTCCTGGAGCCGGGCCTTGATCCGGCGGAGGGTCTCCACTCCGCTCAGACCGGGCATCAGGATGTCCAGCAGGATGATGTGCGGACGGAATCCCGGAATCCGGCGAAGCGCCTCTTCCCCGTCCCACACCCCGACCGCTTCGAACCCGTTCTCACGAAGGTAGTCGGTGAGCATCTCCCGGACCTCTGGCTCGTCGTCCACCACGAGGGCCCGGATCCGGGTGGCGCGCCGGGCCTGCTCGGGGATGTCTCCGGGGGCCGCTTTCGGGGGTGTCCTCGACGGCCTCACTCCGGCCCGGGCCAGAATCTCCGCAATCCGGTCCAGGCTCACCGGCTTCGTGAAAGCCCCGGCCACGGTCAGCCCCGCTTCCTCGACCATCTCCAGGGCGTTGGGCACCCCGCTGATGAGGATGACCAGGATCTCGGGGTCGAGCTTCTTGATACGCTTCAGCGCCTCGAGTCCACCGAGGCGGGGCATGAACACGTCGAGGATCACCGCCTGGGGGGCCCACCGCACGACGTGGAGGAACGCCTCCACCCCGGTCCTCGCAGTGAGCACGCCGAAGCCCTGAAGGGTGAAATATTCCTTCAAGACCTGGAGCACCACCGGATCGTCGTCTACGCACAGGAGCGTGGGCACGCGCTCATCCATTGAGTGCAGCATACCCCCGTTTCAGTCCCATCGCCAGCAGGGCCACCTTGGAGACCGATTCGGTGATCCGATCGTCCAGCGCCATCGCCAGCGCTTCCACGAACGGCACGACTCGCCGTTCAAAAAACTCGTCGTCGTCGGAGGGGAGCGGGTCGGCCGCGAGCTCCTCGCCGATGTAGCAGTAGGCGGTCTCGTCGAGGTACGCGTTGGAGGGGAAGAAGCGGCAGAGGAATGAGAGGCGCCCGGAACGATACCCACCCTCCTCTCGGAGCTCGCGCTGGGCCGCCTCCTCCGGGGACTCGCCTGCCAGCGCCCCGCCGCCCGGCAGTTCCCAGGAGTGTTCCCGAGTCAGGTGGCGAAACTGTCGTACCAGCACGACGTGATCCGGGTCCACGAAGGGCACCACTCCCACTGTCACTCCGACCGAGAGGATCGGATAGGTCTCCTCGCGGCCCGGGGGGAGCCGCCAGACATCCTCTCTGAGCGTCAGCTTCCCGCGCGAATGGATCGGGGTGGAACGAACGAACGTCCACGGTCTTCGGCTCATGGGTTCCTCCTCGCCTTCCTAAGATAGCAGGTGCGGGCCCCTCGCCGGAGGGCGCGGGCCCCTCGCCGGAGGGCGAGGGAGTCCCGGCTGCCAAGCCCGGAACATTGACAGGGCAGGGAGCGGCCGGTATCGTTACTGACGGGATGGCGCCTAACAAGCACATTGACGGGCTGATGGAAAAGCTGCTCCGGGCCATTGAGTGCTCGCTGGCTGGGTCGCAGGCCGCCCGCGAAACGGTGGAGGAGATCCTTAAGAGCGGGGCCGAAACGGCGATCTTCTTCGCCGGGACTGGCGCCGACGCGGAGGTGTTGCAGGGCGACGACGTCGAACTCACCCCTCAGGATCGGGAGTTTCTCCGTACGCTGTCTATCCGCCCCGATTCCGCCTGATCCCATATGCGCGGTCTTTTCTTCCTCGGGTGGCTCCTTCTCCTCCTCTTCCTGCTCTGGCCGATTGTGCGCCGTTTCCTCCCTCGAGGCGACCATCCTTCAAGTGGTGCCCGGCGGCCCCCGGTGGCCCGGGACGAGCTCGTGCAAGATCCTGTTTGCCACACCTACGTCCTGCGCTCCCGAGCCGTAACCCGTCTAGCGGGGGGAACGACCCACTACTTTTGTAGCCGGGAATGTGCCGCCCGCTATTCTGCGATCCGCGGCGACGGGTGAACGAGGGGGTGCCGCGACCATGCCGTCGTTCGACCTCGTCGTCCTGGACCTGGACGGGACGCTCCTCGACCATTCGCTGACGCTGGATCCGACGCTGGTTGCCGCCATCCGGAGGGCGGTCGGGCGTGGGTGCGCGGTCACGCTGGCGACCGGGCGCATGCCCGCGGCCACCCGGCCCTACTGGGAGGAGCTGGGCATTCAGGCCCCGGTGATTCTCTACAACGGCGCCCTCGTGCGCGATCCGGCGACCGGAGAGAACCTCTCCGTTACCGGGCTTCCCCCGGGGCTCCCCTGGAAGATTCATGGGATCTATGCCAACGCCCCGGTGCATCCGCTGTTCTATCAGGACGACACGCTCTACTGTCTCGAGCTGACCCATCCCGTGCGGACCTATTGTCGGGAGATGGGGGTGCAGGCGGAGAGAATCCTCGAGCCGGCGTCTTTTTTGCGAAACGGTTCCTTCATCAAGTGTCTCTTCATCGGCCATCCGGCGGATCTCTCCACGCTTCGCGCCGAGCTGGCGCCCGCGACGGAGTCTCAGGCCCGGCTGGTGCTGAGCCGGACGGACTACCTGGAGCTACTCCCCCAGGGGGTCTCCAAAGGTGACGCGCTCAAGGTGCTGGGGCGCCACCTTGGGATCCCGCTTTCCCGCGCGATCGCGGTGGGCGACCAGGAGAACGACCTTGAGATGATCCGGTGCGCTGGGGTCGGGGTCGCCATGCCGAACTCGCCGCCGGCCGTGCGCGCCGGAGCCGACCGCGTGGCCCCGACGCCTGAGGCCGGCGGGCTTCTGGCGCTGTTGGCTGACCTCTGCCCCGAATATTTCGGCTAAACCGATGGCTCTGCATCCGGATCCCTACCGTGCCGTGGACCGCCAGCCGGACCCGCTTCAAATGGTCGAGAGCCTGGAGGCGCGCGGAAGGACGCCGACCCAGGTCCGCCTCCGGCGGCGATTTTTGGCCTTTGCGCGGATCCGGCCAGGATGGAAGGTGCTGGAGGTGGGGAGCGGCAGTGGCGTGGTCTGCCGGGACGTGACCGCTCTCGTCGGCGACAAAGGGCAGGTGCTCGGCGTGGACCCGAGCCGGGTGTTCGTGCGCGAGGCGCGGCGGCTGGCGCGCCAGCACGGGCTGTCCTCCCGGGTCCGCTTCGAGGTGGGAAACGGCGCCCACCTCCGCTTCCGAGACGGGACGTTCGACGCGACGCTCGCCATCACTGTGCTCCTGCACGTGCCGGACGCCGACCGATTCCTGGAGGAGATGATCCGCGTGGCGCGGCCGGGAGGCGTGGTGGCAGTGCAGGATCAAGACTTCGGCACCCTGGCTCTCGACCATCCCGACCGGGCGCTCACCCGGCGGATCTTCGACGGGGTGGCTGAGAAGATCTACGCGGATCCTTTGAGCGGCCGAACCCTCTACCGGAAGTTCTGTTCTCTCGGCCTCGAGTCGGTGCGTCTCATTACCGACGTCTATCAGGACACGACCTTCGAGCCGTGGAGCCGGACCTTTCTCCAGCGCCGGGCAGAGAACGCGGTGAAGTGGAAGATCGTGGGGGAGCAACAAGCCGAGCGCTGGCTGGCGGGGATCGAGGCCCGGGCATACGCGAAGACTTTTCTCATGACGTTGAACTTCTACGGCGTCGTGGGGCTCAAGCCGCGGGAGCGAACTCGGTGAACCGGCTCCTAGCCGTGCTGGCGGCGGCCGTCCTGCTGCCTTCACCCCCGGCCAACGCGGGACCGGCCTTTGACGGCAGGGCGGCCTTCGCCCACGTCGAGCGGCTCGTGGGGTTCGGGCCGCGGCCGGCGGGATCGGAGGCCCTCGCCCGCACCCGGCGCTACATCGTGGACGAACTCCGGAAGACGGGCTCCCGGGTCCGCGAGCAACCCTTCACGGCCCAGACTCTCGACGGGCCACTTCGGATGGTCAACATCATCGCCGAGCTGCCTGGCCGCCGGCCGGAGGTGATCCTCGTGGGCGGCCACTACGACACCAAGTTCTTCCCGAATTTCACCTTCGTTGGGGCTAACGACGGGGGGTCCAGCAGTGGGCTCCTCTTGGAGCTGGCCAAGGTGCTCGCCCGTCGGCCGAGGGAGTTCACCTACTGGATCGTCTTCTTCGACGGGGAGGAGGCGCGGCGGGACTGGAGCGCGACCGATGGGATCTATGGCTCGCGGCACCTCGTCGCGTCTGTTCAGCGGGATGGGCGGCTCGGACAGTTCCGGGCGGTCATCGTGGTGGATATGATCGGTGATCGACAGCTCGACATCCGGCGTGACCCGAGCTCGACCCCCTGGCTTACGGACCTCCTGTGGGGGAGCGCCCGGCGGCTCGGTCACCGGGCCCACTTTCTCGATGAAACCCTCACCGTGGAGGACGACCACGTCCCCTTTCTCAAGGCGGGGATCCCCTCGACGCTCCTCATCGACTTCGCCTACGACCCCTACTGGCATACGCCGGAGGACACGCTGGATAAACTGTCCCCGCAAAGCCTCCAGGTCGTGGGTGAAGTGCTGCTGGACGCCCTCCCGGCGCTGGAGACCCTCCTGCTCCGCGGCGAGCCGGGCGGCCGTCCGCGATGATGCCGGTTTTTGCTTCCTCCTGATCTATAATGTGCGCCGTATCGATCCTCACCGTCTGCGGGCCCCCGGAGGGTGCATGCGCCTATTGCTGAGTCTCGTGGTCCTCGGCGTGGCGATAGCCGCGGCCGTGCCGTCGGCGCTGGGGGCGACAAGAGAAGTGGTGATCATCACGTCCTTTCCGAAGGAACTGTTCGAGGCCTACAAGAAGGCGTTCGAGGGGGCGAGGCCGGGAGTGCGGGTGGTCATCAAACCTCAGCAGACCAACGCGGCGATCACGTATTTGCGCGAGACCCGGGCCAGGCCGGACGCCGACATCTTCTGGGCTTCGGCGGTGGATGCCTTCCAGGTGCTGAAGGCTGACAGCCTCCTGGAGAGGCTGTCCTTGCCCGAGGCTCTTCTGAAGCGCATTCCGAAGAGCATCGGGACCTTCCCCATCCACGACCCCGACGGGCACTTTTTCGGCTTCGCCGTCTCGGGCTACGGCCTCATGTGGAACACGCGCTACCTCGCGCTCCACAAGCTCTCCCCGCCGAAGGAGTGGACCGATCTGGCGGACCCGCGCTACCACGGCCACCTGGTGATATCGGCCCCCAGTCGCAGCGGCACGACGCACCTGACTATCGAGGTGATCCTTCAGGCGTACGGCTGGGACAAAGGGTGGGCCCTGCTGCTTCAGATGGGAGGCAACATGGGGTCCATTACCGAGCGCAGCTTCGGCGTGCCGGAGGCGGTCATCTCCGGACAGTATGGAATCGGCGTGGTCATCGACTTCTTCGGCCTGAGCGCCATCGCCTCGGGTTACCCGATCGGCTTCGCCTACCCGTCGTTGACCTCGGTCGTGCCCGCATCCGTCGGGGCGATCAGGGGCGGCCCCAACCCGGAGAATGCGCGGGCTTTCGTCGAGTACCTCCTGTCCGACCAGGGGCAGCTCCTGCTCTTCTCGTCTGAAATCGGCCGGCTTCCGGTGGTCCCCGACCTCTATGCCAGAGCTCCCGCCAGTTACCCGAACCTCTTCACGATGAAGCTCGGCGGGGTCAACTTTGACTCCAAGCTCTCCACCTCCCGACGGAACGTCGTGAACTCTCTCTACGACCATCTGATCACCTTCCGCCACGCCGAGCTCAAGGCCGCCTGGGCCGCGATTTTTGCTGCGGAGGGCGCGCTCGCCAAAGCCAAGGCGGCAGGCCGGAGCCTTCCCCAGGCCGAGGCGGCCCTCAGCGAGGCGAGGAAGCTCGCGACCTCCGTGCCGGTGGACGCCACCCGCGCCTCGGACAAGGAAGTCAACGCCGCGTTCAAGGACAACCCCGACGTCAAGTCGAAGCTCGAGACCGAGTGGGACAACTTCGCCAAGACCAACTACGCCCGCGCCCGGGAGCTCGCCGAGCGCGCCTCGGCCGGCGCCAGGTAGGAGCGTGCCTGAGACTTGCATGGGCACGCGCCAGCGTGACATCTGGGTGTCAGCCTGGCATATCCTGCTCCGAGAGAGGGTGACGGAACCCCTCAACATTGAAGGCCCCGGCCTCGCTGGTTTTCGATTTGCATTGCGGGGATGAGACGGATGAATACGCGGTGAGGTCTCGATGAACGGAAGGCAGAATGCGACGATTCTTTTCGCCGACGACGACCCGGCGGTCAGCGGGTTCATGGACGTGATCCTGACGCGCGCGGGCTACACTGTGGTGCGGGCCGCTGATGGGGTCGAGGCCATGGAGCGCGTGAGGCAGTCGCCGCCGGACCTGATCCTGCTGGACGTCATGATGCCCCGGCTCGACGGCCTGGAAGTGCTCCGGGCGCTCCGTGACAACCCGGATACCTCGCAGATTCCCGTCATCATGCTCACCGCGAAAACCCACGTCGAGGACAGGGTCAAGGGGTTTGAGACCGGCGCCGACGATTACGTGCCGAAGCCGTTCGAGCCGCAGGAGCTCCTGGCGCGCATTTATTCGCTCCTCAAGCGGAGCGAGAAGGTGCGGGCGCTCGGGCCGCTCATGGGCGTGCTGGGGGAATGGTTCTCGACCCAGGGCATCGAGCAGCTGGGTCACGAGCTGGAGACGGCTCGGGAGATCCAGTTCCGGCTCCTGCCGCCGTCCCTGCCTACCCTGGGGGGCGTGGAGGTGGGCGCGATGGTGGTGCCGACCAAGAGCGTCGGCGGGGATTTCTACGATTTCGTCCCGATGCCGAGCGGGATCGGCTTTGTGGTCGGCGACGTGTCGGGGAAGGGGATCCCCGCGGCCCTCGTGATGGTCATGGTCCGATCGCTCCTGCGCGCCACCGCCTCGGAGCTGATCGCGCCGGAAGAGATTGTCGCCCGGTTGAACCGGTTTCTTTACGGGGATCTTCCCTCCTCGATGTTCGTGACCATGGTCTTCTGCGTGCTGCCGCTGGGTGCCGACCGCCGGTTGAGGTTGATTAACGCGGGTCATGTCAATCCGCTCCTGCTCCGGCCCGGAGAGCGGCCGCAGGTCCTCGAGGTCGGAGGGCCGGTCCTGGGCGCTTTCAAGGCGATGAGGTACCCGCACCAGGAAGTGGTCCTTCAGCCCGGTGATCTGGTGGTGATCTACACCGACGGGGTGGTGGAAGCCACCGACCCGTCGGGACAGGCGCTCGGGGTAGAGGGCCTCGCTGCCCTGATCGAGCCGCGCCGAACGGAGCACCCGCAGGCGGTCGTTCAGGCCGTGCTCGACGAGATCCGCCGTCGAAGCCGAGGTCCGAGCCGGGACGACCTCACGCTGCTCATCCTGAAGGCGTGACTGGCGCGTGACCACGGAGAGCGTTCATGGCTGATACCGATCGAGTCGCGAAGATCCTCGTCGTGGACGACAATCCCGACAACGTAGAGCTGGCCCGGGCGGTGGTGGAGAGCGCCGGGTATGCGGCGGTCACCGCCTCCGACGGGATCGAGGCGCTGGAGTGCGTCAAGGCGTCCCTCCCTGACTTGATCCTGCTGGACGTCATGATGCCCCGCCTCGATGGGCTGGGGGTCCTCCAGGCGCTCCGAAACAACCCGGCCACGTCGCAAATTCCGGTGATCATGCTGACCGCGAAGGCGGCCGTGGCCGAGCGGGTGGCCGGTCTCCAGCTCGGTGCCGACGATTACGTGCCGAAACCCTTCGCCGCGGACGAGCTGCTGGCGCGAATCCACACGCTCCTCAAACGCAGCGAAAAGCTCCGCTACCTGAACCCCCTGATGGGTGTCCTTGGAGACTGGTTCTCGGAGCGCGGAGTCGAGCGACTGTCTCGGGAACTCGAGGTTGCGCGCGAGATCCAGATGTCTCTTCTTCCGAAGGTCCCACCGCCCACTCACGGGGTCGAGATGGGAGCCGTGCTGTACTCGTCGGAGGCCGTGAGCGGAGACTTCTTCGATTTCCTCCCGATGCCGGACGGGACCCTCGGGATCTCGGTGGGCGACGTGTCGGGCAAGGGGATCCCGGCGGCGCTCCTCATGATCATGGTCCGCACGCTCTTCCGGGTCACCGCCTCGGACGGGGAACCTCCCGGCAAGGTGCTTGCCCGCATCAATCGCCATCTCTGCCGGGATATCCCTCCTTCGATGTTTGTGACCATGTTCTTCTGCCTGCTGGGGCCGGGCCGGCAGCTGGTGTATGGGGATGCCGGCCACGTCAAGCCGATCCTGCTTCGCCCGGGTCAGCGGCCGCAGACGCTGGAGGCGGAGGGCACGCCCCTGGGCGCTTTGGATGACGCCGAATTCGGTGAGCGGGCGCTCCAGCTGAACGAGGGGGATTTGCTCGCGCTCTTCACCGACGGGGTGGTGGAGTCCATCGGGCCGAACGGCCGCATGCTTGGGCTTGAGGGCCTGAATGCCCTTCTCGAGGCCAACCGTGACAGGCGGCCGCAAGAAATGGTGGAGGCCATCGCGGGAGAGATCAAGAAGAACCCGGGGCCCCTCCGAGATGACCTCACCCTCCTTGTCCTCCGGGCCTAGGGGAGGAGTTTGAGCGGCTGCGGCTCCCTTGCTATACTCGAAAAAATGCTGATAGAAAGTCGGCCGTGATGACCCAATGACGGGCGAGAGTCCGAAGGGAACGTTCGTGTTGACCAGCGAGCCACAGCGCTTGGCCGGACTGCGGGATTGGCTGCGGCTGGAGCTCGCGCGACACAGGGTCGAGCAGCGCGAGCAGTTCGGCCTCCAGGTAGCGGTTGGGGAGATCTGCTCGAACTCCATCAGGCATGCGTACAATTCGCTCGGGGGAAAGCCGATACACGTCTCAGTGCGGGGGACCGACGACCGGCTGATTATCGAGGTGCGCGATTTCGGCAGGAAGTTTGATCCGCACTCCTACCGGCCGCCCGACCTCGATGCGGTGCCCGAAGGCGGGATCGGCCTCCACCTCGCCAGGCAGTTTGTGGATGAGCTCACCTTTGACGTGACGGAGGAGCAGGGCACGCGATGGACACTGGTGAAGTATCGTCCGGGACGGACGTCGGGATCGCGGCCGGCATAATCCTCGGAAGGAGGCGATGATGGAAATCGAGGTCACGCAGTCGAAAGGCGTCACCGTCGTGGTTCCCAGCGGGGACCTCGACATGGGGGCCGCCGACCAGGTGCGACGGGTCCTGACCGAGCTGATCGACAAGGGCCAGCTCAAGCTCGTCATGGACCTGGGCGGCGTCGGGTATATTGACAGCTCGGGGCTGGGCACTCTTGTGGCGGCCATGAAGCAGGCCCGGGCCGCCGGGGGCAACCTCAAGCTCTGCGCGCTCCAGGACGACGTTCGCTCGATCTTCGAGATGACCCGCCTGATCAAGGTGATGGCCGTTCACGCCACCCGCCAGGAGGCCGTGGCTTCGTGGGGGTAGGCCCACTGGCATGCTGCGGGCTCCTGCCGAGCCGTTACAGATCGGCCTCCCGCACCAGTGGATGATGTCGGTCATGCCGCGGGATACGCGTTTCACCCACTATTCCTCTTTCGTTGAGATCGGCCCCGGGTTGCTCCTGCCGGGCGCTCTTACCCGACATCCCGCGTGAATCTCCGTTCGCTCCGCCGCACCCCCGGACCCACGCACCCACGCGGTCCGCGCGGGTACCCGGCGGGGGTACCCCGCGCGGGTACCCGGCTCTGGGACCCGGAGGGGGTTCTGATGCTGGTGCTGCTCGCGCTGCTTGCGGGGGGCATCCTCTACCCA
>CAYRZF010000004.1:35721-44452 GCA_964428805.1 uncultured bacterium | reverse complement strand
GGGGGTTCTGATGCTGGTGCTGCTCGCGCTGCTTGCGGGGGGCATCCTCTACCCACTCCTTCAGGTGCTCTCGGTGGCGATGTCCGGCGACAGCGGCGGCTTCACGTTCCGCCACCTGGGCGCCTTCTTCCGGCGCCCCCTGTTCCGCGAGTCGCTGGTCAACACGCTGGCCACGGGCCTGCTGGCCGTTTTCTTCGGGAGCCTGATCGGCGTGCCGCTGGCGTTCCTGACTGTCCGGTACACGTT
Organism: uncultured bacterium; assembly: GCA_964428805.1. Lineage (GTDB taxonomy): Bacteria > Methylomirabilota > Methylomirabilia > Rokubacteriales > CSP1-6 > CAYRZF01. Next base: position 44,206 of record CAYRZF010000004.1, on the reverse strand, counting down.
TCCGGGCAAGACGGCGCTCCAAACCCTGAGCGTGCTGCCTCTGGTGATCCCACCCTTCGTGGGGGCCGTGGCCTTCCAGCAGATCCTGGGTCGCAGCGGGACGCTGAACCTGCTTCTCGCCCAGACTGTTGGGACGACTCTCCCGATGATGGAGGGGCTCACCGGGGTGGTGCTGGTCCAGACCCTCCACTACTTTCCGTTCATCATGCTCAATACGGCGGCGGCGCTGGCTGGGCTCGACCCGTCGCTGGAAGAGGCGGCTCGAAACCTCGGATCGTCGGGCTTTCGTCTGTTTCGTCGCGTTCTCCTTCCGCTGGCGCTGCCCGGGTACGCGGCCGGCGCGCTCATCACGTTCATCCGCGTCGTCGACGACCTGGGCACCCCCCTGATGCTGAACTATACGAAGCTCCTCGCTCCGCAGGCGTATCTCCGCGTGACCACCGTGGGGCTCACCGACGTTGACGGCTACGTCATCTGCGTCATCCTGGTTGTCCTGTCCGTGGGGGCGCTCTGGGGTTCGAAGGCGGCTCTCGGTCTCTCGGAGTATGCCACGCTTCAGCGGGGCGCCGAGGCCGAGCCGCGGGCGCTCCGAGGGCTCCGCGCGTTCGGGCTATGGCTCATCGCGGCGGCGATCCTGGGGCCGGCGCTCCTTCCGCATGCGGGGATTGTCCTGCTTTCCTTCTCAAAGGTGTGGAGCCTCTCCCTCTTTCCGACCGCCTATACCCTGGGAAATTACGAAGAGATTCTGGTCCGCACGACGAGCTTCTTCTGGAACACCCTCCGCTACGCGCTGCTCGCGACGATCGTGGACGTGGTGCTGGGCGCCGCCATCGCGTGGCTCCTGCTGCGCGGAAGGGTGCGCGGCCGTGGGTGGCTCGACACCATCGCCACCATGCCGCTGGCGATTCCGGGGGTGGTTCTCGCGGTGGGCTACCTGCGTGTCTTTCACGGCTGGGATTTTCCTGGGCTCGGCGAGCCGTTGACCGCGACGTGGCTGATCTTGGTTCTCGCCTATGCCATGCGCAGGCTCCCGTACACTGTCAGGGGGGCTTACGCGGCGCTCCAGCAACTGCCGTTAGCTCTGGAGGAGGCTGCCCAGAATCTCGGGGCGAATCGTCTTCGAACCTTCGCCCGCGTGACAGCCCCGCTCATGGCTCGGGGCCTCCTGGCCGGCGGGCTCATCGCGTTCATCACCTCCGCGGTCGAGCTTTCTTCGACCATCCTCCTCGTGCCGCGCATCGAACTGGGCCCGCTCTCCTACGGGATCTACATCTACATGCAATCCGCCGTCGGGCGGGGACCTGGCGCCGCCCTGGGCGTGGTGGCGATCGTTCTCGTAGGGTGTGGAACTTGGCTGGCGTACCGGCTGGCGGCCCGGGGAACCGGCTCGCTCTTCAGGCTCTAGTGCCGTGCCCATAACCGTCGCGCTGGCCGTGCCGGCCCGGGCCTGCCTTCCGCTGGTTCGCCGCCACCCGGGCTTCCGTCCTGGCGGCGCGGAGGCCTCGTCGTGAGCCGGAAGCTCTCCTCCGAGGTCAGACTGGAACGGGTGGGAAAGCGGTACGGAGAGGTCTGGGCGGTGCGGGAGGTGTCGCTGACCATCCTGCCGGGAGAGTTCTTCACGCTGCTCGGGCCATCGGGATGCGGCAAGACCACGCTGCTGCGCCTGATCGCGGGCTTCGCGCCTCTCGACACCGGACGCATTCTCCTGGACGGGGAGCCCATTGATCACGTCCCCCCGTGGAAACGGGATGTGGGGCTGGTGTTCCAGCACGGGGCACTCTGGCCGCATCTTTCGGTGTACGAGAACGTCGCGTTCGGGTTGCGTGAACGGAAGATTCCCCGCGCCCAGCTATCCTCTAAGGTCGCCGCCGCCCTGAGCCAGGTCGGTTTGGAAGGACTCGAGCGCCGCCGCCCGTCGCAGCTCTCCGGGGGGCAGCAGCAGCGGGTGGCGCTGGCCCGGACTCTCGCGATCCAGCCAAGGCTTCTGCTCCTGGACGAGCCGCTCTCCAACCTGGATGCCCGGCTGAGGGCGCAGATGCGCCTCGAACTGGCCCGGCTGCAGCGTGACCTCGCCATCACGACGATCTACGTGACCCACGATCAGGCGGAAGCGCTTGCCCTGTCCCATCGCGTCGCGGTGCTCCAGGAGGGCGCGGTGGTTCAGGAAGGGACGCCGGAGGAAATCTACTGGCAGCCTCGCAACCGGTTCGTGGCCGAATTCGTCGGGGCAGCGAACCTCTTGCCCGTGCGCGTGACGGAGCTCAGGGAAACGGGCGTCCTGGTGGAGGCCGGCGCGGGCATCGCGCTCCCCGTTTTGACCGATCCCGCTCGGTGGCGTCTTGGCGCCCGGGCCCTCCTCTGCCTGCGCCCCGAGGCTCTCCAGCTCGAGGAAGCGGCCATCGGGCGCGGCGCGGGGTTTCCCGCGACCGTGGCCGCGCGGGTGTTCGAAGGAGACCGCCACATCTACGAGGTGCGGATGGGGGAGGGGCCGCCTCTTCGGGTGGAAATGCCGGCGCTGGGGGAGGGGCGGATCTTTCGACTGGGTGATCGAGTCCGGGTGGGGCTCAGCGCGGAAGCCGCCGTGCTCCTCCCCGAGGCCTAAAACGTGTAGGTTTTGCCCTGCTCGAGGATGTGGATGCGGGCGGAGTCGATCTTCTGGAGCTCCTCGGCGGTCTCCTCGAAGAAGTGCGGCTTGATGTGGTAGATCCAGAGGGGAAGATCGGACGGCATCTTCTTCATCTCCTGAGTCAGCATCGCCGGCGTGAGGTGCTTTGCCGCCCGCGCGAGGCCCTCCAGGCGGTTGGGGAACGCGGTCTCCACGATCACCGCCTTGAGCCCCGTGAGCCCCCGCGCCATCTGCCAGATCTTTTCGGTGGGCCCGGTATCGCCCGAATAGACGAAACCCGTCTGCCCGTCGTGGATCAGGAAACCCACCGCCGGCACCGTGTGGTCCACCGGGATCGGGGTGACCCAGAGTTCGCCGACCCGCGATTCCACCTCCTCGGGAAGCGTCCGGTAGCCGAGGACGGCGGTCTTCGGCGTGGGGATCGTCGTGAAATCGGGCCAGAGGCTGTCGTTGAAGGCGTGCGTCTTGAGGTCATCCACTACCGGGGCGATGCTCGTGGCAATCACCGGCCGCCGGGCCGCCGTGATGGCGAGCGTGTCCGTGAGGAAGGCCAGCCCGGCGATGTGGTCGAGGTGCGCGTGACTCAACAGGGCGTGCTCGATCTCCCTCTGCTCCTCGGTGCTGAGCGCGCCCGGCACGGTGCCCGCGTCCACGAGCACGCGATCGTTCACGAGGAACGCGGTGGGACGCTGTCCCTGGCCCTCGCTGCCGTAAACTCCGAGCACCTTGATTTTCATTTGACGGATTCTAGTCTAGCAGACCTTGCCGGTCAAGCCTCGGAATGATGCTGGTACCCACCGACCTGTGCTAACCTGCCTCTATGAAATTTTTTCCCGGTGCGGCCCGGCGGTGGCTCATCGGGGTCGGGGTGGGAGTAGCCGTTGGGCTCGTCACCCTCCTGGGAGCCCTGGAATTCCTCGAGCTGAAGAGCTTGGACGTGCGCTTTCTCGTCCGCGGTCCCATTCGCCCGGCCTCACCCATCGTCATCATCTCCATCGACGAGGATTCCTTCGACGAGCTGAATCTCGCCTGGCCATTTCCCCGGGCCCTCCACGGCCGGTTGCTGGATCGCCTGAGGCCGGGGCGTCCCGCGGCGATCGGGCTGGATATCCTCTTTCCTGAGCCGAGCTCGCGCGGCCCCCGCGACGATCGAGCCCTGGGCCAGGCCGTCGCGCGGGCCGGGAACGTGGTGCTGGGAGCCGTCTTCAGTGAGACCAGCGGGGAATTCGCCGACAAGCAGGATCTGAACCCTCCCATCAAAGTGATCCGCGAGGGCGCGGCGGGCTTCGGCTTCGTCAACCTCATCACCGATGAGGATGCCTTCGTCCGGTCGGGAGAGTTCAGGCGTCCCTTCCAGGACGGCGTCCAGCCGAGCTTCGATCTCCTTCTCTACGACCTTGCCGTCAAGGCGGGGATCCCGGCCAAACCCCTTCCTCCGGAACGAACGTTGATCATCAACTACCGGGGCCCGAGGCGCACCTTTCCGATTATCCCCTACTATCAGGTGCTGAACGGCGAGGTGAAGCCGGAGGCCTTCGCGGGAAAGGTGGTCCTGGTGGGGGCCACCGCTCCCGCCCTCCACGACGAGTTTCCCACCCCCTTCTCCGGGCAAGAGAAGATGCCCGGCGTGGAAATCCACGCCAACCTGCTGGAGACCCTCCTCCAGGGAAACCGGCTGACCCGGGTCCACCTCTACGTCGGAGGCGTCCTGGCCGTGGTGGCTGCGACCCTGGCGAGCCTCTTCACCTCTCGGATGCGCCCCATCAGGGCCTTCCTCCTGATGCTGGCGTTGGCTGCGATCTTCGCCGCCGCCGCGTCGGGGGTTTTCGTCGCCTGGTATCTCTGGGTGGACGTGGTTCCCTTCCAGGTCGCTCTCTTCCTCGGATACGGAACGACGGTGGTGGTCAACTTCATCCGTGAGCAGCGGGAGAAGCGACGACTGTCCAGGTTCTTTTCCCCGGACGTCATCAAGGAGATTCTCCAAACTCAGACGGAAAGCTCCCTCGCAGGAAGCCGCCGCCGCGTCACCGTGCTCTTCTCTGACATCCGCGGGTTCACGTCGCTTTCGGAGAAGCTCACCCCCGAAGAGGTGGTCGAAATGCTCCGGGATTACCTCACCACCATGACCGAGATTGTCTTCAAGCACGGCGGGACGGTGGACAAGTATATCGGGGATGCGATCATGGCTCTCTACGGCGCGCCGTTCGACCAGCCCAACCATGCCGAGCAGGCCGTGCGCACGGCACTGGAATTCCAGGACCAGGTCAAGATCCTCTCCGCACGCTGGGAGGCCAAGTGTGGGGCGCGGCTCCGCAACGGCGTGGGGATCAACACCGGGGAAGCCGTGGTTGGCACGATCGGATCCCAGCAGCGGCTGGAGTACACGGCGATCGGCGACACGGTCAACCTCGCCTCCCGCCTGGAGGGCCTGACCAAGGAGTTCCTCTCCCCCATCGTCATCAGCCAGGGCACCCACGACGAGATCAAGCATCTCTTCTACTCGCGCTACCTGGGAGAGGTGAAGGTGAAGGGCAAGGAGATCCCGGTGAAGATCTACGCGGTCGAAAAGGAAGAAGGGCGCCAGGCCGCACGCGCCGTCCTCGAGGCCCCGCTCACCATCGTGGACGAGGACGTCTCCATCATGGCCGTCATGGTGGATCTCAGCCACACGGGAGTGGCGGCGCGTAACCTGCCCAAGCGGATTCCGGCGAATCGCATCGTCGGCCTCCGGATCAACCTGCCCGGCCTCCCCGAGTCGCTCGCGGTTGACGGCCGGGTGATCTGGAGCAACGAAGACAGAGCAGGATTCGCATTCGTTGGGCTGTCGCTCGAGGCCGAAAACATCCTCGAAGACTTCGTCAAACGCCAACCCCCGGCCTCCACCTCCTGATCCTCGCCCGGGCCGTTCCTGCCGGCGATCTCAATCCTGACGGCTTCAGAACACTCATTTCGTCAGGATCCTCCACCCGCCGATGTCAACCTGTCGGCTTTTGGCGCTGATTGACGCGCTGACATGCTCCGGCCTCGGTCTCCCCAAGCCGTGGGGGGACGACGGTACTTCCGTCCGCCACCTGTCGGGCCCTTAGTTGAACTGAAGAACTCTTTTCTTGCCACCTTCTCCTGGCATGCCGGCTGCAGCCTCAAGTGGCCAATGCTGAAAGTCTGGTGTCTTCATGTGGCGGTGCTGGCCCTGGCCATTGGCCTTGCCGCGCGGATTTCCGCGGCGGAAACCGAAAAAGCGGCTGGCGTTGTCACGGCCGTGTCCGGGCCGGTCACTGTGAACCGCGAGTCGGCGTCCTCCCAGGCGTTGAAGTTCCGCGATGCCCTGTACTGGCGCGATGTGGTAGAGGCGCGCAAGGACGGCATGGCGCGAGTGCTCCTCGGAGGCACGACGACGGTAACGGTGCGGGAGCTCTCCCGGCTGGAGCTTCGAGAGGAGGCGCTGGCCGAGGGGGCGCGCTACACGGTTGAGCTCATATCGGGGAAAGTGCGGACCTCGCTGGCGCGGGTGCTGATGCGGCCGGGGGAGCAGGTGCAGGTGCGGACGCGGAACGTGGTGGCCTCGGTGCGCGGGACGGACTTCATCGTGGAAACGGTGGAGCGGCCCGCCGCGGCCGGGGCCTTCGGGCTTTTGGGGGTTCGAGAGGTGGCTCAGGGGGTACCGGAGCGTGGTGCGCTGGCGAGCGAGACAGTGGTGACCACGCTCTCCGGCGTGGTGGAGGTATCGAATCGACTGGCGGGGACGGGCCGGGTGGAGCAGGTCGGGGCATATCAGGGTGTGCGGGTGAGCGGGATGCAAGAACCGCTGCGGCTTCAGTTCACTCCGGACACACTCAGGCAAACGCTCTGGGGACTGACGCCACCGAGACCGCAGCAGGTGAGGAGTGGCGACACGGTTCCATCTGTTTCGGCCAAGGTCGAGCAGCTGGCAACCGTCGGACCCTCCACGAGCCCGCTCTCCGATCAGGGGACGCTTCCCGGCGGCAGACGCGGCAGTCGTGAAAGAGCCGTACCCTCCATAGCGCCGGATCCGGGCAACGCGGCTGTTTCCGCCGGCCTCAAACCGACTCCATTTCCCGAAGGCCCCAAAGCCTCGGGTCAAGACAGAAACCGTCGGGGTCGCCCCCGCAATTGATCGCCTCGCAATAATAGCTCCCAAGAGAAGGAAATAAAAAAGAATGGACTTGACATGAGGCCATTTACGCGCCAAATGTAGATTACCTTAGTTTTCCAGTCGCTCCGGGGGGATTACCCCCCGAAGGGGAGTCTTCCTGAGGTTGGAGGATTCCCGGCCCCCGCCAAGAAGGAGCCTTTTCCCCCTGATTTCCGTGTTCCAAGCCCCGCTCTTGTCACGAGTGTGGTGCCACCCTGGCAGCCGGATTGCCATTTTTGAGTCGGGAAATGGGATTGGCATTCTGCTCAACCTTTGTGGAATCAAGAAGTTACAGGACGACTGCGGAGGAAATTTGCTGGCATGAACCCTGCTTGCTTTTCCTTTTAAGTTCCCCAGTTCCCTCACGGTGGCCTGTCTCGGGCACCGAGGAGGAAGCGCCGGCTTAGTTAAGCGGCCTCGCCGGCGGTCCATCGCTCCGGAGCGTCGTTTGAAGAAGGCTCTTCTGTTGGTGGTAGCGGGGGTGGTCGGGCTGACATGGGCCGCGCCCACAGGCGTTTCCAGCGCGGAGAAACTGAATCGCGCGGGCACCGTCACCGCAGTGGCCGGGCCCGTGACGCTCACGCGACCGGACGCGACTCCCCAACCCTTAAAGTTTCGGGACACCCTCTTCTGGCGCGACGTGGTGGAGGCGCGCAAGGACGGCATCGCGCGAGTGCTCGTTGGAGGCACGACGACGGTGACGGTGCGGGAGCTCTCCAGGCTGGAGTTGCGCCAGGAAGCAACGGCCGACGGGGTGCGCTACACGGCCGAGCTCATATCGGGGAAGGTCCGTGCTTCGGTGGCGCGGATGCTGATGCGGCCGGGCGACCAGGTGGAGGTGCGGACGCGGAACGCGGTGGCCTCGGTGCGCGGGACGGACTTCATCGTGGAAACGGTGGAGCGGCTTGCCCCGGCCCGGGCCTTCGGGCTTTTGGGAGTCCTGGAAGTGGCTCAGGGGGTCAGCGATAGCGCGGTCCGGTCGGGGGATACGGTGGTCGTCACTCTCTCCGGCGTGGTGGAAGTGTCGAACCGCCTGGGGGGGACGGGGCATGTGGCGCGGGTCGGAGCGTACCAGGTCGCCCGGGTCAGCGGCAGACAGGATCCCGTCGGGTTCCGGGTCACGGCGGCGGATTTCAAGGTGCTGTTGCACGGGCTCACCCCGCCACGGCCGCAGGAAGCGCGGAGCGCGGACAAGGCCGAGGCGGTCGGGAATAAAGTCGAGCGGGTTGCGGTGGCAACATCGGCGCAGAGTGTGCGCAGCCCGCAAAACAGCAGCAAGGTGGAGCCTGCGACTCCAGCGGTAGCGGCCACTCCCGCGACGCCGGCCACACCGGCAGCGCCTCCCACGTCGCCCACTCCGGCGACACCCGCGACGCCTTCAGTAGCGGCGACGCCAGCAGCCGCTGTTGCCGCTCCAGCCGTGCCGGCCACGCCCGCGATTCCGGCGGTGGCCGCCACGCCGGCCGCTCCGGCCGCGAATGCCGAGCACGGGAAGGGCGGGGGCAACGCAGCGGGCAAGGGAAATTCAGGACCCCCGCCGGGTCGGGCCAAGAAGTAATTCGATGGGTAGGAGGGTTTGATGCGAATCGCCCGTCTCCTCCTGGTTCTGATAGTGAGCGCACTCACGGGGCACCTGATCGCCGTGGTCGTCGCCGCCGAACCTTCCAAGGTCGCCGGGAAGGTGATCGCCGTCGCCGGACCGGTGA
>CAYRZF010000004.1:14956-35621 GCA_964428805.1 uncultured bacterium | reverse complement strand
ATCGAGACCCGGTGCGCTTTCAAGTCAGTGCAGATCAGTTGAGGGTGTTCCTGAACGGGCTGACCCCTCCGCGGCCACAGCAGGCGCAGAGCGGCGACCAAGCAGAGGCCGTCGCGAGCAAGGTCGAGAGTGCGGCCCTGGCCTCCGCGCCTGGTGTCGGCGCGTTTGAGCAGGCCGGGGTAGACGGTCCCCGGCTGGGCACCGGAAGCGGCGCCAGGGATGCTCAGGGTGTGAGCCTCGCGGTAGAGCGGAGCTTTCAGAGTGGCGCTCAAGGTGCTGGCGACGGGTCTGTGCTGGGTCAGGTAAACGGAACGGGCACCGGTAGCGGGGTGGCGCTGGGGCAGGTTAACGGAACCGGCATCGGCAATGGTCTTGCGCTGGGTCAGGTAAACGCGGGGGGCAACGGCAACGGCCTCGCTCTCGGTCAGGCGAATGTCGGGAACAACGTCAACCAGGGAAACGGAGGACACCGGCACCGGCACCGACACAGGAGATGACGCCGGCGGGACCAGGCCAGGGAGTAGGGGAGCGGATCAGATGATCCGCTCCATTTTTTTGTCGTCGAGATCGTGTTTGCCCCCCGCTCTGCTTGCTAAGTTCGCCTGCCTGTGATAGAAAGAGCGCATCGATGCTCTTCCAGCAAGTGCTCAACGAGGAGTCTGGTTGTCTGTCGTACCTGATCGGCTGCGGTCAATCAGGAGAGGCCGTGATCGTTGACCCGGGCCGAGACCGGGTGGACGAGTATATCGCCCGCGCCCGCAAGAAGGGCCTCCAGATCAGTCACATCGTCGAGACCCATTTGCACGCCGACCACGTGTCCGGCAACCGAGAACTGGCGGCGAAGACGCGCGCGCGGATCCTCGTTCATCACTCCGTCCAGGCGGCGTTCGACCACACCGCCCTCCGCGATGGCGATGAGATCCGGCTCGGCACCGTCCTGCTGAAGGTCCTCCATACGCCCGGGCACACCCCGGACAGTGTCTCGCTTCTCGTGACCGACCTCACCCGCTCGCGGGCGCCGTGGTTCGTGCTCACCGGCGACACGCTCTTCATCGGCGACGTCGGCCGCCCCGACCTCGGCGGCGAACAGGCGGCGGGAGACCTCTACGACAGTATCTCCCGCGTCCTCCTTCCCCTCGACGATAGCGTCGAGGTCTATCCGGCCCACGGCGCCGGCTCGCTCTGCGGTCGCGCCATGTCATCCAAGAGTGGGTCCACCATCGGGTTCGAGCGCCGGTTTAACTCGGCGCTTCAGGCGAGGAGCAAAGCGGAGTTTGTGGAGGCCATCATGGCCGGGCTCCCCCCCAAGCCGCCCTCCTTCGAGACCATCGTGGCCAAGAACCGCGGGCTGATTCCGGTCCGCGAGGCGAAGCCGCGCCCGTTGACCGCCGCCGAGGCTCACGAGGAGATCGGCCGGGGGGCCTGTGTCGTGGACGTGCGAGACCCGGAGACCTACGGCCAGGGGCACATCCCCGGCGCCCTCAACGTCTGGATCGAGAGCCCGCAGTTCGGTGACCGTGTCGGCTGGTTCGTCCCTGTCGGGACTCCGGTCATTCTTGTGGCTCAGGGGCCCTCCGATCTCGAGCGTGCGCTGACGGGGCTGGCGCGCGTGGGTGTGGACGACATCCTCGGGTTCCTCCAGCGCGGGCTGATCGACTGGAAGACCGCGGGTCTGCCCCTGGACACTGTTCCCCAGATCACCGTGCATGACCTGGCGGGCTGGGTGGAGGAGGGCAGAGACGTTACGGTGATCGACGTGAGGGAGCCATTCGAGTGGGGGGAGGGGCACATTGCGGGCGCGCTGCACATCCCGATGCGGGAGGCCGGGGAGCGACGATCGCAGATTCCCGCGGACCGTCCCAAAGCCGTCGTCTGCTCCGGGGGCCTCCGATCCAGCACGGTGATCAGCGCGCTGAAAAAGGCGGGGCTGGAAAACTGGCACAACGTCAGCGGCGGGATGACGGCGTGGCAGAAGTCGGGGTATCCGGTTGAGCGATAACAATTTCGACTACCCCATCATGGCGCGTGCCCTGATCCTGGGCGACAAAGACACCGTCGCGAAGAAGACGCAGGAGGGTCTCGATCTCCAGATGAATCCCAAGGATCTCATTTTCAAGGGGCTCATCCCCGGCATGGACGTTGTCGGGGAGAAGTTCAGGCGTAACGAGTATTACGTCCCCCAGGTGCTTCTCTCCGCCCGCGCCATGTACGCCGGCCTTGACCTCTTGAAACCGCTCATCACCGCCTCGAAGACCTCGGACTATCTGGGAACGGTCGCGATCGGCACGGCCCAGGGCGATCTCCACGACATCGGCAAGAACCTGGTCGCGATGATGCTCGAGGGCTCGGGGTTCAAGGTCGTGAATCTCGGTCGCGACGTGGCCCCGGAGGTCTTCGTGGCCGCGGTGCAGGAGCATAACGCGAACATTGTGGGAATCTCGGCGCTGATGACCACCACGATGCCAGCCATGAAGCGGACGATCGACGCGCTATCCAAGGCCGGAGTCCGCGAGCGGGTCAAGGTGATGATCGGTGGCGCGCCGGTCTCCCAGGCGTACGCGGACGAGATCGGCGCCGACGGCTACGCTAGAGATTCCACCCTTGCGGTCATCAAGGCGAAAGCCCTGCTCGGCAAGGAAGTGGCCGCCGAGGCCAGGACGTAGGAACGCCGTGCCGGGCCGCGGGTGGGAGCTGATCGAGCGGGTCAAGGCCGGCCAGATTTTGGTCTTCGACGGCGGGTACGGGACGATGCTCTTCGCCGCCGGCCTCGCCGACGGCGCCTGCCCGGAGTTGTGGAACGACACCGAACCCGAGATCGTCCGCGGGATCCACGCGGGCTACTTCGATGCCGGCTCGGACTTCGTCGAAACCAACACCTTCGGCGGCACGCGGTTGAAGCTCGGCGCCTACAAAATCCCCGAGCGGACCCGGGAACTCAACCTCAAGGGCGCTCGCCTGGCCCGCGAGGTGTGTCCGCCCGGCAAGTGGGTGGCGGGATCCATCGGTCCCACGAGCCATCTGCCTCTCGAGTACGAGCCCCTCGGCGACACCAGCGACGAGCAGTACTTCGAGAACTTCAAGGAGCAGGCTGAGGCGCTGGCCGAAGGCGGCGTGGACCTCTTCGCGGTCGAGACGATGATGTTCCCCCAGGAGACCACCGCCGCGATCCGGGCATGCAAGGCCGTGACGGATCTGCCCGTGATGGCGACCATGTTCTTTCAGTACGAGCAGGAGCACGACCGCGACCGGACCATGTGGGGGGAGAGCCCGGCGGAGGTGGCCAAGACCCTCCTCGGCGCGGGGGCCGATGTGGTCGGGATGAACTGTGGCCGCGGTCCCGACCGGGCCATCGTTATCATTCGGGAAATGCGGCAGGTCACCGACGCCCCGCTCGTGGCGTATCCCAACGCCGGTCTCCCCATCATGACCGGTGGGCGGGTCACCTATGAGCTGCGGCCGGAGGAGATGGCGCGCGAGTATCCGGCCCTCCTGGATGTCGGCTGCAACATCGTCGGCTCCTGCTGCGGTTCGACGCCCGAGCATATCCGTCGCATCGCCGAAGTCGTCCGCTCCTGCAGGAAGTGATCCGCTCGGTTCTTGCCGCATCGCCTGTCGTCGTTTCGGACGTTCCTCTTCAGATCGATTCCGACGACGTGCTGCGTTTCCAGGGCTACAAGACGGGAACGGACCGGCCCACTCCCGAGGTGGTGGAGATCTACGATCAGGCGCTCGCGGAGGGCGGGCGCCTCATGGCGCCTCGGGCGGTCTACCGGGCCATCCGCGTGGCGGCGCAGGCTCCTGACTCGATCGTGCTGGCTGGCGGGGTCGAGTTCCGCATTCCCGAGATCGGCAGGCTGTGGGGGGTCATCGAGAGCGTGGGGTTCGGCGTCTGCACCATCGGGGGCGCCCTGGAGATCAGGGTCAGGGAGCTGTGGGAATCGCGCGAATTTCCCCTGGCGGTGATGCTCGACAGCGTCGGTTCGGCCGCCACCGAGTGCCTGGCCGAGTACGTCAACGATCTCCTCTGCCAGGTTGCCATTGCCGAGCGGCTCAAGGTCACGAACCGCGTCAGCCCCGGTTACGCCGGCTGGGATGTGGCGGATCAGCGTCTCGTCTTCAGCCTCTGTCCGGGCGATCCCGTCGGGGTGACGCTCAACAGCGCGTGCTACATGACCCCGTCGAAGAGCCTCTCGTTCCTGGTGGGAATCGGACCCGAGGTTCGGGTGGACCACTACTTCACCCAGTGTCGGCGGTGCTGGATGAGGGCGTGCGCCTACCGACGCGCCCCCGCCGATCGGACGGTGCATCGAGGGTGAGTGGGGCCGTCCCTTCCGCTTTGCTTTTCTCTGGAACCGGCGGTACCATGCTCGCTACCGATGGATGCGAGCGAGAACGTCATTCTGATCGGCTTCATGGGGGCGGGGAAGTCCTCCGTGGGGCGACTCCTGGCCAAGCGGCTCGGCCGCTGCTTCGTGGAAACCGACGACCTGATCGTTGCCAAAGAGGGCCGGTCGATTCCAGAGATCTTTCGGACCCATGGGGAAGCGCGCTTTCGAGAGCTGGAAGCCGACCTGCTCGATCTGCTCAGGCTGAAGCGCGGCGACGTCATCGCCACCGGCGGAGGGTTCCCCTGTCGGGAGGGGCGCATGGAGGCGCTGAAGGCGATGGGGACGGTGGTGTGGCTCGCCGGCGAGTTCGAGGCGCTGTACGAGCGGGCGCTCCGGTCCGACTCGCGCCCCATGCTTGACGGCAAGTCGAAGGAGGAAGTGGCTGCGCTCTACCACGCGCGCGAACCGTACTACCGCCAGGCCCACTTCACCGTTGAGACGACCCGGGCGAGCGTGGACCAGGTGGTTCGGCGGATCGAGGCGTTGCTTCGGTCGCGCGAGCGGGTGGGCTGATGGGGCCGAGCCCGTTGCTGGACCGCCTCGCCGAGGGCCCGCTGCTTTGCGACGGCGCCATGGGGACGATGCTCTATGCCCGCGGCGTGCCGCTCGACGCCTGCTTCGACGTCCTGAACGAGAACAATGCCAGCCTCGTCCAGTCCATTCATGCCGAGTATCTCTCCGCCGGAGCCGACCTGATCGAGACCAACACCTTCGGCGCGAACCGCTTCAAGCTGGCGGTGCACGGCCTGGAGGCCCGAGTGCGCGAGATCAATCTGAAGGGCGCGAAGCTCGCCCGGGACGTGCGCGAAAGCATGGGCCGGGAAGCCTTCGTGCTGGGTTCCATTGGGCCCCTGGGCAAGTATCTGGCGCCCCTCGGGACCATCACCGCCGCCGACGGCCGGGCCGCCTTCCGCGAGCAGGCCGAGGGACTTCTCGAGGGCGGGGTAGACGCGTTCATCATCGAGACGTTTTCAGACCTTGAGGAAATCCGGCTGGCCGTCGAGGCTGTCCGCGCGATCACGGAGCTGCCGATCATCGCCCAGATGGCGTTCACCGAGGAAGGCGTGACGTTCACGGGGCGGACGGCGGTCGAGGTGGCGCGCGCGCTTCGCGGGCTGCCGGTGCAGGTCATCGGGGCCAACTGCTCGGTCGGGTCCAGCATCCTCTACGACATCCTCGAGCAGATGCTCCCGGAGGCGGGCGCGCTGCCCATCTCGATCCAGCCGAATGCGGGCCTGCCGAGCCGGGCGGGCGAGCGGCTCATCTACCTTTCCTCGCCGGCTTATATGGCCGACTACGCTCTCAAAATGCTGGAGGCGGGTGCCAGGATCGTCGGGGGCTGTTGCGGCACCACGTCCGACCACATCCGCGCGATGCGCACCGCGGTGGACCGCCACGTCCCGAGGGAGGTGCGCGCGCGGCGGGTTTCGGTGTCAGTCCCGGCGAGGGAGGAGGCTCCCGCCCTTCGACCCACCGTGGCCCCCACGCTCCTGGCCCGGAAGCTGGAGGCTGGCGAGTTCCTGGTGACCGTCGAGCTCGACCCGCCGCGCGGGCACAACATCGAGAAGCTGGTTCAGGGAGCCAAGCTTCTGAAAGAGCGGGGCGTGGAGATTGTGGATATCAACGACGGCTCGCTCGGCCGCGTCAGGATGTCGGTCCTCCCCACGGCGATCCTGGTGCGGGAGGCCACCGGGCTCGACATCAACATGCACTTCACCTGCCGGGATCGGAACCTCATGGGGATCCAGGCGGACCTGCTGGGGGCCCATGCCGTGGGGATCCGGAATATTCTGGCGATCAAGGGTGATCCCCCCCGCGCGGGGGACTACGTGAACGCCACCGCGATCTTCGATGTGAATGCCATCGGCCTCGTCCGGATTATCCGCGGAATGAACGAGGGCCGGGACGCCACCGGCAACCCCATCGGGGAACCGACCAGCTTTTCGGTCGGGGTCGGCCTGAATCCGGCGGCCAAGGATCCCGACAAGGAGATTCAGCGCCTGCGTCAGAAGGTCGAGGCCGGCGCGCGCTGGGCCCAGACCCAGCCGGTGTATGACCTGGAAGCCTTCGACCGCTTTCTCTCCCGGATGGGGAAGTTGCCCATCCCGGTGATCGTGGGGATCCTTCCGCTGCACTCGTACCGTCACGCCGAGTTCCTCCACAACGAGGTGCCGGGGATCACCATCCCGGAGCACGCCAGGGCCCGGATGCGGGAAGCGGGGGAGCGGGCCCTCCACGTGGGGGTCGAAATGGCCCAGGGTCTTCTGCGGGAGGTACGCCACCGCTACGGGGGCGCCTACCTGATGCCGTCCTTCGGCCGTTTTGAGGTCGTCGCGGAAGTGCTTGACGCGCTTCGATAAGGGCAAATTTCCAGACAAAAAGGATTGATCGGAGGCCAGCCATGAAACCGTTTGTCATCAACCGCTACGGTCGCATCGTCTTTCCCTCCAACTTTATCCCGGAGCTCGACTTCTCGGTCTTCGAGACGCTGGAGCAGTTCGCGGCCGTCATCAAGCGGGATTTCGAGGAGAAGGCCCCGACGGAGACGGACATTGTCGCCCGGGTGGAGGCGCGGGGCTACAAGGGGCGCTACGAGTTGCTCCGGGACTTGGCGCTGAACCTCTTCTGGGTGAATCGCTACGCGATGACGATGTACGAGAAGCGGCCCACCCGATGGCGCGACGTGCCCCGGCACCGCGACGACGTGTTCCTGCCGGTGTTCAAGCCGTGGGAGGGGGCTGAGCTGACGGCGGTCATCGAGGAAGGGTACCGGGCGCTCCCCCCGACCTGGGACGAGGGGACCGAGGACAAGATCTCGCGCATCCTGCTCGATGTCTTCCGTCACAAGAAGGGCGCAGGGGCCGAGCTGCCGGCGATCAAGCCGACGGTATCGGAGATGCTTTCCAATCCGAAGAACCTCACCTACCACCTCCTGACTTTCGATCCGGACTACCCGGGGTACGGTCACGACGACATCATCGAGTGCACGCACGGGGTTCCCGAGCTCGAGGCCCTCCTGCGTCAGGCGATGGTGCTGCACAACCAGTACCGCTGGGATCGCACCAAGACCCGCCTGACCGAGGTGGGGAGGCTCCACGATGATGACTTCGTGGTGGTCTTCCATCCCCGGAACGACGAGGTCCTCCAGTTTATCCGCCGGGTGAAGGGCGGGCGCCCCGTCCGGCATCACAAGCCGGTGCCGGCCGAGTCGCGGAAACCCGCGGTCCCTTATCCGCCCGTGGAAGTCCGCAAGCGGTTCTCCGTGATGCCGCGACTCGAAGCCCTGGCCGTGTACAAGGGGGAGATCGCCTGCACCAACGACGACCTGATCCGGAACGCGGCGTACTGCTGGTCGCACATGACGGCGGAGGAGATCCTGCACAAGACCGGCATCAGCGAGCGGCTGTACACGGAGCTCGACCTGGACCACATGGCGCTTCTGGCGACCCAGGCGGCTCTCGAGAAGTCCGGGCGCCGGCCGGAGGAGATCGGGGCCGTGCTTTTCTGCTCGTGCACGAGCGCCAAGATGATGCCGTCGCTGGCCACCTGGCTGTCGGCCCGAATGGGAATTTTCCAGACGCACGCCTCCTGCGATATCGTGGCGGCCTGCGCGGGCCTGCCCTACGGGCTCTCCGAGGCGGTGCGCCTGCTTCAGGAGGTCGAGCGCCCGGTCCTCGTGGTCTGCGGCGAGAAGTTCTCGGACAAGATCGGCACCGTGCGGACATCCCGGATGATCTTCGGCGACGGGGCCGCAGCGATCGTCATCGGACCCGCCGCGAGAGATGCCGCGCCGGACATCGAGGTGCTCCAGACCTACGCCAGCGGTCCGATGAGCGAGGTGGACTCGATTATCTGGCCCAACCCGGAGTTCGACAACAACATTACCGTCTATGGCCCCGAGGTGCGAAACCTCGTCAAGCGGTACCTCACCCAGATGATCGGCGAGTTGACGGCGTTGCCTCACCCGGATGGCGGGCCGGGCTCGCTGCTGGACGCCATCGACCTGGTCGTCCCTCACCAGGCGAATAAAACCATGGTCGTAAGCCTCGCGCAGGCGGCGGGCATTGCGCCCGAGCGGCTCTACTTCAACATCGATCGGGTCGGGAACACCTCCTCGGCGAGCATCCCCATCGCGCTCTACGATGCCGTCCGAGAGGGCGTGATCAACCGTCCGATGCGGGTCTTCGCACCCGGGTTCGGAGCCGGCGCGGTGGGAGGCTACGCGGTCATGCGTTTCGACCCGGCCGTGGTCGCCTAGACTTCCTGGTGCTCGACACGAAGATCGAGGGCGCCACCGTCCTTGACGGCACCGGCGCTGCCGGGTTCAGAGCGGACGTCGGGATTGCGGGCGAACTGATTACAGCCGTGGGGGACCTCTCCCGCGTGCCGGCGGGGACCACCCTCCGCGCCTCCGGCCTGACGCTCGCGCCGGGGTTCATCGATATGCACTCCCATTCGGACTGGCGGCTCTGCTCCTCATCGAGGACATCACGCCGCAGAATCGCTCCGCCCCGTAGAGCATTCCCGCTCTCACGTTTTAGGCGGGGGCCGCTCTCCCATCGGGCAGAACGCCCGACCCTTCCACAACATCGGCGTTCAGCCGCAAGGTCGTGTATACTGCGTGTGTGTGCTGCAGTGCATACCCCGCCTCCGCTGGCATCTCTTCCGCATGTTGGGGCGTGAACTCAAGCGGAAGAGAGCCAACCCGCGCCCACGTGCGCGGACCAGAAGGAGGCGCCCATGGCGTCTAAGCTATATGTCGGCGGCCTGGCCTACTCCACCACCACCGAGGGGCTGCGCGAGTTCTTCGCCCAGTGCGGCACTGTCGAGTCCGCCACCGTGATTACCGACAAGTTCTCGGGTCAGTCGAAGGGCTTCGGCTTCGTGGAGATGTCCACGAGCGAGGAGGCCCAACAGGCCATCGCCCAGCTGAACGGGCGTGAGCTGGACGGCCGTCGGCTGGTCGTCAACACGGCCAACCCCCAGGGCGCCCGCTCTGGCGGCGGCCGCCCGGCCCGCTCCGGCGACAACCGCGGCGGAGGCTTCGGCGGGGGGAGATCGTCCAAGCCCATCCGCTGGTAAGTCTCGGCTCACGACACAGAAACGGCGCGGCGGGGTCACCCCCACCGCGCCGTTCTTGTTTTTGCCGACGTCCGCCTCAGCCCATCAGCCGTTCGTAGCGGCCGTACTCGCGGGCGGCATCCATGAACCATCTCACCACGTCCGGGTTGGAGCGCGGCGGGATCTCGCAGGAGGTTGACAGGATGAAGGCGGAGTATCGGGCGGCCGTCTCCACGCAGCGCTTCACCTCCGCCTCGATCTCCTCCTTGCTGGCCCGCTCGAAGAGCGTCGCGTCCACATTCCCGATGGTGACGACCTTCTTGTGGCCGAGCTCCACCAGCCGCTTGAGCTGGTCCACTTTGAGCGTGGGATCGGCCTGCTGATCCAGGTCGATCGAGATGGTGGAGAAGCCCGCGGCGATCAGGTCCTCGTAGATCGGGTGGGTCGTGCCGCAGATGTGGACCGTGACGCCAACCTTCTTGGCCTTGAAGTACTCGACCAGCTCCTTGTGGTAGGGGGCGATAAACTCCCGGTAGTTGTCGGGCGAGATCAGGCTGATGGAGGCGGTCGGTTCCGAGAAGCTGAGCCCGATCTTGGTCTTGATGATGGCGTCGCCCCAGCGCTTGCAGTACTCGGTCGTGAAGCGCATCAGCGCGTGGATGAACTCGGGGTCCTCGAAGGTGTCGAGCAGCATCACTTCCGGGTTCCGCATGAGCATGGCGATGGTCCACGGTCCGACGGCCACGGCCCCGATGGCCGCGGGGAGGTTGGCCTTCACGAGCGCCTCGCACTGCTCCAGAAAGCCCGGGAGCCGGCCGTCCTTTTCGGGATCGGGGATCTCCAGCGTGGCCAGCTTTCCCTTGTCCTCCTGAAGCACGTGGGTCGCGACGGAGGGGACGACGTAGTCGGAGTACTTCACCTTGCAGCCGACGGCCTCGGCCTCCTTGGCCAGGTCGTTATAGCCCAGGACCACGTCGGGCTGGTACCGCTCGTAATAGTTGAGCATGGCCTTGATGGCTTTCTGCGGGTTGGTGCAATACTCCTCGATTGAGAGCCCGTCCAGCGTCCCCGCGAAGGAGGCGACGATCGGGTAGGTCGGGACCCGGTCCGCATAGCTGCGCTTATACGCGGCCACCACGCGGTCCCGGGGCGTGTACTGCGCCTTGCCCTTTTCCACGTCCCAGAGCTTGTTGACCTCCATGTACCTGGGCGGCAGCTTGGCCTCGTACTCCATGAATTGCGTGATCGGATAGCGGATGCCGCCCTGATGGGTGCCCCTGAGCCCCTCGATGATTTCCTCCATCCGATCCCAGGGGATCGTGAAGGCCATCTCGTGGTCCTGGGTCTGGCCGAAGATCCGGTCGCCCGAGCAGGGAAGGATCACCTGCGGCTGGTCGCTCTGCATGGTGGTGACGATGATATCGGAGCAGACGATCCGGCCCTGGAACGAGGAGGTCAACCTCCCGCCCCGCTTCCAGAGGGCGGCCTGCGTGAGCCGCATCACCTGGGCCGGGTTGGCGTAGATGACGACCACGTGCGGCTCGAAGGTGGTCCGGTCCAGCGGGCAGACGAGCAGACAGTAGAACTCCCCCGGCTTGAACTTGTCCACCGCCGCCTCGGAGCGCTGCCCCGCTTCCTTGGTCTCGGTGTACATCCCCTCGCAGAGCGTGCCCGAGGTGTACAGGTGCGTAGGCCGGTCGAACCCGAGCGCGGTAATCCCGAGGGAGCAGATGTGGTCCTCCCGCGTGAGCGCGATCATCCACCCGTAGCGGCGGGCCATGTCGATGACCTGGCAGTTCATGGAGAGCTTTTTGAAGTCCCGCGCCGGCCGCTTGGCTTTGTCGGGAATCTCCTCCCCCGGCTTGAGCATCCGGATGGCGACCGGGAAGGTCTGGGGACGGATGTAGAACTGCAGCTCTTTGTCGGCGGTTTTTGCGTCAATCATTATTCGCTCCTGGGCTCAGGCTGGACAGGCTCCACAGTAGCGGGGGGGGCATCCCCTGTCAAGCGAGCCCGGCGGCGGCGGCCGACAGGCCCTTGACGGCGGGCGGAAGAACAGGTGGAATGGAGCCATGCATGACCCCGGGGATGCGCTCCCTGACCGGTTGCGGCGGCTGGTCTTCCTGGCAGCATGGCTCTTGGTCCTCGCCGGGTGCGCGAGTACCTTCCCGCAGTTTCAGCCGGACCGCTGCCACCGGGGCGAACGGGCACGGGAGACGCTGAACTGGGACATTATCTGCGTCCAAGCCCCCTGAGCCTGGCTTTCCTGACGCCGGAATACGCGTTCGGTTAGAGTAAGGAGGACCCCCCAAATGATCAGCGCCCCGAGTGCCAGCTACAGCATGACCGTCCGGCTTGACATCCTGAACCGTCCCGGGATGTTGGGGAAGGTCACCTCCGCCATCGGCAAGGCCGGCGGCGACATCGGGGCCATCGACCTGGTCCAGGTGGACAAGGACACCATCACGCGGGACATCACCTTCAAGGCCCGCGACGACAGGCATGGCACGGAGGTGGTGGACCGCCTCCGCGCCCTCTCCGGGGTCAAGGTCATCAACGTCTCGGATCGCACCTTCCTGATGCACCTCGGCGGCAAGATCGAGGTGAAGGGGAAAATGGCCGTCAAGACGCGCGACGATCTCTCCATGGCGTACACGCCCGGCGTGGCCCGGGTCTGCATGGCCATCCATGAGGACCCGGAGAAAGCCTACGCGCTCACCATCAAGAAAAACTGCGTCGCGGTCGTCACCGACGGCACCGCGGTCCTCGGCCTTGGCGATATCGGCCCCCGCGCGGCGATGCCCGTCATGGAGGGCAAGGCCCTCCTGTTCAAGGAGCTGGCCGGGGTGGACGCCTTCCCCCTCTGTCTGGCCACCAAGGACGTGAACGAGATCGTGCGAATCGTGAAGGCGGTCTCCCCCGCCTTCGGGGGAATCAACCTGGAGGACATCTCCGCCCCCCGCTGTTTCACCATCGAGGAGCGTCTCAGGAAGGAGCTGGACATTCCGGTCTTCCACGATGACCAGCACGGTACGGCCGTGGTGGTGCTCGCGGCCCTGCTGAACGCGCTGAAGATTGTCAAGAAACGGATGTCGGACATCAGCGTAGTCTTCAGCGGGGCCGGGGCCTCCGCCATCGCCACCGCGAAACTCCTGATGAAGGTCGGCGTCCGGCACATCATCGGCTGCGACCGCGCGGGGATCCTCTACAAGGGTCGCCGGGAGAACATGAATCCGGTGAAGGCGTGGTTCGCCGAGCACACGAATCCGAAGCGCCTCCGGGGGGAGATCGGCGACGCCCTGGCGGGGGCGGACGTCTTCATCGGGCTCTCGGGGCCCGGAGTGGTCACCCTGAAGGACATCAAGAAAATGGCCCGGGACCCGATCGTTTTCGCGATGGCCAACCCGGTGCCGGAGATCATGCCCGAGGAGGCGGGCCGCCACGTCCGCGTCATGGCGACCGGGCGGTCCGACTACCCGAACCAGATCAACAACGTGTGCGGCTTTCCCGGCATTTTCCGGGGGCTGCTCGATGTCCGGGCCCGGACCTTCAACGACGAGATGAAGATCGCCGCGGCCCACGGCATCGCCAACATCGTGTCGAAGTCGGAGCTCAACCCCGAGTACATCACCCCGTCGGTGTTCGACAAGCGGGTCGTGGAGGCTGTCGCCACGGCGGTTGCCCAGGCGGCCTACGAGACGGGGGTGGCCCGGCGGAAGCGGAAGGTCGTCGCCGTCTAGTGGCGGCCTACCGGGTAATTTTCTGGAAGAGCATTCCTTCGCTGGTCGAGGCCCAGGAGGGCGACCGCACGGCGCGGGTGCCTCTGTCCCAGCGCTTTCAGGACCTGATTGACGCGGTGGCGATGCGTCAGGGGGTCACGGAGGCCGAGGCCTACCTGCAGGGTTGGCAGCAGGGGCCGGTGAGCGACCGGCCCGGCCCCCCCGAGAGCGTGGCTGAGGCCGTTGCCGCGGAGCTTGAGGCCTCCTTCGAAGAGGTCCTTAGGAACACTTTCCTACCCCCCTCCCCCTGACCTACCCCTTCCGGCCGCGCCCAAAATATGACAGCCTCTAGTCGGATTGTCTCACTTTACGCGCTCTGCGTCGCTCCGCTGCTGGGCTAAGGGCACCGCGTATCTAGTTGTTTCACAAAGAGTCTTCCCATCCGCCTCCCCCCGAGTGAATCCCGGCATGGCCGTTGCACGTCGTAAGGGCGAATTGCCACAAAGGAGGGGATGGCCATGGACGAGGTTCGGGAACGCATCCAGAAGGAACTTGAGCGCGTCATGGACCGGCTCCGCCAGCTGGGGGGGGCCGTGGTTATAGAGGAGTTTCCCGGGGCCCTCGGCGACAATAGCCCGTTCGCCGACCCGACGGAAGAGGTTCAGGTCCAGGGGGAGCGGGAGGTGAGCTTCGCCACGCGGAGCCTCCTGGTGGAGCGCGCCAACCGGTTGGCCGCGGCCCTCGAGCGGCTGAGCGCGGGGGAGTACGGCGTCTGCGAGGAGTGCGGGGAGGCCATCGCTCCGGCGCGGCTCAAGGTGATGCCCGAGGTGACCACCTGCGTCCGGTGCCAGGACCGCCTCGAGCGGTCGGCCCGCAGACTCGAGCCGGCGGGCGTCCTCTTCGGCGAGCCCGAGGAAGAGGACTAGTCTCCTACCCGACCGATTACTGATTGCATGAGCCGCAACCACAGGTTGCGGCTTTTTTTTCGTCGTGTGAGAATCGGGCCGTGCCCCTGCGTGGCCCTGACGCCTTCCTTCCCTTGGTCCGGTTGGTCGGACGCGCGTACTTCGGCGTCCGCTTCGAGGGAATTGAAAATGTTCCGCTCACCGGGCCGCTCATCATCGCCCCGAACCACGTGACCTACGCCGACCCGCCGCTGATTTCCCTGGGGGCGCGTCGCCCCATTTTCTTCATGACTTGGAACCGGCTGTTCAATGTTCCACTCTTCGGGCGGCTGATCCGGTTCCTGCGTGCGTTCCCGGTGGAGACGGAGAGCGCCGACCCATCCGCGACTCGTGAAGTCGTGCGGCTTCTCGAGGCCGGGCAGGCGGTGATGATCTTTCCCGAGGGCGGCCGTTCTCGCGACGGTCGCCTCCAGCGCTTCAAACCCGGGGCGTTCCGCCTGGCGTGCTCGCAGGGAGCCCCGATCGTGCCCGTCACGATCATCGGCGGTCACGAGGCGTGGCCGCCGCACCGGATTGTTCCTCGGCCGGGGCGCGTCACGATCGTCTTCCATCCGCCCGTCGCGCCCCCACCCGGCGCGCTCCCTCGTCTCGCCGCACGCGACTTGGCGAGACAGGTGCGCGACGCCATCGCCTCCCGCCTCCCGCCCCACCAGCAGCCCCTCGACAGCGATTGACCTCCCCTCGCCCGCGGGCCTCATCTTATCCTTTCCGCAGGCCCGTGACATCCGTTATGCTAGAAATCTAGGTTCGGAACGTCTCTCTAAGCGTCAAGGAGTGCCGGGAGGAATGGAAAAAGAATTGTTCGTCATCGCCGGGACGCTCGCCGGCTTTGTGGCCGCTTCCCTTTCGATCGTGCAGCAGCTGATCCACCTGCGAGATCGTTTGCGTTCGGCCAAAGAACGGAAGAAGGCGGCTGTCGCTGATCGCTCGCATGCGGCGGAGCTGCCGCGTGCCGATCAATTGCATTCGAAGGTGCTCAACGTATCCGCATACCTCCTGGATGAAATCGCGGTGATTCTCGCCGCAGGGATCCTGCTGAACTATCTCGGGCTCGTGCTGAGCCTTCGTCTTCAAAGCATCCTGTACCTCGACATGGCGGGCACCGCTCTGGCCGCGATTCTCCTGGGCCCTTGGTGGGGGGCCATCGTCGGGCTCCTGTCGAATTCTCTGGTCAACTGGCTTCTCTATCCTGCACCGGGAGCTGATGTGATCGTTTTTCCTTGGTCCCTGGTGAACATGGCAGGAGCGCTCTTTTGGGGGTTCATGGCGCGTCGGCCCGGCTTCAGAAAGTACCTTCGTTCCGCTCGGCCTTCGATCTTGTCGCACATCTGGTATCTGGTGAGTTTTGGCGTGCTGGGCGCCTGCGTGTTGAGCGTGCCGGGCACCTTTGTACTGGCCGCGCTCTCGAAGCAAACCGCGCTCCCGCTCAATCCAGATCTCACCTACGCCCTGAAAAGGATTGTCACCCACAGCCAAGAAGCGCTTCAAGGTCAACTCAAAGCTCTATTCGGTGTCGCCTGGGGTGAGAGCTTCGGCTGGGCGTTGAAGAGTTGGTTGCAAAACTGTCTTCTGTATATTCCGGATAAGACCCTAAGCGTAGCCATCGCTCTTGCCGTTCTGAAATGCGGGTTTCCCTTGTTCGAACGAGAACTGGTCATCGGAGAACCAGGCAGACCTCGGCCGCGTGACACCATGGCTGCTCCCGTGTTCTTGGGTTGTTTGTATATTTCTTCATTCGTCGCTTTCTTGCGGGCGGGGGAGTATAGGAGCGCGGAGTACTGGCCTCTCTGGTCCGTGCCCTGGCTGATCATCGTGGGGGGCATCGTCGCCGAACGGCGCTGGGGTCCGTCGGACACCGCGGCGCGCCACGGCTGCATCAGTCGGTATGAGCGGTACTGCCGGGCGCTAAGACCGATTGGGGGAGGACCCGCCTACGATTTTTCCCATCGCCTCATGTTTGCCACGCTTGCCGCGAGCACGTTCTTTGCCCTTGGCATCATTGTCTTTCTGGCGGACTCTTACCGGGCCGCGTTTAATTTTTTCTCCGTGGTGTATGGGTTCCTGCTCGCGGTGCACCTCGCCAACGTGGCGATCTCTCAGAACCTCTCGGTGATCCATCGGGATGACTAGGCCCTGGAGTATGTGGACAAGCATGCTCCAGGGGGCGGCTACACGTGGTATGCCGGCGACCGGGCTGATGCCAGCTCGTCCTCGACCACCCTGGTTTAATGCCGCGTGAAACGACGCAGGGTCCGGTTTTACGACCCGGCGGGTTTGAACTTGTACAGGGTGATGTCGGGCGAGGCGTCCTCGAAGACGACTTCGAGTGGCATTCCGACCCTCGCCTGCTCCGGCGGGCAGCCGATCAGGTTGGAGAGGAGCCGCACGCCTTCGTCCAGCTCGACCAGCGCTACGAGGTAGGGGACATCGGTGGCGAAGGCCTCTCCCGCGGGGCGATGGCAAACCGTGTACGAGTAAAGCGTGCCCTTGCCGGAGGCAGTCACCCACTCGTCCTCGCCCGACAGGCAGTGGGGGCAGAGGGCGCGCGGGTAGAAGCGGAAACGCCGGCAGGCACGGCAGCGCTGGAGCCGGAGTTGACGCGCCTTGACGCCCTCCCAGAACTCCCGGCTCTCGGCGTCCGGCTGGGGCAGTGGCTTGGTTGGCGTCATTCCCTATCTCTCCCCCTCACCCCACTCGCTCCCCCGGTGGGGGAAAGGAGATAAGGAGAGGGGGCGTCAAAGGTTCCCGAGGATGGCGGTGCCGGAGGAGGACAGGACGCCGCCGGTGCCGTGGCAGAGCGCGACGCGCGCGTTCCTGACCTGGCGCGGCCCGCACTCCCCCCGCAGCTGCCGCACCCCTTCGATCAGCGTGAAGATCCCGAAGACGCCGGGGTGGCAGTAGGAGAGGCCACCGCCCTGGGTGTTGAGGGGAAAGTCGCCGCCCGGGGCGGTGCGCTGACCCACCACGAAGGCTCCGCCCTCCCCCTTCTTGCAGAAGCCCAAGTCTTCCAGCGTCAAGAGGACGGTGATCGTGAAAGAATCGTAGATCTCCGCGACGTCAATATCCTCGTGGCGGATTCCCGCCATCTGGAAGGCGCGGGGGCCGGTGAGAGCGGCCCCGGTCACGGTGAGGTCGGGCATCTGGCTGATGATCTGGTGGGTGTGAGTCTCCGCGGCGCCGAGGATCACCACCGCGGGCTTTTTCAGATCGCGCGCCCGTTCGCGCGTCGTCAGTACCACCGCCCCCCCGCCGTCGGTGACCAAGCAGCAGTCGAGGAGGCGGAGGGGAGAGGCGATGAGCCGAGAGTTGAGCACGTCCTGGATCGTGATCGGCTCGCGCATCATGGCCACGGGGTTGAGCTGGGCCCATCGGCGCGTGGCGACCGCGATCTCGGCCAGTTGCTCTGAGGTGGTGCCATAGACGGCCATATGGCGGGTAGTCGCCAGCGCGTAGGCGCCGAGCGGCAGGGGGAGCCCGAAGGGCCGCTCGTACTGGGAGCCGGGAAGCCGCGGATCCTCCGGCTGCCCTCCGAAGCGCCTCGCCCCGTCGGAGGCCTGAGTGCTCCCGTAGGCGACGAGGGCCACCGAGCAGAGCCCGGCGCTGATGGCCGCGGCGGCATGCGCGACGAAGGCCACGGGGGTGGACCCCCCCATGAAGCTCGAGTCGGAGTAGCGGGGCTGGATCTGGAGGTACTCGCCGAACTGGACCGCGCCCATCCTGCCGAAGCCGAAGGTGAAGAGGCCGTCCACGTCCGACTTCTTGAGGCCCGCGTCCTCGAGCGCCTCGCGCGACGCTTCGGCGGCGAGCTGGATCGCGGTCTTGTGCGGGACTTTCCCGAGGTCGGACTCCGCCACCCCCACGAGCGCAATCTCCCGGAACGCGTGCGGGCTCACGGGACTACCTTTTGCCTCATATGACCTCCTGTTCGAGCGCGGGCTTGGCCCGCGCAACTCCCGGGGGAGGTCCGGAAGGGGGGCGTTAGCCCCCCTCCGGGTTATGGCAGCGGGTCAACCTGCCTGACCTGGTAGCCCGCGTCGCCGAGGCGCCGCTTGACGGCCTCGATCTGCTGCCGGCCCGAGGTCTCCAGTGTCAGCTCCACCTGGGTCTCGCCGATCCGCGCGTGGGAAAACGCGCGGTCGTGGCTGATGTGCAGGACATTGGCCCGGGACTCCGCCACGAGCGCCGCGAGCCGCGCCAGCGCGCCGGGGCGGTCCTGGAGCAGGACGGAGAGGCGCACCAGGCGGCCGTCCTTGACCAGGCCCCGCTCGATGATCCGCGAGATGACGTTGACGTCAATGTTCCCTCCCGAGAGCACCAGGACCACGGTCTTCCCGGCGAGGGCGATTTTCTTGTTCACGAGGGCCGCCAGCGTGGTCGCCCCGGCCCCCTCCACGACCGTCTTCTCGATCTCGAGGAGCAGGAGGATGGCGTTGGCGATCTCCTCCTCGTTCACGGTGACGACGCTGTCCACGTACTTCATCGCGAGTTCAAAGGTGCACTCTCCCACTTGGCGCACGGCAATGCCGTCGGCGATGGTGGCGGCCGCCGGAAGTATGATGCGCTGACCGGCAGAGAGCGAGGCCTGCATGGCCGCCATCTCCTCGGCCTGGACCCCGATCAGTTGGACCTTCGGATTTTTCGCCTTGATCACCAGGGCGACCCCCGAGATCAGGCCGCCGCCTCCCACCGGCACCACCACGGCATCCATATCCGGGCATTGTTCCAGGAGTTCGAGGCCCAGCGTGCCCTGGCCGGCGATCACCGCCGGGTCGTCGAAGGGATGAATGAAGGTCAGCCGGCGCTCGGTTTGGATGCCCCGGGCGTGGGCATACGCCTCGTCATAGTTGGCGCCGGCCAAGACGACCTCCGCCCCGTGGTAGCGCGCGGACGTCACCTTGATGAGCGGGGCCCACTCGGGCATGACGATGACCGACCGGATCCCGAGGCGCTCGCTGTGGAAGGCCACGGCGAGCCCGTGGTTGCCGGCGCTGGCGGCGACGACTCCACGGATGCGTTCCGCTTCCGAGAGCGTCAAGAGCCTGTTCGCTGCTCCACGCTCCTTGAAGGAGCCGGTCATCTGGAGGTTTTCGAGCTTGACGAAACAGCGGCTGCCGGTGAGGCGGGAGAGCGTTTCGGAGTAGGCGCACGGCGACGCGTAGATCGTCTCGCTGAGACGCTGGCGCGCGGCCTCGACGTCGGAGAGGGACAACACCTCCGCACCTTATCCAATGACCCGCGGGGTGTCAAGCGAGGGCAGGTCAGAAGGGGAGGATGGGGGCGGACTGGGTGGGCGAGATCCAGCCCACGGGCAGCAGCGGGGTGGAGTGGGCCCATCCCACGCGGCCGCGCCAGTCGAGGAGGATGAGTCCTTCCTGGCCTTTCCCCTCCTGGACGAGGACATCCAGCGCCACCTGAGCCGCGTGAGTCGGGTCGTCCACGGCCTTGAGAATGTCCAGGGCCCGCCGGGCCAGGACCACGCGGATGATCGCCTCGCCGTCGCCGGTCGAGGAGACGCCGCCGATCGTACTCTCCGCGTAGGTGCCGCACCCGATGAGCGCGGAATCCCCGACCCGGCCGGGGAGCTGGCCGGCCAGGCCGCCCGTGGAAGTGGCGGCGGCGATGGTGCCGTGGAGGTCGAGGGCGACTGCGCCGACCGTGCCGGCGCTCCGTTCACGGTAGCGGCGCATCTGGCGCTCGGTGATCAGCTCGGCGGGATCACATTCGGGGAGCCCGGCCTGTCGGGCGAAGGCGAGCGCGCCCTCCCCGACCAGGAGCACGTGGCGCCCGTCCTCCAGGATCCGCCGGGCGAGAGTCACGGGGTGGGCGATGCGCGCCACGGCTCCCACCGCGCCCGCCCGCAGCCGATCGCCCTCCATGATCGAGGCGTCCAGCTCCATCGCGCCGGCGGTGTTGAGGACCGCGCCCCGGCCCGCATTGAAGCGCGGATGCGCCTCCAGGCTTCGGACCGCGTGCTCCACCGCGTCCAACGCCCTTCCACCCGCGGATAACACTGTCCAGCCCGCGAGCACCGCTTCACGGATACCGGCTCTGAGCTCCTCCCGCCCCTCCGCGGGATCGGCCCCGGCGCCACCGTGAACGATGAGCGTGGGCACTCGCGCCGCCATCGCGCGGCGATCCGGTCAGTTCGTGAGTGGTGTGCCCGACAAGTCTTCCAGGATCTGGACCGGAGACTTATGCGGCAGGAGGAGCGCGTCCCGGGGCACGGGGAACGTCTGCTCCAGTGCGAATCGTCCGGACAGAGCCGCGTGAGGCACCATGTCAGTGAAGACGAGCCAGGTCGAGTTCGGCGGAAACTCCCAGCGGAATTTCGGGCAGCTCGCCTGAAAGGCCTGGTTGGTTTTCAGGTAGTGGTGAAACCTGAGCATGAACCGGTCGTAGGGGGAGCGGTCAATGAGCGGAAGCCCGACGGCTCGCGCCGACCGGATCAGCGACCGGCGCAGGCGGCCCAAGGAGGAGCGGGCCTGCGGCTCAGACGGGTTGATGCTCGTGAAGACGCGCAGAAGACGGTCGC
>CAYRZF010000004.1:0-14856 GCA_964428805.1 uncultured bacterium | reverse complement strand
CGGGCCTGCGGCTCAGACGGGTTGATGCTCGTGAAGACGCGCAGAAGACGGTCGCGGTAGGAGATATTCTTGTGGTAGGCCCCACTCGCCTTCCGCACGTTCACCAGGAATGTGCAGTCCTCATCCGGGAGCGCAAAAGGCGTCCGGGCGAAGAAGAGGATCTCCCCCTCTTCGAGCCGTTCGCAATACCAGCGGGCGCGCTCCTCCTTGGACACCTGAGCCGCCCATCCGTCGATTCCGAAATCCTTCACTTCGATCATATGGAACCTGGCGGGAGTCTAGGCGCGCCCATGAGGGCTGTTAAGGGGAACCCCCGCGGTGCCTGTGATATCATCGGCCTCCGTGGCCTCGCTCAGGACGCTCAGAGATCAGATCGTCGCATGCCGCCGGTGTCCCCGCTTGGTGGCCCATCGAGAGGCGGTAGCCCAGGATCCGCCCCCACGCTTTCGGGGGCAGGTCTATTGGGCCCGCCCGTTGCCGGGCTTCGGCGACGCGAAGGCCCGCCTGCTCGTCGTGGGCCTGGCCCCGGCGGCCCACGGCGGCAACCGGACCGGCCGGATGTTCACCGGCGACGGCAGCGGGCAGTGGCTCATGGAGGCCCTGCACGCCGCAGGCTTTGCCAACCGGCCGACCTCCGCCCACCTTCGAGACGGGCTCCGCCTCCGCGGCGCCTACATCACCGCGCCCGTCCGCTGCGCGCCTCCCGCCAATCGGCCGACGCCGGAGGAGCTGAACGCCTGCCTGCCGTTCCTTGTCCGCGAGGTGGAGCTGCTCTCCAACGTGCGCGTGGTGGTGGCCCTGGGGAAATTCGGGTTCGACGCGTACCTCCGGGCCCGGGAGATCGCCGGCCAGCCGGTGCCGAAGCCGCGTCCCCGTTTCCGTCATGGCGGCGCCACGCGCTTCCCGGACGGGCTCAGGCTCTTGGCTTCCTACCACCCGAGCCAGCAGAATACCTTCACGGGCAAGCTCACGCGGGGGATGCTCCACGCCGTCTTCCGCCGGGCGCGGGAGATCCTCGAAGACTAGTCTGCGGGAAGGTCGTAGGGCTGGCGCGGTCGGTCCGCGACGGTGAGCGTCACCTCGCGGCTGGTCCCGTCCCGGAAGACCGTGAGGCGGAGAGGCTGGCCGGGCTTGAAGAGCCGGAGCCGTTCGCGGACGTCGTCGGGTCCCTTGATGGCCTGGCCGTTGACGGCCGTCACGATGTCTCCGCCGATCAGGAGTTCCTCACCCTGAACCGCGACGGAGAGGTGGCCGCCCTTGAGCCCGGCCTTCTCGGCGGGGCTCCCGTCCTCGACCACCTCGACCAGGAAGCCGGGCACCAACGGCAGGCGCAGCAGACTCAGGAGGCCGGGGCTGACCATCTGACCCTGAATGCCGATCCAGGGTCGGATCACCCGGCCCGTCTCCCTGAGCTGCCGGAGCACGGACTTGGCGACGTTGATCGGGATCGCGAAGCCGATGTTCTGGGCCTCCTGGCTGATCAGCGTGGTGATCCCGATCACCTGACCACAGCGATCCAGCAGAGGCCCGCCGGAGTTGCCCGGATTGATGGCAGCGTCCGTCTGGATCATCGGTTCGTCGCTGGTGCCGGGCACGTCGGGGAGAATGCGGTTGATGCCGCTCACGATCCCCCGCGTCATGGTCTGATCAAGTCCCAGCGGGTTGCCAATCGCCACCACCTCGTCGCCCACCTTGACCTTTCCCGAGTCTCCCAGGATCACGGCGGCGAGCCGTTCGTCGGAGGCGATCTGGAGGAGCGCGAGGTCAAGGACGGGATCGAGGCCAATGGTCCGGGCCGCCACCCGGTCGCCTGAATCCAGGGTGACGGAGATACTGGTGGCGCCATCCACCACGTGGGCATTTGTCAGGACCTGGCCTTTTCCGTCTACGATGAACCCCGACCCCACCACGGTGGTGAAACGGCTCTGGGGCTTCACCTTGTTGATCTTGACGGCGTTGATGGACACGACTGCCGGCGAAACCCGCTCGAAGATCGCCGACAGCGGCTCCGTGCAGGGTTGGGCCACCGCATGGACCGGTAGGCTGAGCGCTGTCGCGATGACCGCGACCAGTGTGGACGCCGTAAACCGTGTGGTGCGATTCACGCTCTCTCCTTTGGCGGACCCAATCATACTACACCACTTTCGTGCTTTGCCGCCTGTCCGCTCTGCCGTATACTCCGGGCAGTGCCGTCTCCCTACCTCATCTGGAGCCTCCTGGTTTACGCCTGGATCGCCAACTACATGGTCCGCATGGCGCTCTCCTCGCTCCTCCCCCCCATCATGACCGAGCTCTCGCTCTCCTACACCCGGGCCGGCCTCCTGGCCACGGCCTTCTTCTACGCCTACATGGCGATGCAGCTCCCGGCGGGCTTTCTGGGGGACCGTCTGGGACGCCGGCGTGTGATCCTCGCGGGAATTCTGCTTGGCGTCGCGGCGTCGCTCCTCACGGGGCTCGCCGGGTCATTCGTGACGCTCTTTCTGGCGCGGCTCCTCACAGGGATCGGTCAGGGATGCCTTTTCTCGAACGATCGGGTGATCATCGCCGCTTATACGCCGAAAGAAAAGATGGCCCTGGGGCAGGGCGTGTCGTTTTCGGGACTCGGCGTTGGCACGACGCTCGGCCTGCTACTGGCGGGCGCCCTCGGGGAACTGATGCCCTGGCGCGGCGTCTTCGTCCTGTTTGCGGCCCCGCCGCTGCTCGCGGCCATTCTCCTCTGGCGGTTGGTTCCCGAGCCGCCGAGCGTGGCGCGCGCTGACACCGAGGGGTGGACCTTTGGGCGCGTGGCGGCCACTCCGGAACTCTGGCTGCTCGGCGCGGCCGGGATCATGCCCGTGTACCTGCAGTTCATGCTTGCCACCTGGGGGCCACTTTTCTTCTCGGAGGTCGGGGTGACGGATCTGGCGCGCTCGGCCTTCTACGCGAGCTTTCAGGGCGTGGCCGCCCCGTTCGGCCTCTTCGCCATGGGCTGGCTCGCCGACCGCGCTCACGAGCGCGGGATCTCGCGAAAGGTCGTCATCGCGCTCACGATCCTCCTGGCCGGCGCCTCGATCGGTGGCATGGGATGGGTGATGGCGGTCAAAGGGTCGGTGGGCCTCGTCGCCTTTTTCATGATGGCCACCAGCTTTTTCATCTGGGGGACGTGGGGGCCGTCCTACGCGCTCCTGGCCGAGCGGTTCCCGCCCGCGATCCTTGGGACGGCCTTCGGGCTGATGAACACCGTCTGCTTCCTCGGCTCCGTGGTGGGCCCGTTCCTCACAGGCTGGATCAAGGACGTGACCGGTTCCTTCGCCTGGGGGTGCTACGGGGCGGCCGTGGTGGCGGGGCTGGGCGCCATCGTGGCGATGGCGTTTCCTCCTGCCTTCTGCCTGAGGCTCGACCCCTCGCTTGCCGCCCAGGAACCCCGGCAGGTATAATTACTTCGTGAAAATCCTCCTACGATTTGCCGCATTTCTGCTCTGCGTCCCACTCTGGCTCGGCCCTCCTGCCGCGGCAGGGGACGACGTTGTCGAAGCCACCCTGGACAGCGGCCTTCGCGTGCTCCTCCTCGAAGATCATCGGAGCCCGGTCGTGTCGTTCCAGGTCTGGTACCGGGTCGGCTCGCGCAACGAGCGTCCCGGCGCGACGGGCCTCGCCCACCTCCTCGAACATATGATGTTCAAGGGGACGCCGACCTACGGCCCGCGGATGTTTGCCACCCTGGTCGAGCAGAATGGCGGCCAGGACAACGCCTTCACCAGCCAGGATGTCACCTCCTACTTCGTAAACATCGCGGCGGACAAGGTGGACCTCGTGATCGCGCTGGAGGCAGACCGGATGCGCAATCTCCTCCTGGACCCCAAGGAGTTCCAGTCCGAACGCATGGTGGTCATGGAGGAGCGGCGCCTCAGGACCGAGGATGACCCCGAGGGTTTCCTCGCCGAGGAGTTGTCGGCGATCGCCTTCCTGGCGTCCCCGTACCGCTCGCCGACCGTCGGGTGGATGGAAGACATTCGCCGCCTCACCGTGGACGAACTCCGGGCCTTCTACCGGACCTACTACGTCCCGAACAACGCCCTGGTGGTGGCCGCGGGCGACTTCAAGGCTTCCGACTTGCTCGAGAAGATCCGGCGGCACTTCGGCGTCATCCCGCGCGGCGCCGACCCACCCTCGGTGCAGATGGTCGAGCCCAAGCAGAACGGGGAGCGGCGGGTCACCGTGAGGAAGGAGGCCCAGCTTCCCCTGGTCTTCGTCGGCTATCAGGTCCCGAACTACGCGTCCAAGGATGCGCCGGCGCTCGAGCTGCTCTCGACGATCCTTTCCGAGGGACGGAGCTCACGGCTTCATCGCCGGCTGGTGTACGAGCAGGAGATCGCCCTGAATGCCGGCGGGGACTACTCCTACTTCTCGTTCGACCCAAACCTGTTTTGGTTCTTTGCCACGGGGCAGCCCGGCCAGTCCCCCGAGGCGCTGGAACGGGCGCTGATCCAGGAGGTGGAGCGGCTCAAGAGTGAGCCGGTGTTGGAGGTAGAACTCGAGCGCGCGAAAAACCAGATCGAGGCCTCCTTCGTCTTCCGCCAGGACTCGGTGTATAGCCGGGCCTCGCTGCTCGCGCGCTTCGAGCTGATCGGTGGGTGGCGGCTCGAAAAAGCGTTCGTGCCCGCCATTCTCGCGGTCACCGCCGAGGACCTCCGGCGCGTGGCGCGAACCTACTTCCCCGATGAGCGCCGGAACGTCGGGGTCCTGCTGCCGGTTCCACCCACTCCGCCGGCTTCACCTGGGGGCCCGAGGCCCTGACCCCATGATTCCCGCCACCCGTTCCCGCCTGCTCCGGAGCGCGGCGGCCCTGATCATCCTCCTGATGCTTGGCGTTGCCGGCTCCTACGCATCGCGGATCTTCGCCCCCCGTGGCGGCGCGACCCTCCCGGTCACCGGGACGGTGGAGGCGACGCAGGTGGACGTAAGCGTCAAGATCGTCGGCCGCATTGTCTCCCTGCGGGTGCGGGAGGGTGATCGGGTGACCGAGGGGCAGCTGCTCGTCAGGTTGGACGACGCGGAACTGAGCGCCGACGTCGATCGCTCGACGGCCACGCTCCGCACCGCCGAGGCCCAGCTCCGTGATCTCCTGGCCGGGGCCCGTCAGGAGGAGATCGAGCAGGCGCGGGAGGCGTTCCGGAGCGCGACGGCCACGCGGGTGTGGACGGAGCGAGATTTCCGGCGGGTGGAGGAGCTGTTCAAGAAAGAGCTGGTCGCTGCCCAGGACGTGGACCGGGCCCGTCAGGCGTACGAGGTGGCGGTCGCCCAGGAGCGCTCGGCCCGGGCGAACCTCCAGCTGCTGGAGGCCGGTCCCCGCCCGCACCAGGTGGAGGCGGCGCGCGCCCAGGTGACCCAGGCGAAGGGGGTCCTGGACCTGGCCAGGAGCCGGCTCCGCGAAACGACCATGTACGCGCCGATCAACGGCATCGTGCTCCGGAAAAACATGGAAGCCGGGGAGACGGCCAACCCCGGCGTGTCCATCCTCACCCTCATGGACCCGACGGACCTCTGGCTCCGCGCCTACGTCGCCGAGACGGACGTCGGCCGGCTCAAGCTGGGGATGTCGGCCCGGATCAAGGTGGATGCGTTCAAGGACCGGCACTTCCCGGGCCGGATCACCGAGATCGCCTCCGAGGCGGAGTTCACGCCGAAGAACGTTCAGACGCAGAAGGAGCGGGTGAACCTGGTGTTTCGGATCAAGGTGGCCGTGGACAACCCCGAGGGGTTACTCAAGCCCGGCATGCCGGCCGACGCCGAGATCCTGCTGTGAGCGAATACGCGGTGGTGACGGAGGGGCTGACGCGCCGGTTCGGCAAGCTCGTCGCCGTGGATCACCTGAACCTCCACGTCCGCACCGGTGAGCTGTACGGCTTCCTCGGGCCCAACGGCGCGGGAAAGTCCACCACCCTCCGGATGCTGTGCGGCATCCTGGAGCCCACCGAAGGGCAGGGGACCGTGCTCGGGATCAATCTCATCCGCGAGCCCGAGCGGGTCAAGTCGGCGATCGGCTACATGTCCCAGAAGTTCTCCCTCTACGACGACCTGACCGCGGAGGAGAACCTCACGTTCTACACTCGCGTCTACATGGTGCCGCGCGCGGATCGTGCCCGCCGGATCGCCCAGATGGTCCGCCTGACCGACCTGACGGGCCAGGAGACGAAGCGCGCGGCCTATCTCTCCGGCGGCTACCGCCAGCGGCTCGCCCTGGCCTGCGCGCTGGTGCACGGACCGCGCCTCATCTTCCTCGACGAGCCCACGGCCGGGGTGGATCCCGTGTCGCGCCGCAATTTCTGGGGGCTCATGCGGCGGCTGGTCGAGGAAGGGATCACCGCCGTGGTCACCACCCATTACATGGACGAGGCCGAGCTCTGCGACACGCTGGGCTTCATCTATCAGGGGAAACTGATCGCCCAGGGGACGCCCGCTTCTATCAAGAGCGAGACGTTCCGGAAGCCCGTCGTGGAGATCGAGGTAGACGACCTCCGCCGGGCCACCGATCTGCTCGGCGAATGGGAGGCGGTGGAGGAGGCGACCCGTGTGGGAACCCGGCTCCGCCTCGTCCTGGCGGACGAGCGGAGCACCGCGGAAGACGTGGCCGCCTACCTCAAGCGGCAGGGCCTGTCCGTCGCGTGGGCCCGCCAGGTGGAACCATCGGTCGAAGACCTGTTCGTCTCATTCGTGGACAAGGAGCGGAAGGCCCGGCTCCGCGAGCAATTGAAGGCGGTCTAGGGATGGGGTCGAGGCTGTTCGGCATGATCGCCAAGGAGTTCATTCACCTGCGGCGCGACGCGCTGGCGGTGACGCTCGCCCTGTTCGTGCCGGTGGCCATGCTCTTCATCTTCGGCTGGGCCATCAACACCGACGTCAAGCACATCCCCACCGCGGTTTTCGATCAGTCCGGGAGCGTGGAGGCGCGCACGCTGCTGGAATCCTTCCAAAACACCCAGTACTTCAACATCCGTTACTGGGTATCGAGCCACGCGGAGCTCCGGCGGTTGATGGATGATGGGAGCGCGAAGGTGGGGGTGGTGATCCCTCCCGACTACGCCAAGCGCCTCTCCCGGCAGAGCGCCGAGATCCAGGTGCTGGTGGACGCGTCGGACCCCATGGTGGCGACCTCCGCGATCAACGCAGCCAGTTCCCTCGGCGCTGAACTCTCCCTTCGAATGTTGACGCGGAATCTCGAGGGCACGGCGGTCTTCCGGCGTGACGAGCCGCCGGTGGACTTCCGGGTGCGCGCCTGGTACAACCCCGATCTGGTCAGCGCGATCTTCATCGTCCCCGGGCTGATCGGGGCCCTCCTCATGCAGACGACCATCACGGCAATGGCGGTGACGGTGGTACGCGAGCGGGAGAAGGGGACGCTGGAGGCGCTCATCGTGAGCCCCATCCGCCGTTGGGAGCTGATGCTGGGAAAGATCATCCCGAACCTCCTGGTGGCGTACGGCCAGATGACGATGGCGCTCCTGGTGGCCTACTTCGTCTTCGACGTGCCGATTCGTGGAAGCCTCGCGCTCCTGTACGTGCTCTCACTGGTCTTCATGATGGGGACGCTGGGGATCGGCATCTACGTCTCCACCGCGGCCAGGACCGTGCCCCAGGCCATGCAGCTGTCGTTCCTCACGTTCCTGCCGTCGATCTACCTCTCCGGCCTCCTGTTCCCCATCGAGGGGATGCCGAAGGGCGCTCAGTACCTCGCCCACGTCATTCCGCTGACCTATTACCTCAGGATCGTGCGCGGCATCGTTCTCAAGGGCGTGGGCCTCGACTACCTGTGGCCCAATCTCCTGCCGCTCCTGGCCTTCGGCGGGGTGGTCTTCACGCTGTCTGTACTGCGTTTCAGAAAGCAGCTCGATTGATGCGGCGGCTCGGCGTAGCGCTCCTGGCTGTCCTCCTCGCTTTCCCCACCCTCGGGGCCGCGCCGCTCCCTGCCCGGCGATTTGTGCTCCCCGACGGCGCCGTCCTCCTGGTGTCCGAGCGGCCGGCGATTCCCCTCGTGGTGATCCGGGTGTATCTCCCGGCCGGCTCGGCGTTCGACCCTCCGGGAGTCCCGGGGCTTGCCAACCTCACCGCCGAGATGCTGACCCGGGGGACCGCTCAGCGGACCGGTCCCGCCCTGGACGAAACCATCGAATTCGTCGGCGGCAGCCTGGACGCCCAGGCGGGACGGGACGGCGCGACGGTGTCGCTGTCAGTGCTCAAGAAGGACCTGGGGCTCGGGCTCGATCTCCTCTTCGAGGTACTGACCCAGCCGGCGTTTCCCGAGACGGAGCTCGGACGAAAGGTGAAGGAGATCCAGGCGGCGATCCGCCACTCGGAGCAGAATCCGGAAAGGGTGGCCGCCCGCGCGCTGGGAGAGTTGCTGTACCCCGGGCATCCCTACGCGCACCCGGTGGCAGGGACCGTCGAGGCCGTCGGGAAACTCACGCGGGACCAGGTGGTGCAGTTTTACCGTGAGCACTATCGCCCCGACGGCGCCATCCTCGTCGCCGCCGGCGACGTCAAGGCTGATGAAATCCAGAAGGAGATCGAGCGGCGCCTTCCGGCATGGAATGCGGCCCGCGGCGCCGCGCCCCGACCGCCTCAGGCCCCCGCCTCCCCGCCGGTCCAGTCCCGGACCATCAAGCGAGAGCTCACCCAGGCCACGGTCTTGCTGGGTCGCCCGGCGGTGGGTCACGGGCACCCTGATTTCTATCCGCTGGTGGTCGCCAGCTACATCCTGGGCGGCGGGTCCACCTCGCGACTGTACGCCCGCGTGCGCGAGGAGCGCGGGCTCGCCTACGACGTGTCCAGCCACCTCGCGGCGGGACGGTACGGTGCCTCGTTCGTCGTGAGCCTGCAGACGCGGACCGACGGCGTGGCCGAGGCCACGCGCCTGGTGCAGGAGGAGATGGCGCGCATGGGGAGCGAGCCCGTCTCCGCGAAGGACCTGGCCCTGGCCAAGGACTATTTGATCGGCAGCTTTCCTTTGAGGTTGGACACCACGGCGAAAGTGGCGGGCCTGCTCCAGACCGTGGAGGAACTGGGGCTGGGCCTGGACTATCCGGTCCGCTACACGCAGGGGATCCAGAAGGTGACGGCTTCGGATATCCAGCGGGTGGCGCGGCGGTACCTGGACCCCTCGGGCTTCTCGGCGGTGACCGTGGGCAACCTCCCGACCCACCCGCAAGGGGTGCCACCCACCTCCGGTGGGTCCCCGCGCTGAGGTGGCTCGCCTCCGCTCGCGCTTGCGGCCGTTCCAAGTATGCGGTGCGTGATAGAATGAGCGGCACATTGCGGCGCGGCTTGCTCGTGATCGTCTTCCTGAGCTGCGTGTTCGGGAGCGCGCCGCTCTCCGCCGCCTCCTTCTCGCTCACGCCGCGCGAGACCCAGGAAGCGATCCGGTTCGGCCAGCGGAGCGTGGTCTCCGAGGACTTCGACCGCGAGTGGAAAACCGCCAACTTGTCAGGTGAGACTCTCATGGTCGTCACCCCCTTTTTCCGACTGGCTCAGGCGGCGCGCAATGCCGCGTTCAAGAGCGAGACCCCGAAGCAGAACGATATCGACGCGCTCCTCAGGCAACACCAGGGGAAGCTTTTCTTCTGGGCCTTTCTCCGAGGGAGGCAGGTGGATTTTTCCCGGTGGTACCGGCCCGTCCTGCTGGTGCCGGGCAGGGACGAGATCAAGCCGTCCTTCGTCCAGAACGAGCGAACGGCCCTCCGGCAGGAGGACGGACGCTTTCTTTCGCGCTCTCTCTATGTCTTTCCGACGGACGGCTTGGCCGCCAAGGGTCGGGTCACCCTCGTGGTTCGGGATAAGGACGACCACGAGGTGGCGAAGTTCTCGGTTGATCTTTCTACGATGCGCTGATCCGCGGCGAAGGGAGGGGCTCATGGTTACCAAAGAGCGGTTCATGCACGGGA
Organism: uncultured bacterium; assembly: GCA_964428805.1. Classification (GTDB taxonomy): domain Bacteria; phylum Methylomirabilota; class Methylomirabilia; order Rokubacteriales; family CSP1-6; genus CAYRZF01. The sequence goes on along the minus strand of CAYRZF010000004.1, from coordinate 4,939 downwards.
TGACATTCCAGCAGTACCTGGACCAGATGGGGACGAACAAGGAGAAGTTCCTCGAGTTTCTCAAGGGGATCAAGATCCGGCCGGAGGACCGCGAGGCCCTCAAGAAGCTCGGGAAGAAGCTCAACGTGCTGGTGATTACCGAAGACTGGTGCGGCGATGCGCTGTATAATTTCCCCGTCCTCGCCAAGCTGGTCGAGGGCAATGCCAACGTGGAGATGCGAGTGTTCCTTCGCGACAAGAACCCGGACCTCACGGACCAGTACCTGAATCAGGGACTCTACCGGTCGATCCCGGTCTTCGCCTTCTTCGACGAGAACATGAAGGAGCTGGCCCGGTTCATCGAGCGGCCGCCGAAGGTGACGGAGGTCATCGAGAAGAAGATGCTCGAGGTGCGCCGGGGCTTGCGGGCCGAGCATGTGGAGGAGTGGCGCCAGGCCGTGGTGGACGAGGTCCGCGGGCTGCTGAAGGCCTGAGGCGGCGGAGGGCCGGTGACGGCCCACGGATGGGTCGGGCTCCTTGCGATCGCGGCGGCAGAAGCCCTGCTGTTCGCGGGGAACCGCTGGGTCGGCGAGTGGTTCACGGCGCTCGTCTGGACGGGCTACATCCTGTTCATGGATGGACTCGTCCACGCGTGGACGGGGCAGTCGTATCTGACGACCCGGCGTCGAGAGCTGGCCGGGGTGATCGCGGCCTCGATCGGCTGTTGGTGGCTGTTCGAGCTCTACAACGCGCCCCGCTTCTGGCGGGGCGGCGCCGACCTCCAGGGGCTGTGGTGGCAGTACCACAATCTGGAACCCAATTTTCTCCTGCGCCTGGTCGGGTACACCTGGGCGTTCGCCACGATCTTCCCGGCGCTCTTTCTGACCGCGGAGGCACTGAAGGCCTCGGTCCTGGCGGACTTCGCGCGCCGTCGCCCGCTCAGGCTGCCAGGCTGGGGGCACGCCGCGTCGATGATCCTGGGCGGCGTCGCGGTGGTGCTGCCGCTCCTGGTCGTGTCCCGGTGGCTGGTGCCGCTGGTCTGGGTCGGCTACGCTCTCCTGCTGGAGCCGGTCAACTACCGGCGCGGCGCCCCCGCCTGGCTCCGCGAGGTCGAGACGGGCGACTATCGGACGCTCGCCGCGTTGCTCGGGAGCGGGCTGATCTGCGGGGTGCTCTGGGAGTTCTGGAACTACTGGGCGCTGACGAAGTGGACGTACACGGTGCCCTACGCGGGGGACCTCACGCTGTTCGAGATGCCGATCCTGGGCTACCTGGGCTTCCCCCCGTTCGCGCTGGAGGCCTTCGCCATGTATAATTTCCTGCGCTCGCTCGTCAAGTCATGAACCTTCACCTAAGCCGTCTCCCCTCACCCCGCCCTCTCCCCCCGGGGGGAGAGGATAAAGGTGAGGGGGAGAGGGAGAAACTGCGCGAGGAGGACTCATGAAAGCGATTCGGATCCATGCCAACGGCGGTCCGGAGGTGCTCGTGCTGGAGGATATTCCCGATCCGACGCCGGGTCCCGGCGAAGCGCTGGTGAAGATCGAGGCGGCGGGGCTCAACTACATCGACGTCTATTACCGCACCGGCCTCTACAAGGCCCAGCTGCCGCTGACGCTCGGCCTCGAAGGGGCAGGCGTTGTCACGGCGCTGGGGCCGAACGTGACGGAGGTCGGGGTCGGCGACCGGGTGGCGTACACGGGAGTCCCCGGCGCCTATGCTCAGATGGCCGCGGTTCCCGCGGCGAGGCTGGTGAAACTCCCCGACGGACTGGACGGGAAGGCCGGGGCCGCGGCCATGCTCCAGGGCATGACCGCCCACTACCTCTCGCACACCACCTACCCGTTGAAGCCGGGCGATTGGTGCCTTGTCCACGCGGCGGCCGGCGGCGTGGGACTGCTCCTCTGCCAGATAGCGAAGATGCGGGGCGCCCGGGTCATCGGCACGGTCTCCACGGAGGCGAAGGCAAAGCTGGCCCGCGAGGCCGGCGCCGAGGAGGTCATCCTGTACACGAAGCAGGACTTCGACACCGAGGTGAAACGCATCACCGGCGGCACCGGCGTTCAGGTCGTTTACGACTCGGTGGGGAAGACCACCTTCGACAAGAGTCTGAACTGCCTGGCGATGCGCGGGATGCTCGTGCTCTACGGCCAGTCCAGCGGCCCGGTGCCACCCTTCGATCCGGCCATCCTCAACCAGAAGGGCTCGCTCTTTCTCACGCGCCCGAGCCTCGTTCACCACACGGCCGCGCGCGAGGAGTTGCTCCAGCGCGCTGGCGACGTCCTGGGCTGGGTCAAGGGCGGGAAGCTCAAACTCCGGATTGACCTGACACTGTCGCTGGCCCAGGCGGCGGAGGCTCACCGCCAGCTGGAAGGCCGCCAGACCACGGGCAAGGTGTTGCTGATTCCATGAAGTGGGTTCTCATCGCCGTCGGGGCTCTGGCCGTCCTGACGCTCGCCCTGCTCGCGTCGGTGCCGTACCTCGTGGACCTCCCGCAAATTCAGGTGTACGTCGCCCAGTCCGCCACCCAGGCCCTGGGTCGGCCGGTGAAGTTTTCGACCCTTTCGCTCTCGGTCCTGCCGTTGCCCGCCGTTGTCCTGAAGGACCTTCAGGTTGCCGAGGATCCTCGATTCGGAAGCGCGCCGTTTCTCAGCGTGGGAGAAGGGCGGTTTCGCCTGCGCCTCGCGCCGCTCCTCTCCCGGCGCGTGGAGTTCGCCGAGCTCACGCTGACCCGGCCGCGCGTGGAGCTGATCCAGGATCCCGCGGGGCGGTGGAATGTGGCGAGCCTCGGTGCTGCTCCGAGCGGGGAGCCGGCGTCGTCGAAGACGGCCGGCGCCGGGGCCGGCGCGGGGGTGCCCGTGGTCTCGCGCCTCCGCATCGTGGACGGCGGGCTGACCTATCAGGTCCGCCCGAAGAGCGGACCGGCAACGACCTACCGCGTGGAGGGCATGAAGCTCACCGTCGAGGGTCTCGGGAGGCGGGCGCCGATCGCGATCCAGGGCGAAGCTCAGGTCAATCCGGGCGCGGTGGCCGTCAAGCTGGACGGCGCGCTGGGTCCGCCCCTGAGCGGAACCCTGTTGCTGGCCGCGCCGGTCAACGGAAGCATCTCGCTTGACGCCAAGGACGTGGCCCCACTGGCGGCCCTGCTCGTCGGCCCCTCGCCCGGCCTGGTAGGCCCGGTCAAAGGCAAACTCGCCCTCAGCGGGACGCTCAGCCGCCTCTCCCTCACGGGCGAGCTGGATTCCACGCGCCTCACGCTGAGCGAGCGGCAGCCGGGCTGCCCGCCGCCCGAGACGCGCCGTCTCACCCTGGAGTCGGTGCGCGTTCCGCTCTCCTACGATCCGGCGCGGCTCACGAGCCGTCCCCTCTCCGCGTCCCTTGGAGGAGGGAGCGTGTCGCTTGCCCTTGACCTGAGGTGGGAGCCGACGCCCCTGCTCTCCCTGAAGGAGATCACGATCAAGGCGCTTCCCCTCGCGCCGGTCCTGGTGGATTACCTCTGCCAGGGGTATGCGGTGAGCGGGCCGCTCGATCTCACCGGAGAGATCTCGGGCCGGCCGGGAAACCTCATGAGCACCATGGCGGGGCAGGGACAATTGAAAATCGGCGCCGGCAAGGTGGTGGGACCGGCGGCGCTGGCGCTCCTCGGTGGCGTGGCCCGGGTTGGTGGCGCCCTTTCCTCGGTCCTCAACGTGGACCTTCCCCTGTCGCTCTTCGCGTCGCCGCTCGACTTCCGATCCATCACCGTCAGCTACCGGATTGCCGACGGGCGCCTCTCCACTCAGGATTTCCTCTACACGAGCGAACGCATGCAGATCGCCGGGGTGGGCGACTACGGGCTGGCGGACGGGCGGATGAACTTCGACCTCACGCTGACGCACGGCCGGGGCGAGATCAAAGCCAAGGTGACCGGCACTGCCGCCTCCCCCTCGATCCGGGTACTGCCGGGGAGCCTCCTGCGCACCGAGCCCGAACGGCTCCCCGATCGTCTCAAGAAGTTCCTCGAAGGCCTCACGAAGTGAAGCAGTTATTGCCTAACGGGAGGGCCTGAAAAAGGGGATGTCCCGCATCGGATAGTGCTTCCGGTTAAGGGTCCAGAGCGCGGTTCTATTGACGTATGCGGTTGCGGCCATCAACGCGTCGCCGAGCTCCACTCCGTGAGACCGCGTATACGCGTGCAGATAGCGGCCTGCTTTTCTCCCTATTTCGGCAGAGAGGTCGAGAGGCTGAAGCACCAGAAACAGATTCTCCAATTTCCGCTCCTCGCCCTTCCTGGCGCCCGCGAATATTTCAGCAACCGAGATTGGAGTCCAGGCCAGGATTTCGCCCCTCTCGAGGAGCTGGGGAATCAATTGGGCGAGGGGTTCATAGCCGCGGAGCCAGGCGATGATGACGTCTGAGTCCAGGAGGATCTCAGCCAAGCCCTATCCTCTTGAGGCGGGTCCCTTTGCGCAATCTTCGGATGGCCAGATCAATCGCTTTCAAATCCCTGCGCCTTCTCCAGATGCCGCCGAGTTGCCGGGCGAGGGAGACCTTATCCATCTCTTTGTGACTCATATACTTGGCCTCGACGCTTTCCCGCACGAGCTGAGACACCGTCGTGCCCCGTTGCCGGCTCAGGGCTGCCAGAGTTCTCGCCATCTGTTCATCGAGGTAGAGCTGAGTTCTTCTCATGTCATCCGTGACGATGTATAACATACATCGTTTCGCCGGATCGGGCAAGCCCCTGGCCGCGAGCGCCTTGGCCGGCCGGACGCGCGAGGGCGGTAGCCTTGAAGAGCGCCGGGGGCTGTGGCACAATGCACCGACTGAGCCGCTCATCGGAGGACAGCGATGACCACCCTCATCAAGCCCGGCCTCGAAGACGTTGTCATCTCCACCTCCGAAATTTGCTTCATCGACGGGCGAGAAGGCCGGCTGCTCTACCGGGGCTACGACATCGATGACCTGGCCGCCCACTCCACGT
>CAYRZF010000003.1:54639-62836 GCA_964428805.1 uncultured bacterium | reverse complement strand
GCAAGAGCGTATCCTATTTCAGACGGGTCGGGATGGGCCGCCCAAGCGAAGCGGGCTTAGGCGAGAGGGAACCGGGCGGGCTCGAGGACTTTTTTGACAGGATCTACGGCGAGTCCCAATCCCTCAAGCGCATGGGCGCCGAGGAGGGTCAGGCCGTTATCGCCGCCGGAGAGGACCAGGGTGAAGGCCCTGCGATTGCCATGGTGAATCTCGACCCATGCGGCCGGCTGGTCTCGTCTCGTGCCGTCAGCCAGGACCACGGGGACTTGTTGGTCCGGATCGATTCCGAGACTGCCTAGGAGAGATGCCGGAAACTGGCAGAACGCAGCTCCGGTGTCTACCAAGCATTTGACGGGAGTGTGGGCTTTGTCACGCGCTCCCGCCGGCCGGACATAGACCTCAACTGAAAACGTTCCCATGACACTCCGAGTTTACCACGCGGTTTAACCTGTTATGGATGTCTTCAATTTCAGACACCTTGGCACGTTGCACCACCGCTCCCCAGTGACCCTAGTCGGAGGGAGGCTCCTTGGCGAGCTCGAAGGCCTCGTGCAGCGCGCGGACGGCGAGCTCCGTGTACTTGTCCTCGATCACGCACGAGACGGCGATCTCCGAGGTGGAGATCATCTGGATGTTGACGCCCTCTTTGGCGAGAATCGAAAACATGCGCGCGGCCACTCCCGAGTGACTGCGCATCCCGACCCCCACGATGGAAACCTTGGCCACCCGATCGTCGTGTGTGACCCCGAGGGCGCCGATGCGTCTGGCGATTTCCTCCAGGACGGTCACTGCCCTGGCCCGATCCCCGCGCGGCAGCGTAAAGGAAATGTCCGTATAGCCGTCGCGGCTGATGTTCTGGACGATCATGTCCACCACCACGTTCTGCTCTGCCACGGCGCTGAAGACCTGGGCCGCAATGCCCGGGCGGTCGGGGACTCGGAGGATTGAGACCTTGGCCTGTCCCCGGTCATGGGTGACACCGGTCACCATCGCTTCTTCCATTCCCCTGTCCTCCCTGGTCACGAGGGTCCCCGGATCCGGCTTGAAGGTGGAGCGGACGTGGACCGGCACGCCATACTTCTTGGCGAACTCCACGGCGCGCGACTGAAGAACCTTCGCCCCCAGGCTCGCCATCTCGAGCATCTCGTCATAGGACACGCGCCGGAGCTTCCGGGCGTCGGGGACGATGTTGGGGTCGGCGGTGTAGACGCCGTCCACGTCCGTGTAAATCTCGCAGACGTCGGCCTTCAGCGCCGCGGCCAGCGCCACGCCGGTGAGGTCGGAGCCGCCACGCCCGAGCGTGGTGATTTCCTCTTCGGGGGTCACCCCCTGGAACCCCGCGACGACCGCCACGTACCCCCCGTCCAAGGCCTGAGCGACCCGGTCGGACTCGATCTTCCGGATTCGCGCCTTGGTGTGGGCGGTATCGGTGAAGATTCCCACCTGGGCGCCGGTGAACGATCGGGCGGGGTAGCCCAGGTTCTCGATCGCCATGGCCAGGAGCGCGATGGACACCTGTTCTCCCGTGGCCAGGAGCATGTCCATCTCGCGCGGCTTGGGGTTCGGCGTGATCTGTGAGGCCAGGGCCAGGAGCGAGTCGGTGGTCTTCCCCATGGCTGACACCACCACGACCACGCGGTGGCCCTGCCGGGCGGTCTCCACCACGCGGCGAGCCACGGCCTTCATCTTGTCCGGGTCGGCCACCGACGAGCCACCGTATTTCTGCACGATGAGGCTCATGGGCCGCATCCTACACGAGGGGGGTCGGGTGGAGCAACTCGATACCCTCACCGCAACCCTCTCCCTGGTAGGGAGAGGGAGGCGAGAGCACCTTCATCCTCGCCCCTTGGGGAGAGGGTAGGGTGAGGGGTTATCTCTGGCCGGGGCGGGGGAACGGCTGAGGTCCCGGGCGCGGCCCGTCGTTCTCGCGAGGGAAATCGCGTCGCTGCCTCAACTGCTCGCGGACGCGCTGGCGTTCCTCCGGGGTCATTTGGCGCCAACGCTCCCAGTTCTGCATGACTCGCTGCCCCTCCTCCGGCGACATTGCCTGGAACTCGCGAAAGCGCCGCATGATGCGCTCCTGGCGCTCCGGCGGGAGGCGCTGGAACCTGTCATACGCGGCCTGCAACTCCTGACGGCGGGACTCGGGTAGATCTTTCCACCGCCGGAAGTCTTCGAGGATCCGGGTCCGCTCCTCCGGGGAGAGCTGGCGGAAGCGCTGAAAGTTCTGCCGGGCGGTCTGCCGCTCCACTGGCGACATGGTTTTCCAGTGCCGGTAGTTCTCGAGCACCCGGGCGCGCTCCTCGGGACTGAGCGCGCGCCAGCGCTCCAGGTTCCGTTCGGCCAGGGCGCGCTCCTCCGGCGTCAGGCGTTCCAGCCCCTGGACGGGCGCCTCCTGACCCCAGGCGACCTCCACCACCCCGGCCGCCAGAATGGCGGCGAGCGCGACGAGTCGGAACAGCCAGCGGACACGCATCACTTTACCTCTTTCACAGCGGGATCGGGGGGCGGGGCGCTCTCCAGGAACCTGAGTGATTCCAGAAGCCGGAGGCGCTCCAGGATCCTCATGCGCCCGAAAAATTCGCTCTGTTGGGCCATGTTGGTTTCTCTGAAGAGATCCAGGTCCTTCAGCATCTCGGCGTCCACGGCATCGTCCTTTGACTCGGCCGCCCGGACTCGCGATCCCGCTGCGAACCCGACCAGGCCGCAGGCAAACAGCGCCAGAATTCCCCACCACCGCGTCCTCACCTAGCCTGCGTCCGTGCCGGGCCGAGAACTGAGCAGCCCAAGGCCCGAGGGAGGAGCCCACCGGAGGCATACTCCCTGTATGTTGAGGATGGGCAACGACCGAGAACGCGGGGATGCGACGGTTATCGGCACGGCATTAGCCTTCTCGGGTCGGGGGGATCTGATCCAGATGCCGAACGACATCCAGGTCTTCCCAGAGATCTAGGCGCTCGAGCATGGAGTACTGGCGCAGGAGATCGAGACCGTTTGCCACGGCCGACTCTTCCAGGAAAGCAAGATCAGCGGTGGCTGCGGGACGATAGCTCCCGCTCTGGAAGGCAAAGATGAGGAGCGCCCCCGCGACGGCGGCAGAAAGCGCCATCGGGAGCGGGCGTCGGAGCCACTGCCATCCCCACGACGGCTGCCGTCGGGCTTCCAGTTTCTTCCGAAGCTCAGCGCGATAGGCCCCCCAGTGGATCTGCGGCGGCTGGGGAACGGAACTCGCCAGGTCGTAGAGGATCCGCCTGAAATCCTCCACGGTCCGCGTGCACTCCGGGCAAGTGGCCAGATGGTCACCCACGCGTCGGTGGTCGCGCTCGGTCAACTCACCCTTTACATACGCGATCAGCTGGGCTTCGGGATGCTGCCAACTCAACATCTCACAGGTTCCCCATCATCTTCCGAAGGGTGGTCAAAGCCCGGTGCAGATGCACGCGGACGGTCGCCTCAGAGCAATTCAGGGCGGTCGCGATCTCGGCCGTCGGCAGCTCTTCCTGGACCTGGAGCAGCAGGGCGGCCCGCTGCTGGGGCGAGAGCTGGTCCACGGCGGTCCAGAGCGCTTTCATCGTCTGTTTCTTGCCCAGATTTTCGAGAGGATCCTGGAAAGGCGCGGGCTGTCGCTCGACGATCGAGCTCTCCGGCTCGTCCTCTGAGCGGGGCGCCACGAGAACGCCGCGCCACCGGCGATGTTTCCGTCGGTGGTCCAGGCAGAGGTTGACCAGGATGCGGTAGAACCAGGTAGAGAAGCGGGCCCGCTGGCCGAAGCTCTCGGCTGCCTGGTACAGTCGAATGAAGGCCTCTTGGGAGAGGTCCCGTGCCTCCTCGGCGTCTCGGAGAATCGACCAGGCCAACCGGTACGCTCGCTCCTGGTAACGTTCCACCAAGAGATCGAAGGCTGCCTCATCTCGGTCGGCCACGCGCTGACAGAGCACCTCATCGGAGAGCTCCACCCCGGCATCGTCCTCTTCGGTTCATCTTCCCATACCGGCCCTTGCCTCCCCCTCGCCTTTATCCTCTCCCCCGCCGGGGGAGAGGGCAGGGTGAGGGGGTTCGAGGGGCCTCGCCCTACTTGCTCGTCCTCTTGTGGCGGACGTCGCGCCGCAGATCCCGCCGATCGTGGCGGAGGTCTCGGACGTCGTCCCGGCGATCCTTCAGGTCTTCGCGGAGCTCCTTGCGATCCTTTCGGATTTCGGCGAGATCTTCCTTAACCTCTTCCTTGTTGCCGGCCTTGAGGTCCTTCCGGAGCTCCCGCCGGTCCTGGTAGAGCTCTCGGCGATCCTGACGGATCTCCCGCGTGTCCTCGCGGATCTCCTGACGGTCCTCCTTGATGTCCTTCAGGTCGTTCTTAATCTCCTGCGCCCCCGCCGCGGGGGCCCACAGGGCCACGACCAGGGCCCCGCCTGCCACCATTGCCGTCACCGCTTTCATGGATCTTCCTCCTCTTGGTTATATGTGACTGCTTACCCGATTGGACGGCGGCAGGTAGGGGAGTGTTTACAGGGGGGGAGAGGATTCCTCAGCGGGCACCCGACCCTTGCGGTCGGGTCGCCTGGGCCCGGGCTTCTCGCGAGGCCTCCCAGAGGGAGACTCCCTGGGTTATCAGGAGAGCCCAGCCGAGGAGCGTGATCGGGATGAAGCCGGCCGCGTGGTAGAGGAGCGACACGCTGACGGCCTCTGCGCCCGTGACGCCGAAGATGGCCAGGGCCTGAACGATGAAGAACTGCAGCGTGCCCACGAACCCGGGGGCCGAGGGGATCGACACCCCGATGCCGGCGAAGGCCAGCACGGTCAGCGACGCGGAGACGGGAAGCGCCAGCCCGGCCGACCGGAGGGCCGCCCAGACCGCCGCGGCGTTCAGGAGCCAGATCAGTACGGTCCACCCGACAAGTGGCACCAGGTGGGGACCCGGGCGGAGGCTCCGGAGCCCGATGGAGAACAGGGTGAGCCAGCGCCTGAGCGTCTCTCCGAAGCGGGGGATCCGGGTGGTCCAGCCCGCCGCTGCTCCTCGCTCCAGCGCAAGAAAAATCAGCAAGCCCATCGCCAGGAGGTCGAGAGCGAGGAGCGTCAGCGCGCCGGCCTGAAGCCACGGCGGTACCGGTACCACGAGGACGACGCCCCCTAGGAGGAGGAGAATCGAAAGCATGTCCAGCACTCGCTCCACGGCGAGGGTGGCCATCGCAGTCCAGAAGGAACCGCCGCCGCTGCGCGCCGCGAGATACCCGCGCACCAGTTCGCCGATTCGAAGGGGGAGGAGGTTGTTGGCCATGAAGCCGATCGTGGTCGCCGACACGAGTGGCCAGCCCGCCTGCGACGCGGGGTAGAAGAGCAGGCGCCAGCGAAAGCCGCGGGCCCAGAGCATGGCGAGGTTGCAGGCCCCCGAGAGCCCGAGCCACCCCCAGTGGGTCCGCCTGAGGTGGGCGAGAATCTCTGCCGGTGAGATGTTGCGGAGGACGAGGTACAGGAGTCCAGCGCTCAGCGTGATCCCGAGGAGGACACGGCCCGCCTGAGAGCGCGTCAGCACTCGGGAATGGCTCAGAGGCCGAGCTGGGCGAGGACGGCGTCGAGGCGGGCCGGGACCGAGATGGGACGGGAAGCTGATTCGAGGGCCGTGTCCGGATCCTTGAGGCCGTGACCCGTGAGGGTCAGGACCAGGGTCGCGCCGGGCTCGAAGCGTCCCGCCTTGGCCATTTTCATGAGGCCGGCGACGGCCGCCGCCGAGGCCGGCTCCATGAAGATGCCTTCCTCCCGAGCCAGCAGCCGGTAGGCGCGCAGGATCTCCTCGTCGGTGACAGTCTCGATCCAGCCGCCGGAGTCCTTCATCGCCTCCACCGCCGGCCCCCAGTTCGCGGGGTTGCCGATACGGATGGCGGTCGCGATGGTCTTCGGCTCGGGGATCACACGGTTCTCGTAGATGGGCGCGGCGCCGGCGGCCTGGAAGCCCACCATCCGCGGCAACTCCTTCGCGCGCCCCGCCCGGTGGTACTCGCGATAGCCGCGCCAGTAGGCGGTGATGTTGCCGGCGTTCCCCACCGGGATCAGGTGGTAGTCGGGGGCGCGGCCGAGCTGGTCCACGACCTCGAAGGCCGCAGTCTTCTGCCCCTCCAACCGAAACGGGTTGAGCGAGTTGACGAGCGTCACCGGATGAGTGTCCGCGATCTCGGTGACGAGGGCGAGCGCCTGGTCGAAGGAGCCATCCACCATGAGGACCGTGGCCCCGTGGATGGCGGCCTGGGATAGTTTGCCGATCGCCACCGCCCCCCGCGGCACCATCACCACCGCTTTGATCCCCGCGCGGGCCGCATAAGCTGCCGCCGACGCCGAGGTGTTGCCCGTGGAGGCGCAGATCACCGCCCGGGAGCCCGCCTCGAGCGCTTTCGAGATCGCCATCGTCATGCCACGGTCCTTGAACGAGCCCGTGGGGTTGAATCCCTCGCACTTCAGATAGATGTGGAGGTGTGGGTCCGCGGCCTCCGCGAGGCGCGGGGCGGGGAGGAGCGGGGTGTCACCCTCCAGGAGGGTCACCACCGGCGTCAGCTCGGACACAGGCAGGAACTCGCGGTATCGCTCGATCACGCCGGGCCAGCTCATCAAAGGTCTCCACCCTCGACACGAATCGAGACCGTCTTTCCAGCGACCACCGGCAGCCTGTCGATGGCCGCCAGGGCGTGACGCATGCCGAGCTCGCGGGCCTCGTGGGTCATCATGACCACCGGCACGGCTTCGGCGGCCGCGCGTCCCTTCTGGAGCACCGAGGTGATGGAGATGTCGTGCTGGCCGAGGATTCCCGCCACCTGAGAGAGCACGCCCGGTCGGTCCAACGCCATGACGCGGAGGTAATACGCACACCGGATCTCCTCCATGGGCCGGAGGGGGAGCGGGCGCGCGGCCACGGAGGGAAGTTCCACCGAATGCGCCGAGGCCCCGTGGGCCAGGCTCCGCGCGATCTCGAGCGTGTCGCTCCACACGGCGGACGCCGTTGGCATCTGGCCCGCGCCCCGCCCGTAGAACATCAGGTCCCCGACTGCGTCGCCGGTGATGAAGATGGCGTTGAACACGCCCGATACCGCTGCCAGCGGGGACGTTGCCGGTATCATGGTCGGGTGCACTCTGATCTCCAGGCGGCCGTCGGAGACCTTCGCAATGGCGAGGAGCTTGATTCGGTACCCGAGTTCGGCCGCATACGCGATGTCCTGCCGGGTCACGGCCGTGATCCCCTCCGTGTAGATGTCCTTGAGGTCCACCGAAGTCCGGAAGGCCAGGGTCGCCAGGATCTGGAGCTTGTGCGCGGAGTCCAGCCCCTCGACGTCGAGCGTGGGGTCTGCCTCGGCATAGCCCTTGGCCTGGGCCTCCTTGAGGACCTCGGCGAAGTCGCGTCCCTCGTCGGTCATCTTGGTGAGAATGTAGTTGGAGGTACCGTTGACGATGCCGTGGACGGACAGGATGCGGTTGGCTGCCAGCCCTTCTTTGATGGAACGGATCAGCGGAATGCCACCCGCCACGGCGGCCTCGAACCCGAACATGACTCCGTGCTGCCGCGCCTCTTCGAACAACTCGCCCCCGTGATGGGCGAGGAGCGCCTTGTTGGCGGTCACCACGTGCTTGCCGGCAGACAAGGCGCGAAGGATGAAGGTCCGGGCCGGCTCCAGGCCGCCTAGGAGCTCGATCACGATCTGAACGGCGGGGTCGTCCAGGACACGCGCGACGTCCCCCACCATCGGCAGGCTCCTGAGGTCGAGCCCTTCGCGCGGGCGCGTGAGGTCCTGATCGGCCACTGAGTGGAGAACGAGCTGGCAGCCTGCGCGCTCTTCCAGCTCCGCGCGGTGCGTGTTGAGGATTTTGACGACACCGCTGCCGACGGTGCCCAGGCCCAGGAGGCCGACTCTCACGACGGGGTCAGATCTCGCGCTCATAGGACTATCGCTCCGTGCCTCCGGCACGGGTACCCGGCCGGCGCAACCCACCCGGGGGGAGGGGTTTAGGCGTGGGTGGAGAGGGTCTTGAACCCCCGGAGGGCCTGCCGGATCCGCTGCTCGTTCTCGACCAGGGCGAACCGCACGTACCCCTCGCCGTACTCGCCGAATCCGACGCCGGGGGAGACGGCGACCTTGGCCTCCTGGATCAGGAGCTTGGCGAACTCCAGGGATCCCAGGGAGCGGAACGGCTCTGGAATGGGCGCCCAGACGAACATGGT
>CAYRZF010000003.1:42301-54539 GCA_964428805.1 uncultured bacterium | reverse complement strand
CCAGGGATCCCAGGGAGCGGAACGGCTCTGGAATGGGCGCCCAGACGAACATGGTACCCTTCGGCTTGGGGATCGACCACCCCTGCTTGTTCAGGCCGTCCACCAGGACGTCGCGGCGCTTCCGGTAAACTTCGGTGATCTCCCCCACGCAGGCTTGATCCCCCTCCAGCGCGATGATCCCGGCAATCTGGATGGGCTGAAACACTCCGTAGTCCAGGTACGACTTGATCCGCGCCAGCGCGTGGATCATCTGCCGGTTGCCGCAGGCGAAGGCCAGCCGCCAGCCCGCCATGTTGTAGGACTTCGTCAGCGAGAAGAGCTCGACGCCGAGGTCCTTGGCTCCGGGCACCTCCAGGAAGGAAGGGGCGCGGTACCCATCGAACGTGAGGTCGGCGTAGGCGAAGTCGTGCACCACCATGAGGTGGTGCTCCTTGGCGAAGGCCACCACCTTCTCGAAGAAGCTGCGCTCGACGCAGAGCGTCGTCGGGTTGTGGGGGAAGGAGAGGATCAGGAGCTTCGCCTTGGGCCAGGACAGCCGGGCCGCTTCCTCGAGCCGCGCGAAGAAATCGCCGCCGGGCACCAAGGGGACCGAGCGGAGATCCCCGTCCGCGATGACGACCGAGTAGGAATGAATCGGGTAGGTGGGATTCGGCACCAGGACCCCATCGCCGGGCTGGAGGACGGCCAGCGCCAGATGCGAGAGCCCTTCCTTCGCTCCGATGGTGGCGATCGCCTCGGTCTCGGGATCGAGCTCCACCCCGTAGCGGTCCCGGTACCATTTGGTGATGGCCACTCGAAGCCGGGTGATTCCTCTGGACGCCGAGTACCGGTGGTTCCGGGGATTGTGGGCCGCCTCGACGAGCTTCGCCACGATGTGCTTCGGGGTCCCTTGGTCCGGGTTCCCCATTCCCAGGTCGATGATGTCTTCTCCCCGCGCCCGGGCCTTGGTCTTGAGGTCGTTGACGATAGCGAAGACATAGGGAGGGAGGCGCTTAATCCGGTAGAACTCATCCATCATGGGGGCTCACCTGTGACGCTCGATCATACGCTTCGCCTCGGAGAACTGTCAAGAAATGGCCATCTTAGCGGTGCTCACCTGCGGGCGTCGCGCCCTAACTCGCGCTGAAGACGCCAATCCCTCCCCCGCGTCAGCTTCCTGACAACCTGTTGAGATTTCGCCCACCTGACGCGCGCCTTCAGACTTTCCGCCACGGTTAGCCTCACTCCCAGATCCCCCTGGACACGCGGTAACTTCTCGATTTTAGCGGCGCATTCTGGTGGGTTCCGCCCCTGAAATCCGCGTGCTGGCATGTCAGTTGCTTGCAGGGAGGCTGCTGGACGTCTTTGAGGTCCTCGAAGGGGCGGTGAGCCGTGGGGACGCCGTGGAAGAAGAACTTACTGCAGGCCATGAGCCGGGAGCATAAATGTGACCCCCCGAGCTTGGTTCAACCACCGTTCGGCCACGAATGTGCGGTGTGTAACAAGACCGTGGACAAAGATCACCCTCTGCACCGCGCCGAGCGCCCGCATCGGAGCGAAGTGCAGCTGGTCTCCCCCCGGCAGCTCACGGGCCGTTCCACGATTTGGTGCCTCTACCGATTGGAATCCCGACCCCCGAACTACGGGGTTGACACCTTCGGTGAACGATGCTAAAAAATCCTAGCTTTACCTTCCTGGATGAAGGCGTCGAGCCTGCTGCCTCTGCGTGTGGTTGCTTCCCGCAGGGGATGTCCCGTCTGTCCCAATTAAAGGAGGTCCCGATGTTCGGACGGAGTAGCGCGCAACGAACCGGTAACCCGCAGAAACCAGAAAACGGCCAGCCCCCCACCCTCCTCACCATCGTCGGCAACCAGGCCAAGATGGAGGGGAAGTTCGAGATCGCCGACTCGATCCAGATCGAGTGCGAGGTCGGGGGCGAACTGAACGTGGGCGGCAAGCTCGTGATCGGGCAGAAGGGAGTGGTAAGCGCCGACGTGAGGACCGTGGATGCCATCATCATGGGTCAGTACGAGGGCAACATGGTGGCCACGGGGAACGTGGAGATCGCTGCCACCGGTCGCGCCAGCGGCAACATCGAGACTGATTCCCTCGTGATCTCGAAGGGGGGCTTCTTCAACGGGAACGTCATCAAGATCAAGGATCGGGAAAGCCAGAAGGAGCCGCGCCCCGTATACCTCGTGGACGAGAAGCGGGTCAGTCAGCCGAAGTTGGGATAGCGACGACGGGGTGATCCCATGTGGTGGAAGCGAAAGCGCGAGCCGTCGGCGCCGCGGGGAAACCTGACCGCGTTTATTGACGAGGGCTCCGAAATCGAGGGGAAGTACGCGTTTAGCGGCACCCTCATGCTGAACGGGAAGTTCAAGGGCGAGATCACCTCCACCGACACGCTGATCGTCGGCGAGCGGGGGGTAGTGAACGCCTCGGTCCGGGTCGGCACGGCCATCATTGACGGGGAACTGGTCGGGAATGTGAAAGCCACCGAG
Source organism: uncultured bacterium (assembly GCA_964428805.1). Lineage (GTDB taxonomy): Bacteria > Methylomirabilota > Methylomirabilia > Rokubacteriales > CSP1-6 > CAYRZF01. The sequence goes on along the minus strand of CAYRZF010000003.1, from coordinate 52,056 downwards.
CGGATCGAGCTGAAGGGGAAGGCTCGGGTGTTCGGTGACCTGGAGGCCCCCGTGATCGTCGTGGAGGAGGGAGTGCTCTTCGAGGGGCACTGCCTGATGACCAAGACGAGGCCGGCCGAGACCACCCGCGACTTCTCGGTGGTGCCGCTGAAACGTTGAGGGAGTTTGGGACAGGATCGAATATGATGGGATGCAGTGAACCCGGAATGCGGCTCCCCGTCCGGCTCAGGGGAGGCGTGGTCCGCAACGCGAGGCACGACCATGAGGCAGCCACACTGGTTCAACCTCCTGATCGTCCACGGCGACGGCACGCGGGTCCTTCGCCTGAACCTTCCTCGTTGGGTCCTCTACGGCGGGCTGACTGCCCTGGCGCTGGCGGTCTGCACGCTGGGGGCCATCTACGGTGACTACATCTCGCTGAAGCGGCAGTTCGGTCAGGTGGCGGCGCTGCAGCGGCAGACGGCCGAGCAGCAAGCCCTGATCGAAGCCTTCCACACCCGTATTGCCGAGATTCGGGGGGAGATCTTCACGTGGCGTGTGCTGCACGCCAAGATCTGGGAGCCTTTCGGTCCTGAGGCGGGGCCGGCTCCGAAGGGGACGGGGATCGGGGGCGGGGCGCCGGTGCGCGCCGCCTTCCCTGGCGACCGGGTCGCGGTGTCCCGGGAGCTGGACCTGCTCTCGGCCACGGTCAACGAGGAGGGGCAGAGTCTGCGAGCCCTGGAGGGCTTGATCGGCAAGGCCGGGCGGGTGCTGGCGGCGCTTCCGTCTCGGTGGCCGGTGCGCGGGGCGGTGAATTCGGAGTTCGGGCGGCGGCTGTCTCCGTGGACGGGGGCGCCGGAGTTCCACGGCGGGATTGACATCAGCGCCGAGCGCGGGACGCCCTTGAAGGCCCCCGCCCCCGGCACGGTCTTCTTTGCCGGCTCCCAGGCCGAGTACGGCAACACGGTGATTATCGACCACGGCAACGACATCAAGTCCCTCTACGGCCACCTCCAGAAGATTCACGTGGCCCAGGGCCAGCGGGTCGAGCGCGGCCAGGTTATCGCCCTCACGGGCAACACCGGCAGGACCTCCGGGCCCCACCTTCACTACGAGATTCTGGTGAAGGGGCAGGCCGTCAACCCCCGCGGCTACTTGTGGGACTAGCCATCCCAACGTTTCCGCCCGGGGCTCCCTCGCTCGCTCAGACGGGCTCGCCTAGACTGCCGTAGCTCGCTCGGGCGCCTCCGCTGGCCCCCCCATCCCCCCGAAACGGGGGGTAGGCTTCGCAACCCAACTTCGTTGTGCCGCTCAGCGCGCTGCGGCTCCCTGCGCTTCGCACGGCGCTACGGCTTGCCCTACTTCGCTCGGCTGAGGGATCCCCAGGCGGTCCTGGGTGAAGGTGTGTCCTCACACCGCGCGGTGCTTGTGGAGGAAGGCAAGGCAGGCGGCGTTGAAGACCTCGGGCTGTTCCCAGAGATAACCGTGGCCGCCGCCCTCGATCACCAGTAGCTCGGCGCCGGGGATTCGCTCCTGGAGCACCCGGGAGAACCGGAGCGGCACGAAAATGTCCTCGGCCCCCACGGTGATCAGCGTCGGGCAGTGGATCTGTCCGAGCCGCCCGAGCGCGTCGTGGGCCCAGCATGCCTCGGCCTGTCGCGTGAACCCCGTGACGGTGGCGGGATGAGGGTTCTCGACCAGGCGTTCCACCATCAGCTCCACGACCTCGGGCCGCTCGGCGTAGGTCTGCGGACTGAGGATCCAGGGCAGCAGGGTGCGGACGAACTTCTCCCGACCGAAAGCGGCTCGGGTACGGATCAGGGATTGGCCGACGGCGCGAACGAACGGGTCCACTCGGGCCAGCGTCGAGTGGAGTCCGAGGGTGCGTACCCGCTCGGGATAGTTGATGGCGATCTCCTGGGCGATCATCCCACCCAAGGACAGGCCGGCCACGTGGGCGCGCTGGACCTGGAGGGCGTCCATGAGGCCCACGGTGTCGTCGGCCAGCATCCGGATCGTGTACGGGATGTCCGGCTGGTCGGTCTGGCCGGCTCCGCGGTTGTCCGGGGCGATGCACCGGAACTCCTGGGAAAAGGCCGGCACCTGGAGCGCCCAGGCGGTGTGGTCGCCGCCCCAGCCCATGAGGAGCACCAGCGGGTCACCCTGCCCCGCCTCCTGGTAGTAGATCCTGATGTCCCTCACGCGCACCGCCGGCATCAGGTGTCCTTCAGTCGATAATCATCCCGCAATAACCCACCACGCGCTCGTAGTCGCCGGAGACGTCCCCGGAGGTCATGTACCGGATCAGCTCCGCCCGCCGGGCACCCAGGTCTCTCAACGCGGAGAGCAGCGCCGTCGTCGGAGCGACCCCGCACATTGAAATCCCGTGACCCCGGACCGTCCGTTGGAGACGCTCGGGGTCCAGGGTCAGGACCGCGTCGATGGCGAGCCGATCCTTCGTGTTGGACACGGCCTGCGACTCGTAGTGGCTCAGGTCCGTGGAGGAGATGAGGAGGACGGGCTCCGGGGACGTTCTGACCGCCGCTGCCACAGCCTTGCCCACCGCCTCGCAGAACGCCAGATCCGTCTTCATGAGCGTCACCGGGACGAACTGGACATCCGGGCGCAGCCGGCGGAGGAAGGGAAGTTGCACCTCCAGCGCGTGCTCGCGCTCGTGGGCGGAGGTGTCCTCTTCCAGTTCCCGAGACAACGAAAGGATCTGCCCCGCGAGATCGGCGGCGACGGGGATTTCGCCTCCGGGGATCGCCCAGCGCCCCCGGGTCATGATGGAGCCCCATGGTCCGAGCCCGGTGTGGTTTGGGCCGAGCAGGACCACCAGCCGGGGCAGCGCGAGGCGACCGTACACGGCGCCGGCCACCTTGCCCGAATACATCCAGCCGGCGTGGGGAACAACCACGGCCCGGGGCGAGACCTTCGGCTGAACGTCTTCCAGCAGACGGGAAAGGTCGGCCTCCACCTGTTCGGGACGGTCGGGATAGAAGAGGCCGGCGACGGCGGGTCTTCTGACGCGTTCCATGAACCAGAGGGTTCGCTGGACCTCTGCGCCCTCCGTCCCCTACGCCCTCACCTGGCAGGCGACCCAGTGCCCCGGGGAGATCTCCTTGAGCACCTGCTCGTTCACCGAGCAGGAGGGTATCCGGATCGAGCAGCGGGTGTGGAACCGGCAGCCGGAGGGCGGCTTGATGGGGCTGGGCACGTCGCCCTCCAGCAGGATCCGCTTGCGCTTGACCGTCGGGTCGGGGATGGGAACGGCGGAGAGGAGCGCCTCCGTGTAGGGGTGCTTGGGGTTGGTGTAGAGCTCCTTGGCCGGAGCCAGCTCCACGATCTTCCCGAGGTACATGACGGCCACGCGGGTTGAGATGTGCTCCACCACGGAGAGATCGTGCGCGATGAAGAGATAGGTGAGGCCGAACTGTTTTTGCAGATCTTCGAGCAGGTTGATGATCTGCGCTTGAATTGAAACGTCGAGGGCCGAGACCGGCTCGTCGGCGACGATGAATTTGGGGTTCACCGCCAGGGACCGCGCGATGCCGATCCTCTGGCGTTGCCCTCCCGAGAATTCGTGCGGGTACCGCCTCAGGTGATCGGCGCTGAGCCCCACCGTCTCCAAGAGCTGGACCACCCGCTCCTCGCGCTCGCGCCTGGAAGGGGCCAGCTTGTGGATGACCAGGGCCTCGCCGATGATGGACCCCACGGTCATCCGGGGGTTCAGGGAGGCGTAGGGGTCCTGGAAGATGATCTGCATCTCCTTCCTGAGGCTCCTGAGCGCGCGCTTGCCCAGCGTGGTGACGCTCTTGCCGTCGAACCAGACCTCCCCGGAGGTCGGCTCGATCAGGCGGAGGATCGAGCGGCCTGTGGTGGACTTGCCACAGCCGGACTCGCCGACGAGGCCGAGCGTCTCACCCGGATAGATGTCGAAGCTGACGTCATCCACGGCGTGCACCCGGGCCACCTCGCGGGAGAGGAGGCCTCCGCGGATCGGGAAGTACTTCTTGAGATTTTTGACCCGCAACAACGCTTCAGCCATTCGAGTTCTCGGCAGTCTAATACAACCAGCAGGCGACTTTGTGGCCGGACTTGACCTCTTTCAGCACCGGGTCCTTCTCGGTGCAAACCGCTTTGACGTACGGGCAGCGGGGCGCGAACCGGCATCCCGGCGCGATGTCCCCCCTGATCGTGGGAACGACCCCCTGGATGGTTTCCAGGCGCCGCTTCTGAGTCGCTGCCAGGTCAATCCGGGGAATCGACCTGAGCAGCCCTTGCGTGTACGGGTGGAGCGGCTCCTTGAACAGCTCGCCCACCGGTGCTTCCTCGGCCACCAGCGCGGCGTACATGACGACCACGCGCCGGGCGGTCTCGGCGATGACCCCCATGTCGTGGGTGATCAGCATGACCGCCATCCCGAGCCGGGCCTTGAGCTCGTTGAGCAGCTCGAGGATCTGGGCCTGGATCGTCACGTCCAGGGCCGTGGTGGGCTCGTCGGCGATCAGGAGCTTCGGGTTGCACGACAGCGCCATGGCGATCATCACGCGCTGACGCATGCCGCCCGAGAGCTGGTGCGGGTACTCCTTTACCCGGCGCTCGGGGTTCGAGATCTGGACCAGCTTCAGCATCTCGACGGTCTTGTCCATGGCGTCCCGGCGGCTCAACCCCTCGTGCAGGCGGAGCGCCTCGGCGATCTGCTCGCCGCAGGTGAAGACCGGGTTCAGCGAGGTCATGGGTTCCTGGAAGATCATCGAGATCTCTTTGCCGCGCACCTTCCTCATCTGGGCCGGCGGCAGCTCCAGGAGGTTCCGGCCGTCGTAGCGGATCTCCCCTTCAACGATCCGCCCGGGCGGCTGGGGAATCAGCCGCATGATGCTGAGCGCCGTGACGCTCTTGCCGCACCCCGACTCCCCCACGACGCCCAGCGTCTCGCCTCGGTCGACAGTGAGGCTCACGCCGTCCACGGCGCGGATGACGCCCTCGTCGGTGAAGAAGTGGGTCTTGAGGTTGGTAACGGTGAGAAGTCGCTCCGCCACCGGGTGTGTCTCCTACCAGTTCCGCGTGATTTCGCTGAAGGCTTCCAGCGCCCGATCGATATCCTCCGAGTCCACGTCCTTGTGGGTGACACACCGGATGGAGGCAGGGGTGATGCGGTGGATCTTCACCTTCCGCGCCGCGCACTCCCTGACGAGCATCGCAGCGCCGTCCGGCCGCTCCACAAAGAAGATCACAATATTCGTCTCCACCCTGGCGAGGTCGATCCGGATGCCCGGCAGCCCGGCGAGCCCCTCGGCGAGGCGTCGCGCGTTGGTGTGGTCCTCGGCAAGCCGGTTCACCATCTGCTCCAGCGCCACGAGACCCGCTGCGGCCAGCACGCCGACCTGGCGCATTCCGCCGCCCAGCATTTTCCGCCACCGGCGCGCCCGTCCGATGAACTCGCGGGTGCCGCAGACCAGGGAACCCGCCGGGGCTCCCAGGCCCTTGGACAAGCAGAACGTCACCGAATCCACCGGGGCCGTGAACTCACGCAGGTCACGCTTGAGCGCCACAGCGGCGTTGAAGATCCGCGCCCCGTCCAGGTGCACCGGGACCCCGGCCTCGTGGGCCACCTCCGCGACGTCCCGGATCTCTTCAGGTGTGCAGACGGTGCCGCCGTGCCGGTTGTGGGTGTTCTCCACGCAGACGAGGCCGGTGGGCGGGACGTGGATGTTCGCGGGGCGGATCGCGTCGCGCACCTCGGCGGGGCTGAGGAAGCCGCGCTCGGTCCGGATCGGCCGGGTCTGGACGCCGGCGATCACCGCGGCGCTGGCGACTTCGAAATTGAAAAGGTGGGAGTCGAGGTCGAGGATGATCTCCTGGCCGGGGCGGGTCTGGGAGAGCACCGAGACCAGGTTCCCCATGGTGCCCGAAGGGACGAATAGCCCTGCCTCCTTGCCCGTCCGCTCGGCTGCCAGCGCCTCCAATCGTTGGACCGTCGGGTCCTCCTGCCAGACGTCGTCGCCCACCTCGGCGCGAGCCATCGCCTCCCGCATCGCGGGGGTGGGGAGCGTCACCGTGTCTGAGCGAAGATCGACGACGTCGTGCATCGGGGTACCCCGGCGCCCCTAGCGCGCGTAGAGGAGCCGGTTCAGCAGGCCTTCCAGAAGGCCGGGTTCCGGCCTGATCTGGTCGGCGGGAGCCTGTGCGGTCTCCGGCAGGCGCTGAGCCGCCCGCTGGCCCCATTCGGTGTAAGGATACTCATCGGCGAGGCGGCGCAGCGTCCGGATGGCCTCGTCAGCCTGCCCCTCCTGAGCGTCGACCTCCGCGAGGAGGTACAGGGTCTCCGGCATCACCAGCGTTCCCCGATAGTCCTTGACGATCACCTGAAGCCGCTGGCGGGCGCCGACCAGATTCCCTTGTTTAAAGTAGTAGCTTGCCACCCACAGCTCCTTTTGCGCCAGCCGGCCCTGGCAAATATCGATCTTCGCCAGCGCGTCGGGTGCGTACCGGCTCTGGGGGTAGTCCTTGACCAGCTTCTTGAGCTGCTCCAGCGCCCTATGGGTCAGCGCCTGATCCTGTTCGACCGGCTTCATCTGGTCGTAGTAGCTCATGGCCAGGCGGTACTGGACGAGGTCGGCGATGGGGTGGCCGGGATAGAACGACATGAACGTTTCGAACTCCTTGATGGCCTTGTCGAACTGCGCCTCCCGGTAGTAGGTCTCGCCCATCAGAAAACGGGCCCGGGGGGCCAGAGGGGATTCCGGGTGGCGCTCCACGATCCGACGGAAGTTGTTCCGAGCCTCGTCGTAGCGGCTCTTGCTGAGCTCGAACTCGCCGCCCTCGTAGAGTTCCTTGGCAGGGGGAATGGCCGCCGGGCGCTGAGTGAAGAAGCCGCACCCTCCCAGCAGGAAGAGGAGGGTCAACGCACCACCCAGGACAGAAGGGAAGGCCACGCGCATTCGGAGGATTCTCACGTCGGCTGGCCCTTACATATACGGGCGCAGTGCCCAAAAGTCAAGGAGAAATTGGCACTTGCGGGTGTGTGACGAGGGTGCAAACAGTCAAACGGTACGCCGCCGATCCATTCCTCCCCTGCCGCAGATGGCCACTCAACCGGCGCCTCAAGGTAGAGATCGAAGATAGATCTTCAACCCGTTTTTCACGACAAAGCCGGGTGGAATCACCCTCCTCTTTCCCCTGACGGCGGCGCGTCCGCCGGCGCGAAGCGACAATGGCACCTGAACGCGGCGCCGGATCGTTAGGTGTTTGGAGCGGAGCGATTTTTTGGGGATTTGGGCCGGTTTTGGATCATGATGGGAGTAGTTCTTAAAAACTTCTATAAATTTTTGGGTTTTTGGGACCGCTGGGGTCTTTTTGGACCGCTCGAATCCCAGCGCGAAGGGTGGCGGGCCAGAGTTGGATGTGTCCGCTCGAAGTGGTCTGATGGTGCCTGAACCTCCAGAATCGCCTTGGGGGCGTGGGGCCCGCTGGGCCGTCACCGCCGTCCTGGGCGGACTCGTCGTCCTCCTGCTGAGTACCGGTTACTTCTTTGCTCAATCTCTGAGACTTGAGCAGGAGAAGAGCCTCGCTGAGAGCGACGCCATCGCCCGCAGCGTTGCCGCCTTCATCCAGGCCCGCGAGGAAGATTACCTGCACAATCTCATGGCCTATGCCGGGCGGTTTCGCCTCCGGGAAGCGGTAAAGCGGAGGGACCTCGCCGAAGTCCTGCCGCACCTCCGCCAGATGAATGAGCTCTTTCCTGAAATGGACGGGGTGTTTCTCGCCGATCCTGCCGGAGTGCTCTGGGCGAGGTACCCCGAAGCGCCGGAGACCTACGGAAAGAGCTTTGCCGACCGGGACTGGTACCAAGGGGTGAGCCGGCAGTGGCAGCCCTACGTGTCTGACGTGTACCAGAGCGCCGCTACTCAGCAGCTCACTGCCTCCTTGGTCGCGCCGATCCGCGATCTGGACGGCAGGATCATCGGGATCATCGGCTCTGCCCAACGGCTCGAGGTCATCCGTCAGTGGCTCCTTCCCATACGGATTCCTGGAGGGGACCTGTACGTCGTGGACCGCAAGGGCCAACTTGTGTTCCACCGTGCTCGCACGGGCCCCGAGCAGCTTCGTGACTATGCCCGGGTTCCAGTGGTCGAGCGCCTGCGGCGGGGGGAGGAGGGGGTCGTCGAAGAGGAGAACCCGGTCGAGAAGGAGGTCTGGCTGACAGCCTACCGGCTGCTTCCCTCCGTGGGCTGGGGGGTGGTCGTTCACCGGAGTAAGAACCTGGCGCTCCAGCGGACGCGCACGCTCATGCTGGTCTCGGGCGTAGCCAGCCTGCTCCTCACGGCGGCTCTTGCCGTCCTGGGGGTCGCGACGCTGCGGAGCCATCGCCGACTGGAGAGAGCCAACGCGCAATTACACGAGGAGATGGCTGAACGGAGGCGGGCCGAGGAGGCCCTCGGCCAGGCCAAGGAAGAGGCCGAGCGGGCCAGTCGGGCGAAGAGCGAGTTCCTCTCGCGGATGAGCCACGAGCTGCGCACACCACTCAATGCCATCCTGGGGTTTGGCCAGGTCCTCGAGATGGACCAGCTCGGACCGGAGCAAGGCGAAAGCGTGACCTACATCCTCAAAGCCGGTCGCCACCTGCTCGGACTCATCGATGAGGTGCTGGACATCGCTCGCATCGAGGCTGGCCGCCTGAGCCTCTCACTTGAGCCAGTTCACGTGAAAGTGGTCTTCGACGAGGCGCGCAGCCTGATCCGGCCCCTGGCGGACGAACGAAAGGTCCGGCTTCAGGTGGATGTGCCGGAGGCTTCCGATCTATACGTCCTGGCGGACCGCCAGCGACTCAAGCAGGTTCTCCTCAATCTGCTCTCCAACGCGGTCAAGTACAACCATGAAGGGGGGACCATTACCCTCGCCTTGGAAGAGGCGCCGGCGAATCGACTGCGCTTCAAGGTAAGCGATACCGGTCTCGGTATTCCTCCGGAAAAGGTGGAGCGGCTTTTCACCCCGTTCGAGCGCCTTGGCGTCGAGTCGGGCGGTATCGAGGGCACGGGGCTCGGCCTTGCGCTGTCCAAGGGACTGGTGGAGGCGATGGGCGGCGCGATGGGAGTGGAGAGCGCGGTCGGCCGGGGGAGCACTTTCTGGATCGAGCTGGCCAAGGCCCAAAGCCCGGAGGCGGAGAGTGTGCGGATCGCCGAGGGCGCTCCCGCCACGGTGGTGCTCAGAAAAGGGGCGACCGTCCTTTACGTCGAGGATAACCTCTCGAACGTCAGGCTTATTGAGAGCGTGCTCGCCCGCCGGCCGTCGGTCAAACTCCTCCCGGCCATGCAGGGGAGGCTGGCCCTGGACCTTGCGCGCGAGCACCGCCCCGACCTGATCCTGCTGGACCTGCACCTGCCCGATATCCCCGGGGACGAGGTGTTGCGGCGGTTACAGGAGGACCCCCGCACACAACAGATCCCGGTGGTTGTGATCAGCGCCGACGCCTTCGAGGGCAGGATCAAGCGGCTCCTCACCGCGGGAGCGCGAGGCTATCTGACCAAGCCCATCGATGTCAGAGAGTTCCTCAGAGTCCTGGACGAGACCTTGAAGGAACGAGAAGGGTAGCCGGTGCGCGACGACGCCATCAAGGGCGCCAGGATTCTGATCGTGGATGACGAACTGGCCAACGTCCGTCTCCTGGAGCGCCTTTTGGAGCGCGGGGGCTACACCAACCTGAAGAGCACGACTGACTCCAGCCAGGTGCTGCCCTTCTTCACGGAGTTCCAGCCAGACCTGATTCTGCTGGA
>CAYRZF010000003.1:15529-42201 GCA_964428805.1 uncultured bacterium | reverse complement strand
CCAGCCAGGTGCTGCCCTTCTTCACGGAGTTCCAGCCAGACCTGATTCTGCTGGACCTGCTGATGCCCCGCCTGGACGGGTTTGCCATCATGGAGAAGTTGAAGCCTCTGATTCTCGAGGACACTTACCTTCCCATTCTGGTGCTCACCGCCGACGTCGCCGCGGCGACCAAGCGCCGGGCGCTTTCTGGGGGGGCGAAGGATTTCGTGGTCAAACCCTTCGACGCTACCGAAATCCTCCTGCGCATCGGGAACCTGCTTGAGACGCGCTTTCTCCACCTGGAGCTCCAGAAACAGAACGAGCTGCTGGAGACGAGGGTGCGCGAGCGGACCCAGCAGCTCCTCCAGAGCGAGAAGCTGGCGACCATGGGGGCGCTGCTGGCGGGCGTCGCCCACGAGCTGAACAATCCCCTGTCGGTCGTGACGGGCCAGGCGACCCTCCTCCGCCAGATCGTAGGGGGTGGACCGCTGGAGACGCGGGCCGAGAAAATCGCTAAAGCCGCGGAGCGCTGCGCTCGTATTGTGAAGAACTTCCTCGCGCTGGCCCGCCAGCACCCGCCTGAACGCCAGCGCGTGCGTCTCAACCAGATTGTCCAGGAGGCTGTCGAGCTTCTCGCCTATCCCCTCCGGGTGGACGAGGTGGAGGTGGCGCTGGACTTGACGAAGGATCTCCCCGTGCTGTGGGCCGATCCCCACCAGCTTCACCAGGTGGTGGTGAATCTCGTCACCAACGCCCACCACGCAATGCGCGACAGTCCCCCGCCTCGCTGGCTCACTCTTAGAACCCGCTTCGACCCCTCGCCGAACCGCGTATTTCTGCGGGTGGCCGACACGGGCCCTGGAATCCGGCCCGAGATTCGGGCAAGGATCTTCGAGCCCTTTTTCACCACCAAGCCTGCGGGGCAGGGGACCGGACTGGGACTCTCCCTCTGCCAGGGAATCGTCGAGGCTCATGCGGGAACGATCCGGGTGGAGAGCCAGCCGGGGCAGGGCGCCGAGTTTCTGATAGAGCTGCCGGTGGAGGTTCCGCCCGGGACGGAGTCCGAGGCCCGAGCGATCGAATCGCTCCCGCCCATCCGGGGGAAGGCGATCCTGGTCGTGGACGACGAGCTGGAAATCGCGGGTGTATTGGCGGAGTTGCTGTCGGCAGAGGGCCATCGGGTCGAGACGGCGGGCAACGGGACCATTGCGCTTGAAAAGCTCGGGGGGCGGGCCTATGACCTGATCATGAGCGATATCAAGATGCCCGGGCTTGATGGACCGGGCCTTTACAGGGAACTGGAGCGCCGCCACCCGGGACTCGCGCGGAGGTTCGTCTTCGTTACAGGGGACACGCAGAGCCCGGAAACGACGGAGTTCCTGCGGCGAACCGCCGCGCCCAATGTGACCAAGCCCTTCGTCCTGGAGGAGATCCGGCGGGTCGTCCAGCGGACTCTTCGGGCTCAGGGGAACTGAATGGAAAACCGGAGAGACCTGAATGGATGAGCATGCGATGACGATTCTGTGTGTCGATGACGATCCGGAGGTTCTGGAGGTCCTAAAGGAATATTTCGCCGGTCAGGGGTTTCACGTTGTCACGGCGACGAACGGGGTCGAGGCGATGTTTCAGGTCCAGCGGTGTCTGCCGAAGGCGGTCATCCTCGACCTGTTCATGCCGCGTCTCGGCGGCCTGGGCGCGCTGGACCGCATCCGGCGGCTTGTTCCAGAGATCGTGATCATTCTTATGAGCGGCGTGCCGAATGCCCTGGAAATGATCAGTGAGGCGGGGGTGCGGGTGGCGGGGGCGTTCACGAAGCCGTTGAACCTGGACCAATTGCTGGGGACGCTGGTCCGATCCGGGGTGACCCCGGCCAAACCACCCGCGGCGGCAGCGCCCCGGGCCACGACGAAGAAAGGCCAGCCTCCTATCCGGAAGCGAGTTCTCGTGGTGGACGATGAGCCTGAGATCCGTGCCACGCTCGCCGAGTACCTTCAGGGCAAAGGGTTCGAGGTACTGCAGGCAGCCGGCGGGCAGGAGGCGCTCCGCCGGCTGCCGGAATTTCGCCCGCACGTCGTCCTGCTGGACATCACGATGCCCGGGTTCTCGGGAGTGGAAACCCTGCGGCGGATCAAGGCCTTGCGGCAGGAGACAAGTGTGGTCATGGTTTCAGGCATCGAGGACATGGAAACTGCGCGGCAGACCCTCGCGCTGGGGGCTGCCGACTACGTCGCCAAGCCCGTGGACTTTACGTACTTGGATTCCGTGTTGGAGAACCATTTCCTCATGACCCAGTTCGATCTCGGACCGCCTTCCGGTTAGCCGCCGTCGTCGTGGATCGGACTGGATGGCGCCCGCCACGGGCACTGACTAACGTCGCCTTCAGGAGGGAACCGTATGGAGGACCGCCCCCCGACGATTCTGTGTGTCGATGACAATCTGGATCTGCTGGAAGTCATGCTGGAGTTCTTCAGCCATCAGGGATTTGAGGTGCTCACGGCTGCCAATGGTTTGGAGGCGCTGGTCCAAGTGAGACGCCACCGTCCCCGCGCGGTTCTGCTCGACCTTGAGATGCCTCGATTGGGCGGGCTGGACACGTTGCGCCGCATCAACCAGTTCGATCCGGAGATCATGATCGTCGTCATCAGTGGGGCGCCTGATCTTCTCCAGAGGGTGAGGGCGGAGGGCGTGAACGTGGCCGGGGTATTCGCCAAGCCCTTGGATCTGGCCGCAATATCGGCGACCCTCGCTCGGGGCGGCATGGCTCCGGCAAAGCCCGCCCCCGGACGTCTGGCCGGGAAGGTCCGGTCCCTCATTCGGAGGCGAGTGCTGGTGGTGGACAACGAGCGGGAGATTCGAGAGGGCCTTGCCAGCTACCTTCAGGGAAAGGGCTTCGAAACACTCCAGGCGGCCGGCGGGGAAGAGGCGCTTCGCCGCCTGCCTGAATTTCGTCCCCACATCGTCCTACTGGACATCTCAATGCCGGAGCTGTCCGGGATGGAAACGCTTCGGCGGATCAAGGCCTTGCCCGTGGAGACCTGTGTCGTCATGCTTTGCCGCCAGAAGGACGAGAACGCCGCACGTAAGACCCTCGCGCTGGGGGCCGCGGACTTTCTTCGTAAGCCCGTGGAAGTCGCCACACTCGACGCCGTGTTGGAGACGCATCTGCTCCTGGGCCAATTGGGCTCAGCGTGAGGGCCTGCCCTAAAAGACTTTGACTTCGCTCCGGCCTCCGGGTATACGAAAGTCGCGATGAACCTGCCCCGGATGACCCGGGTCCGCCAGTCGTTCCCTCGCCCCCGCGTGGAGGACATCCCAGCGGCAGTCCGCCAGGCCTTGTCGGCCGTTTCCCTGCCCGTCAAGCGCGGCAACCGGGTGGCTGTCGGAGTCGGGAGCCGCGGGATCGCCAACATCGCCACGATCGTCCGCGCCACCGTGGACCATCTGAAGGCCTTGGGCGCTGAGCCGTTCGTGATTCCGGCTATGGGGAGTCACGGGGGCGCGACCACCGAAGGCCAGCTGTCCGTCCTGGCCCACTACGGGATCACCGAGGCGACAATGGGCTGCCCGCTCCGCGCCACCATGGACGTGGTCCAGGTCGGCGAGGCGCTGGGCCTGCCGGTCTGGCTCGACCGGCTGGCCGCCGAGGCGGACTGGATCAGCCTCGTCAACCGGGTCAAGCCCCACACCGACTTCAAAGGAACGATCGAGTCCGGTTTGTTCAAGATGCTGACGATCGGCCTGGGCAAGCAGAAGGGAGCGGCCCAATGCCACCGCGCGAGTGTCCAGCACGGGTATGAAACGGTGATCACTACCGTGGGGCGGGAGATGCTCGCCAAGGCCCGCATCGCCTTCGGCCTCGGCGTCGTCGAGAACGGGTACGACGAGACCGCCCGGATCCAGGCCTTCACGGCCGCGGACCTCGAGGCCGGCGAGCGCCTCCTCCTCAAGGACGCGCGGGACTGGATGATGCGCCTGCCCTGCTCCCCGATGGACGTGCTGATCGTCGAGGAGATGGGAAAGAACATCTCCGGCGCCGGCATGGATACCAACGTCATCGGCCGCCCGACGAATCCCTTCGAGCCGTTCCCCGCCGAGCCGAAAATCCTCTGGGTCGTCGTCCTGGACCTGACCAGGGAGAGCTACGGCAACGCCACGGGCATCGGCAACGCCGACTTCACCACGCGGCGGTTGGTGGACAAGATCGACATGAAGGCCACGCTCATCAACTGCCTCACCGCGTGCGCTCCCGGCATGGCCAAGATCCCCGCGACCTTCGACACCGACCGCGAGGCCATCGAGGCCGCGCTTGATGCGATTGGCCTCACGCCGTCCGACCGGGCGCGCGTGATCCGGATCAAGAACACGCTCGTCCTCGGGGAGATTGAGTGTTCCGAAGCGCTTCTTCCGGAGGTCCGGGGACGCGAGGATCTGGCTGTGCTGGGAGACCCCCGGCCACTTCGCTTCGATGCCGCTGGAACTCTCCTGCCTCTCGGGGCTATTTCAGGAGCTTCTCCATGATGATGGTGTCCACCCACTGGCCGTCCAGCTTGCCCTGCTCCTTGTAGACCCCCACGGTGCGGAAGCCGAACTTCTCGTAGAGCGCCATGCCCCCGGGGTTGGTCGGGAAGGCCGAGAGGACGAGCTTGTGGTAGCCGAGCTCCCGCGCCAGCTCGATTAACCGCGCCAGCAGGCGGCTCCCGACGCCCTTGCCGCGCCATCTCCGTTCGATATAGACGGAGAAGTCCGCGACGTAGTCGTAGGCCTTCCGCGGGTTGAACGAATTGAGGCTTCCCCAGCCCACCACCTCGCCCACGGCCTCCGCGACGATCACCGGGTGGCGTGGGCCGCGCGCGGCGAGCCACTGCCGGCGCTCCTCGGGCGTGCGGAGCTCGGTCTCCAGCGTGGCGACGCGGTCTTCGATCCCCTGGTTGTAGATCGTACAGATCGCGGCTGCGTCGGCAGCGCTCGCGGGTCGTACGGTGATATCAGTCATCCGAGCTCCCTTGCGTCGAGCCGCCCCTCTTTGCGGTGGAGGATGGCGAGAACCCATACCTCGCGGTTAACGATTTTGTACACAATCCGATAATCACCGACTCGCAGCTTCCAATATGGGCGAAGAGTGCCTTTGAGAGGCATCCCGTAACGCGCCGGTTCAGTTGTCAATCGAGTCTCGATCGCGTGCGCCAACCGCGACTGAATGTTCCGTGGAATTTTTTGTAGATCCTCACTCCTGACAACGGGATGGTAAAGGAGGGTATAGGGCACTTATCGTCTCGAGGATCGCTTGGGGGCCCTCCAGACTTGAGCGTGCCGGAGCGCCCGGCCACGCTTGAAGGAACTCTCGCGCTCCCGCGCCACTGATCCCAGCGCCACGTCCTCGGACGCTTCGATCGCCTCCCGGATCAAATCGCGAGCTTTGAGGGAGAGCGAAACGCCGTCGCGCGCCGCCTGTCGCTTCAGGGCATCAAAGAGCGCCCGCTCCAGTACCATGTTGACCCGGGGATTTTTTGTCGGCATCCGATTTCCCTCCCGATGAGGAGTGTAACAGAAGTGTTACACTACAACAAGCCCGTGTGATAGCCGCCCCTCACCCTGCCCTCTCCCCCACCGGGGGAGAGGATAAAAGGTGAGGGGGCTGGTGACACGGACATGCGGGCGGTAGAATGGGCGGTCGGGAAGCCCGATGCCAACCCTCTCGCTGCCCTACGACCAAGGCCGCCCGCTCGCGGTGACGATCCCCGACCTCAACTATCTCGGATCGGCCGATCTCCCGCGTCTTCCCGCCGTCTCAGATCCAGTCGCTGAAATTCTGCGCGCGCTGGAGAATCCCATCGGGAGTCCACCCCTCGCCGACCTGGCCCGTGGCAAGAAGCGGGTCGCCATCGCGGTCACCGACATCACCCGCTACTGCCCCGACGACCTGTTGGTTGACGCGATCCTCGGTGAGCTGGTGAGAGCTGGCGTGCCTGGCTCGGCTATCACCTTTATCCTCGCGCTCGGCTCCCACCGCGCGATGACGCGGCCGGAGATCACCGCCAAGCTGGGAAGGAAGATCGCCGACGCGTACCGAATGTTGAACCACGCCTGGAAGGATGACCGCACGCTCGCGGACCTCGGTACGGAGGAAGGGTTTCCGGTCCAGGTGAGCCGGGAGGTCGTGGAGGCCGATCTCCGGCTGGCGACGGGCGTGATCGAGCCTCACCTCTTCGCGGGCTACTCGGGTGGGGCCAAGACGCTGGTCATCGGCGCGGGGGGTCACGCGACCATCGCCGCGACGCACGGGTACGAAGTCCTTTCCCATCCTTCTTCGCGGCTGGGCAACGCCGACTCCGTTTTCCGGCGCTTTATCAACCGAGCCGGAGAGCGCGTCGGGGTGGACTTCGTGGTCAACCTCGTCGTGGACCCGGACAAACGGGTGATCCGGGCCTTCGCCGGACACCCCGTCGAGGTGTACGCGGCAGGTGTACGCTTCGCTCGTAGCGTGTTCGAGGTGCCGGTGCCCGGAGTGGCAGACATCGTGATCTCGGTCCCCGGATCGCCGAAGAACCTGAACCTCTACCAGGCCACCCGTGCGGCGTACCCGGCCATCCTGGGGCCGCGCCCGGTGGTGCGCCCGGGAGGCATCGTCATTATTCCCGCGCCCTGCCCCGACGGGGTGGGGGAGGAGACGTCGCGCGTGTGGATGCGCGACACCCCCGACGGCCCGAGCATCGTGGAGAAGGCCCGGCGGGAGGGCATCCCCGAGGGGACCCACATGGCCTACCGCTTCGGCCGGTTCCTGACCCACGCCTCCGAGGTGATCGTCACCGACTGCCAGATTCCGGCCGAGACGATTCGACAGGTGCGCTTGACCCCGATGGTGACCGCTCAACAGGCGCTCGATCACGCGCTGGCCGTCCTCGGCAGCGCCGCCACGGTCCTGGTGATCCCCCACGGCGTCGCGGCCATTCCCGTTCTTCCCGGATAAAGGAGGCGTCCCTTCGTGCCCACCGATCCCAAACCGCTCGTGGTCCTCGCGGGCGTCATTCATCCGGCGGGGAGGGAGCTCCTCGAGACCGAGGCCCGGGTGGTGATCGCCGAGGACCTCTCTGAAGCGGGTGTCATCGCCGCCGCGCAGGAGGCCGAGGCGATCCTCTTCCGCATCAAGCCGCACTGCACCGAACGGCTCATGGCCTCCTGCCGCAGGCTCAAGGTGGTCGGCCGCTACGGCGTGGGGCTCGATACCGTGGATCTGAAAGCGGCAACCCGCCTCGGCATCGCGGTGGTTCACGCTCCGGGCTCCAACTCGAACGCCGTGGCCGAGCACGCGATCATGCTCATGCTCTGCGCGATCAAGCAGCTCATCCCCATGGACCGGGCCACGCGCCGGGGAGAATGGCGGGGGCACTTCCGCGGCCTCGGCGAGCTCAAAGGGTTGACGCTGGGGATCATCGGGGTGGGCAATATCGGCAGCCGCGTTGCTCACCTGGCGCACGGTTTCGGCATGCGGGTCCTGGGGTACGATCCCTACGTGCCGGTGGACGAGCTCAGGCGACGAGAGGTGGAGCCGGTGCCGGACCTCTCCACCCTGCTGGGCCAGGCGGATATCGTCACGTGCCACACGCCGCTCACCAAGGAAACCGAGCGCATGATCAACGAGAAGACGATCGCCCAGATGAAGGACGGGGCGGTCTTCATCAACACCGCCCGGGGAAAGGCGCAGGACGAGCGGGCGCTCTTCGAGGCCCTCACCCGGGGCAAGCTCAGCGCCGCAGGGCTGGATGTCTGGGAGGAGGAGCCGGTCGCGGCCGACAATCCGCTGCTGAATCTGGACAACGTCGTCGCGACCCCTCACATGGCGGGCGTCAGCGAGCCGGCCGAGAGCAGGATTGCGACGCAGGTGGCGGGAGAGATCCTCCGCGTGCTTCGGGGCGAGAAACCCACGGTTCTCGGGAACCCCGACCTGTGGCCGAGGCTCTCGCACCTGCGCTGAGCCTTAAGGCCGGCGGGTCCTGTCGCCGCGACCAGCCCCATCCGTCCTCGCTCCACCCATCCCCCAGTGGGACCCCTTCCGCTGCGGGCGGCTGGGGCCCCCGCTCGCCGCGCCACCCGCCGGCCCTTTGAATCCGACGATTCTCGGCCTTTGGGATTCGGGTATACTGAGCAAGCGAGGAGTGCGCGGATGCCCATCGATCGTCGTCACCCTAAAGAGATTCGCGACGAGATCCGCCGAGGGAAATTGACGGGCGTCACGGCAGGCCTGGCGCCCGGCTTCGTCCAGGCCAACCTCGCCATCCTCCCTCGAGAGTACGCCTACGACTTCCTCCTCTTCTGCCAGCGAAACCCCCGGCCGTGTCCGGTGATCGAGGTGACTGACGCGGGATCTCCCGAGCCTTCGGGAGTGGCTCCTGGCGCCGATCTCCGCACCGATCTGCCGCGCTACCGGATCTACAAGGACGGCGAACTGGCCGACGAGGTGACCGACATCACGCCCTACTGGCGTGACGATCTTGTCGCCTTCCTGCTCGGTTGTTCGTTCACGTTTGAATGGGCGTTGCTGGACGCCGGGGTTCCGCTGCGCCACATCGAGCAGGGACGGAACGTCGCCATGTGGCGGACCTCTCTTGCCTGCCGCCCGGCGGGCCGCTTCCACGGCCCCATGGTGGTCTCGATGCGTCCGATCCCCGCGGCGCTGGTGCCCAAGGCCGTCACGGTGACGGCACGCTTCCCGATGGCCCACGGCGCCCCGGTCCACATCGGCGACCCGGCGGCCATCGGTATCAGGGACATCGGCCGTCCCGAGTGGGGCGACGCCCAAGAATTCCAGCCGGGGGACGTGCCCGTCTTCTGGGCCTGCGGGGTGACGCCTCAGGCCGTCGCCCTCGCCTCCCGCCCGCCGTTCATGATCACGCACAGCCCGGGGCACATGTTCATCACCGACCTGCCCAATCACGCGCTCTCGGTGATCTGAGCTGCTGTGAGATTCTTGCCGGCAGGCGACCTGGCGGTCTCCGTGGAGCTCGGCGAGGAGATCAGCCGGGAGGTGAATGCCCGGGTGCTGGCCCTCGAGTACCTGATCCAGCAGAAAGGCCTTCCCGGGGTCGTCGAAACCGTTCCCACCTTCTGCTCGCTGCTCGTCTATTACGACCCCTTGGTGGTGAGCTATGCGGAGCTGACGGAGGCGCTCCGGGCCCTGGTTGCCGAGGCCCGCGCCGAAGTGCTCCCGCCCGCCCGCACGATCGAGATCCCGTGCTGCTACGGGGGTGAGCTGGGGTTTGAGCTGGACGGGGCGGCCGCCAAGCTCGGCTTGACGCCCGAGGAAGTGGTGCGACTGCACGCCGGGGCCGACTACCACGTGTACTTCGTCGGCTTCACGCCGGGTCTTCCGTACATGACGGGGATGCCCGACCGACTCACCATCCCTCGGCTCGAGACGCCCCGGACCAGGACGCCTCCCGGGAGCGTCGGAATTGGCGGAATGCAGTGCTGCATCTATCCGGTGGAGAGCCCGGGCGGCTTTTGGGTGCTGGGACGCACGCCGCTCTGCCTCTACGATCCCACGGCGGCGGACCCGATCCTGCTCAGGGCGGGCGATCACGTGCGCTTTCGTCCGATCGACCGGGGCGAGTTCGATGCCATCGCCGCCGCGGTTGCTGCCCGGGGTTCCGCGTGAAGATTCAGGATGGGGTGAGATGACCGGATTCGCCGTTCTCGACGGCGGCCCGCTGACGACGATCCAGGACCTGGGACGACCGGGATTCCTCCGCTACGGCATCCCGCCTTCGGGCCCCGTGGACCTCGCTTCCTTCTTGTTCGCCAACCGCCTGGTGGGGAACCCCGATCCGGCGGCCGCGCTGGAGTGCACGCTGATTGGCCCCCGGCTCGAGATGCGAGGGGCGACCGTCCTTGCTGTGACGGGCGCCGACATGCCCGTGGCGGTCAACGACCGGGAGATCCCGCGCTGGGCGGCCGTCCCCGTCGATGCCGGAGACGTGGTGAAACTGGGATCGGCCCGACGCGGGGTGAGGGCCTACGTGGCGTTCCGGGGGGGCATTGACGTCCCGCTGGCGCTGGGTTCGCGGGCCACGTACCTCCGGGGCACTCTCGGCGGATTTCACGGGCGCCAGCTGAAGAAGGGGGATCTCCTGAACCTCTGCCCGCCGACACCGGCCGCCGGGCCGATGCGCGAGCGCCGCGTGAGACCCGAGGTGATTCCGTCCTTCGGCGATGAGGAGGAGGTCCGGGTGGTCCTGGGTCCCCAGGCGGATCGCTTCACGCGCGAGGGGATTGACACGTTCCTGAGCGAACGCTACGAGGTGACGCCGCAGTCGGATCGAATGGGAGTCCGACTTAAAGGCCCGGCGATCGCTCATGCGCGTGGGCATGACATCATCTCCGACGGGATCCCGCTCGGCGGGATCCAGGTGGTAGGCGACGGGCAGCCGATCATCCTCCTCGTGGACCGCCAGTCCACCGGCGGCTACCCGAAGGTCGCCACGGTCTGCTCCTTCGACATCGGCCGGGTCGGCCAGGCCAAACCGGGGCAGCGCCTCCGCTTCAAGGCCGTCACGGTTCCCGAGGCCCACGCCCTCCTCAAACAATGGCGCGGACGTCTTGACGAGGCCCTGCACTGACGAAGACTCGGATCGGAGACCGGAAGGAGTCTGAACGACGGCGTTCTATTAAGCCAGCGCGGGCTGGGATGCTGCTCGGCGGCCATGACGGAGGCCGACGTGGACCGGTTTGTGGCCGCTCTGGGAAATGTTCTCGAACGTGAAGAGGGATGAGAGAATAAGAGATAGGCCATGGCCAGGACCATTGACCTCAACTGTGACATGGGGGAGAGCTACGGCCGCTGGATGCTGGGCGCCGATGAGGCCATCATGCCCTTCATCACCTCGGCGAACATCGCCTGCGGGTATCACGGGGGCGATCCCCACGTGATGAGGAAGACCGTGGCGCTCGCGCTCAAGCATCGGGTTGCCATTGGGGCCCACCCCGGACTTCCCGACCTGATGGGCTTCGGTCGTCGGGCGATGGAGGTGACCCCTCAGGAAGTGAAAGACTACATCTGCTACCAGACCGGGGCCCTCCGGGAATTCGTCCGCGCCGCGGGCCACGACGTCCAGCACGTCAAGCCGCACGGCATCCTCTACACGATGGCCGAGCGGGACGAGACGCTGGCCCAGGCGATCGGAGAGGCCGCGCTGGAGTCGGGCGGCCTCATCCTGATGACGCTCGCCTCCGGGAAATACGAGGCGACCTGCCGAAAGATAGGCTGTCGAGTGGCCTCAGAGGGGTTTGCCGACCGCGCCTATAATGTGGACGGGACATTGGTGTCACGGAAGTCGCCCGGCGCCGTCATTACGGATGCTGCCAAGGCCGCGGCCCAGGCGGTGAGGATGGTGAAGGAGGGGAAGGTGCTCACGCTCGACGAGGTCGAGATCGACATCTCGGTGCAGACGATCTGCTGCCACGGCGACACGCCGGGCGCCGAGAAGATCGTCCGGGCCGTGCGCGAGGCGCTGGAAAAGGCCGGGGTGGCCATCAAGCCGCTTCGTGAGTGGCTGCCCGCGCCGTAGCCTTGGGAGTGGGAGTCGAGCGCGCCCGTCAGGCGTGCATGGAAAGCCGCGACTGGACAGTCGCGACGGTCAAGAAAAAGGAGGAAGTGACATGAGGCATGTGGGAGTCTGGGTAGTCCTGATCGCGTTTGGGTTCGCGGTGAGCGGCTGCGCGTCGGCAACACAGCCGAGCGTGTACGCCTATCCAAACAAGGGGCAGACCCCCGAGCAGCAGTCCCGTGACGAGAACCAGTGCCAGGCGTGGGCCAAGCAGCAGACCGGCTTTGACCCGACGGTCGATACGGCCAAAGGCGCTGGGCTCGGCGCCCTGATCGGCGCGGTGGGCGGGGCGGCGGCTGGCGCGGCCATCGGCGCGGCCGCTGGGAGCCCCGGCACGGGCGCGGCGGTCGGCGCGGCGGCCGGCGGGCTTGGCGGCGCCGCAGTCGGCGGAGGCCTCGGCTATACAAAAAATAAGGACGGGTACGATCGCGCCTTCGCGGCCTGCATGACGGGGCGCGGCTACATCGTCAAGTAGGCAAGCGTCTCTGGCGGCGGGGGGGAGCGACTCGTCCCCCTCGCCGCCACGTTCCCGCCTCGCGCTGGTTCTTTTTTGGCTCTTCAGGAAATCGTGTGGGTAATTGATTCTCGCTGCGCGCCTGGACCCTCAAGGAGCGTTTTTTCACCCTGTTCTGGCCCCTCCCGGAGGCGCAGACGTGTGCCCTTGACAGCCGCCCCAAGCTGGGCATTCATAGGCTCAACCCGGGAGACCACCATGTGGCTCGGTAGTCGGGTTTATAGTGACTGTCACCTCGGCGTCTCCGTGGCGAGGCCCGCGTCCGACGCGCAGTCAGACCAAGAGGAAGGGGGGTGAGCCGGAACAAACGGACGAGTGAGGGAGAAATGGCCACAAGGTTCACTTCTTTATTAACGAGCCGTGGAGGATAGAAGATGAGTACGAGGCGGTTCTTCAACCTAGCGGTTTGGCTTCTAGGGTTCGCGCTTGTCGTGGGACTCGGAACCGCGATTGCCCAGAAGGCTCCACCGACGGAGACCAAAGGCGTGAAGGCACCCGTCATTGCCTCACTCGACCTTGGTCCTGAGATCGAGGGCATGCAAGGCCGCCAGCTCAGGATGCGGTTGTTCACGGTGGAGCCTGGTGGCGTCGTTGCGGCGCATAGCCACAAGGATCGGCCGACGGTCGTGTACGTCCTCCAGGGGACGCTTACCTATGTATTTCACAAAGAGGGCGACCGCGTGAAGGAATATCGCGAGGGTGACGCTTGGCCCGAGGGGAAGAACTTCGAGCACTGGGCCGAGAACAGGGGGGCGAAGCCAGTCGTGGTCATCGGGGTAGACATATTTAAGCAGCCGTAAGGGGATATCTGAGGACTGTACGCACTTCCAACGGGCGCCGGGCCACCCTCGGCGCTCGTGGTATCTTACGGCCTGTGTGGCTCTGGGAGGCACAGGGGTAGTCTTTCTCGCCTCTTTTTTTACCCTCTCTCACCTTCCGTCGCCGAGATCGCTGACCCCGTTGCGGACCCTCAGGGGTTCGATTACTATTGGGGGGGTCTTTTGCCGTGGTCGTCGGCGTTCTGAAAGAGATCAAGCCCGGTGAGCAGCGTGTGGCGCTCACCCCGGCCGGGGCGCACGCGCTCACCGAGGCGGGACACCGGCTCCTGGTCGAGCGGGGCGCCGGGGGCGGCAGCGGGATCCGTGACGAGGAGTACGTGAAGGCGGGCGCCTCCCTCGCCGCGGCCGACAGCATCTGGGGCGAGGCCGACCTGGTCCTCAAGGTGAAGGAGCCGCTCGCTCAGGAGTACGGCCGGCTCCGGCCGGGGCAGACACTCTTCACCTATCTCCACCTGGCCCCGGCGCCCGAACTGACGCGTGTGCTCCTCAAGCAGCGCGTGATCGGCATCGGGTACGAGACCGTGCAGCGCGCTGACGGGAGTCTCCCACTGCTCACGCCGATGAGCGAGGTGGCCGGGCGGCTGGCCGTCCAGGAGGGCGCCTTTTATCTGGGGAAGGCCCACGGTGGCCGGGGGATCCTGCTCTCGGGTGTCCCCGGCGTGCCGCGCGGCAACGTGGTGATCCTGGGCGCCGGGACGGTGGGCCTCAACGCCGCGAGGGTGGCCGTGGGTCTCGGCGCGGACGTCTCGATCCTGGACATCAGCCTGGATCGGCTCCGGTACGTGGATGACCTGTTTGGCGGCCAGGTCGTCACTCTGGTCTCCAACAGCTTCAACGTGGCCCAGGTGGTCCAGCGCGCCGACCTCCTGGTGGGGGCCGTGTTGGTGGCGGGGGCCAGGGCGCCGGTGCTGGTCACAGAGGCGATGGTCCAGACGATGAAGGAAGGGGCGGTCATCGTGGACGTGGCGGTGGACCAGGGCGGGTGCGTGGCGACGATCCACCCCACGACCCTGCTGGAGCCGGTGTACGGGCGCTACGGCGTGGTCCACTACGGCGTCGCCAACATGCCCGCCCTCGTGCCGCGCACCTCTACCTTCGCTCTCACCAACGCGACGCTTCCCTATGTGCTGGAGCTGGCCGGCAAGGGCCCGGTGCGCGCGGTGAGGGAAAATCCCCCGCTCGCAAAGGGGGTCAATGTGTGGGGAGGGAAGATCGTGCATCCCGGCGTCGCCGAATCGGTCGGCGAACCGCCTGTCCCGCTGGATGTCTGCCTCGCCTGAGGGAGGGGTCTCGAATGTCTCAGCCGTCAGACGCCCCGCTGAAGCGTACGCCGCTCAACGCCGTCCACGTCAAGGCCGGGGCCAAGATGGTCCCTTTCGGCGGCTGGGACATGCCGGTCCAGTATGCCGGCATCATACAGGAACATCGTACGGTCCGCAGCGCGGTCGGCCTGTTCGACATCAGCCACATGGGGGAGTTCGAGATCGGGGGCCCCGGCGCCGTCGGCATCCTCCAGCGCCTCACCACCAACGACGCCGGCGCTCTCGCCGTCGGCCAGGTGCAATACTCGCTCCTCTGTTATCCCGAAGGCGGCATCGTGGATGACCTCACGCTCTACCGGCTCGCTGACGATCGGTTCATGTTGACGGTCAACGCGTCCAACATCGACAAGGACTGGGCCTGGGTGACCAGCCAGGGGCAGGGTGACGCCCGCTGGCGGAACATCTCGGCCGAGACCGGCCTCCTCGCGGTTCAAGGGCCGCGGGCTGAATCCCTGGTGGGCCGTTTGGCCGACGTGGACGTGACCGCAATCGGCTATTACCGCTTCATGAAGGGGCGCGTGGCGGGGATCCCCGCGATGATCTCGCGCACCGGCTACACGGGCGAGGACGGGTTCGAGCTCTATGTGGACGCCGGCGACGCCGAGAGGCTCTGGCAGGCGCTTCTGGACGCCGGCAGGGGTGATGGGATCGTCCCCGTCGGCTTGGGCGCGCGGGACACGTTGAGGCTGGAGATGAAGTACGCTCTTTACGGCAACGACATCGACCAGACCACCAATCCGATCGAGGCCGTGCTCGGCTGGGTCGTGAAGCTCGCCAAGGGTGAGTTCATCGGCCGTGGCCCCATCGAGCGGGTCAAGGCCGAGGGGCCCCGTCGGAAGCTGGTCGGCTTCGACATGGTGGACCGGGCCGTCGCCCGACACGGGTACCGGATCCTCAAGGGCGGAGCTGAGATCGGTGTCGTCACCTCCGGTTCGTACGGACCCCAGGTTGACCGGTACATCGGCGTCGGCTATGTGGCCACCGCCCACTCCAAGGTCGGGGACGAGATCGAGATCGAAGTGCGGGGGAAGGCCCAGCGGGCGAAGGTCGTCCAGACGCCGTTCTATCCACCCAAGGTCAAGAAAAGCTAGGAGAGGGTATGGGAAATTATCCGGCGGACCTCAAGTACACCAAGGAGCATGAGTGGGCCCGGGTAGAAGGAAAGCGAGCGCGCGTGGGGATCACGGCCTACGCTCAGGAGCAGCTCGGAGACGTGGTCTTTGTCGAGCTGCCCAAGGTCGGCACCAAGGTGTCCCAGATGCAGCCATTCGGCGTCGTGGAATCGGTCAAGGCGGTCTCCGACCTCTTCGCGCCGCTGTCGGGGGAGGTGGCGGAGGTCAACGCCGAGCTCCTCAAGAAGCCGGAGCTCATCAATCAGGACCCCTACGGCAAGGGCTGGATGCTCGTTATCCAAGTGTCGAGCCCGCAGGAGGTGAACGCTCTCCTCACCGTCAAGCAGTACGAGGAGCTTCTCGCGAAGGGGGGGCACTGACATGCGCTATATCTCCAACACACCCGCCCAGCAGAAGGAAATGCTCCGCACCATCGGCGCGGCCGGCATCGAAGATCTCCTCTCCCCGATTCCGCCCAAGGCACGGCTGTCGCGCCCCCTCAACCTGCCGGCCGGACTGGCCGAAACCGATCTGGTCCGTCACATGCGGGAGCTCGCGTCGCGCAATGCCAGCGCCGACGACTTCGTCTGCTTCCTCGGCGGCGGCGTTTACGACCACTATATCCCGAGCCCCATCAATCACCTGATCTCGCGCGGGGAGTTCCTCACCGCCTACACGCCCTATCAGCCCGAGGCGAGCCAGGGGACCCTCCGGACCATTTACGAGTACCAGACGATGATCGCGGAGCTCACGGGGATGGACGTGTCCAACGCGTCCATATACGACGGCGCCTCCTCGCTGGCCGAGGCGGTGCTGATGGCTCACGCCGCGACGGACGGCCGTGAACAGCTGGTGATCTCCCGCGGGGTGAACCCGCTCTACCGCCAGGTCGTGGCCTCCTACGCGGAGGGCCCTCGTCTCCGCATAAAGGAGGTTCCACTCGGCGACGGCGCCACGGACCTGGCGCAGCTCAAAAAGGCGGTGTCGGACAAGACCGCCGCGGTGGTCCTCCAGTCCCCGAACTTCTTCGGGTGTCTGGAGGACGTTCAGGCCGCCGCTGAGATCGCCCATGCGGCGAAGGCGCTCTGTGTCGTCGCTGTTGATCCCGTCGCACTGGGCCTGCTGGCCCCGCCGGGGGCCCTCGGCGCCGACATCGTCGTGGGCGAGGGGCAGGGGCTCGGCGTGCCGCTCTCCTATGGCGGGCCGTACCTGGGATTCTTCGCCACCAAGACAGACCTCATCCGCCGCATGCCGGGACGTCTGGTGGGGGTGACGGTGGATCGGGACGGCAAGCGGGGGTTCGTGCTGACGCTGCAAACGCGTGAACAACACATCCGCAGGGAAAAGGCCACGTCCAACATCTGCACCAATGTCGCGCTCTGTGCCCTCATGGCCACCATCCATCTGGCGCTGCTCGGTAAGCAGGGGCTGCGCAAGGTCGGCGAGCTCGCGCTGGCCAAGGCGCATTACGCGGCGGAGTCGCTGAGCAAGATTCGAGGGGTGCGGCTCCGTTTTGCCGCTCCCTTCTTCAAGGAGTTCGTCCTCCAGCTCCCGAAGTCTCCCGAGCGGGTCGTGAACCGGCTCGTGAAGGAGCGGATCCTGGCCGGGGTCCCGCTCAAGCCCTTCGACCGATCGCTAAAGGATTGCTTGCTCGTGGCAGTGACCGAGAAACGCACGCGGCAGGAGATCGACGCCTACGTTCAGGCGCTCTCCCAGGCCGTCGCTTGAGAGGCCAACCATGCGCGCATACGACAACAAGCCCGGATACGATAAGCTGATCTTTGAGCTCTCCTCTCCCGGCCGCATTGGGTACTCGCTGCCGGCTGCCGACGTTCCCACCTCCGACCCGGCGAAGATCCTGCCGTCCAAGCTTTTTCGGGCCACGCCGCCCGCGCTGCCCGAAGTCTCCGAGGTGGACGTGGTCCGCCACTACTCGCGCCTTTCCCAGATGAACTACGGGGTGGACACCCATTTTTACCCGCTCGGCTCGTGCACGATGAAGTACAACCCGAAGATCAACGAGGACATGGCGAGGGTCCCGGGGTTCGCGCGCCTTCATCCGCTGATCCCCGACGCCCACGCCCAGGGGGCGCTCCAGTTGATGTGGGAGCTCGGGCGCGACCTGGCGGAGATCGCGGGCCTGGACGCCGTCTCTCTTCAACCGGCGGCGGGGGCGCAGGGAGAATTGGCAGGGGTTCTGATGATCAGGGCGTACCACCTGGACCGGGGGGAGCGGCGCACCAAGGTCCTCGTGCCGGATTCGGCCCACGGGACCAACCCGGCCTCCACCGCCATCGCCGGCTATCGCGTCATCCAGCTCAAGTCCGACGCCGAGGGCGGGGTTGATCTCCTCGATCTGGAGCGGAACCTCGACGAGGAGGTCGCAGCCCTCATGGTCACGGTCCCGAACACCGTCGGCCTCTTCGAGCCGCGGATCCTCGAGATCAGCGAGCTGTGCCACGCCAAGGGGGCGCAGGTGTACATGGACGGCGCCAACCTGAACGCGGTCCTCGGGATCACGCGCCCGGGGGATCTGGGCTTCGACGTCTGCCACTTCAACCTCCACAAGACGTTCACCACTCCCCACGGCGGCGGTGGCCCCGGGGCGGGGCCCGTGGGTGTGAAGGCGCACCTCGAGCCGTTTCTGCCCACGCCGGTGGTGGCGAAGACGGAAGACGGTTATGAGCTGGACTGGAAGCGTCCGAAATCAATCGGAAAGCTCCAGGCCTTCTGGGGGAACTTCGCGATGCTGGTCCGCGCCTACACCTACATCCGCACCATGGGCCCCGACGGCCTCCGGGCGGTGTCCGACAACGCGATCCTCAACGCCAACTACCTGATGAAGCGCCTCGAGCCCCACTACGACCTGCCGCACCCGGGCCCGTGCATGCACGAGTGCGTCTTCTCGGCGCGCCGGCAGAAGAAGCTCGGGGTCTCCGCCATGGACGTGGCCAAGCGGCTCCTGGATCTGGGCTTCTACGCCCCCTCCACCTATTTCCCCCTGGTTGTGGAGGAGGCGCTCATGATCGAGCCGACGGAGACGGAATCCAAGGAGACCCTGGACGCCTTCTGTGACGCGATGATCCAGATCGCCCGCGAGGCCGAGTCCAATCCCAAGATCATCCACGACGCGCCCCTGACCACGTCGGTCCGCCGGCTGGACCAGACCTTGGCCGCGCGCCAGCCCAACCTCCGCTGGACCCCGAGGTGATCGGAAGGGGTTCGACCGCCGGTCCCTCGTGAAGGCATGGCGGGCTGGCGGCTGCTGGTGACCGAGCCCCTCGACGGGGCGTCGAACATGGCGCTGGACGAGGCGATCCTCCTGGGCCGGATCCAGGGGGCCGCGCCGCCGACGCTCCGGTTCTTTTCCTGGAATCCTCCGACGATCTCCCTTGGCTACGGGCAGCGCCTCGACGCGCGGATCAACGTGGACGCCTGCCGGCGGTTCGGGATCGGGCTGGTGAGGCGCCCGACGGGGGGGAGCGCGATCTACCACGATACGCTCGCGCGCGAGGTCACCTACAGCGTCGTGGCCCGTGCCGGGGACTTTGACGGGAGTGGCGACCTGCTCGAGACCTATCGGTGGATCGGCGCAGGGCTGACGGCGGGCCTTCGGCGTCTGGGAGTCCCCGTAGAGATGGTGGCGGTGAGGGCGCCGGATTCCCTGGCGTCGCCGGCCTTCTGCTTCGCGCGTACGGGCTCCTACGAGATCGAAGTGGCCGGAAAGAAGCTGGTGGGGAGTGCCCAGCGCCGGCAGGGCGGCGCGTTTCTCCAGCACGGCTCGATCTTGCTTGGCGCCGACGTCGTGCGTTTGCGCCTGCTCTTCACCCGGGAGGGCGATCCCCTCGCCGGAATGACGACACTGGAGGAGACATTGGGGCGCTGCCCGACCTTCGACGAGGTGGTGGCGGCGCTGGCTGGCGGCGTTCGTGAGACTCACGGCCTCGACCTGGCCCCGGGCGGACTCACCCGGGACGAGGAGACACTGGTGGAGCGGCTCACCCGGGAGAAGTACGCATCCGAGAGCTGGACGATGAGCGGCCGAGCGCCCACGGTCGCCGCGTGACAGCGGACCCGCGGGCGAGGCTGGCAGATTACTTCTCCTTGTTTTCTGGCGGTTCATGGCTAATCCGCGCGAGTATCCGGAGGTCCCGAGGGTCGGCGTCGGGGCGGTCGTGCTGAGGGACGGCCACGTCCTGCTGGTCCGGCGCGATCGCCCGCCCGCGGAGGGGAAGTGGAGCGTCCCCGGCGGGCTGGTCAACCTCGGCGAGACGATGGAGGCGGCCGCGGTCCGCGAGGTTCGGGAGGAGTGCGGCCTCAGGGTCCGCCTCCAGGGCGTGGCAGGCGCCGTGGACCGCATCATCTCCGACCCCGACGGTCGGGTCCGCTACCACTACGTCCTCATCGACTATCTCGCCATCCCCGAATCCGGGGAGGTCCGTCCCGGCAGCGACGCCGCGGACTGCCGCTGGGTACCGATAGCCGAGCTTGCCCGTTACGAGACGACGGAGGGGCTCGCGGAGATGGTGGTCAAGGCCGTGAGGCTCAGCGAAGGAGGCGCCTTGGGATGAAGCTCACGTTCCACACCCGTTCACTGGTCCAGGCCGAGGGGGACGTGCTCGTCGTCGGAGGCTACGCCGAGGAGAAGCGGCTCTCCACATCGGTGGTTACCCTGGATCAGGCGCTCAAGGGGCTGCTCTCGGAGGTGGTGAGGGCGGAGAAGTTCGAGGGGAAGCCCGAGCAGCTTGCTTACGTGCACACGGCCGGCCGTCTTCCCGCCAAGCGCGTCCTCGTTGTGGGGCTGGGAAAGCGCACGGAGGTGGACGCCGAGCGGGTGCGCCGGGCTGCCGCTGTCGCGTTGAGACGATCCCGTGACCTGGGCGCTAAGCTCGTTTCGACGGCGCTCCTGGGCGACGGCCTCTCGCCCAAGGTCAGGGCCCAGGCGCTGGCGGAGGGCGCGCTCCTTGGCACCTATACCTTCGATCGCTATAAGCGCGAGAAGAACAACAAGGCTGTCGAGGAACTGAGGGTCGTGGACTCCCAGCGCGGTCTGGATGTCCAAGTCAGGGACGGCCTGAGGCTCGGGGAGATCTTCGCCTCGGCCACCTGCTTGGCCCGGGACCTCGTCAACGAGCCTGCCAACCA
This sequence comes from uncultured bacterium, assembly GCA_964428805.1. GTDB lineage: Bacteria > Methylomirabilota > Methylomirabilia > Rokubacteriales > CSP1-6 > CAYRZF01. The sequence continues at coordinate 21,690 of CAYRZF010000003.1, read as the reverse complement.
GGTGACTCCCACCTACCTGGCCAGGGTCGCCACGCAAATCGCAAAAGACGGGGGGCTCAGGCTCAAGGTCTATGATCGAGCCGAGTGCCAGAAGATGGGGATGGGCGCCTATCTTGGGGTCGCCCAGGGGAGCGCGGAGCCGCCGAAGTTCATCCACCTGACCTACGCGCCGCGGGGGCGTGCGCGCCGGAGGATCGCGATCATCGGGAAAGGGATCACCTTCGACTCGGGCGGGCTCGACCTCAAGCCCGCCGACGGCATGCTCAGGATGAAGGACGACATGTCGGGGGCGGCTAGTGTCCTGGCGATCATGCGGGCGTTGCCCGCCCTCGCTCTGCCTTTCGAGGTCCATGGGATTATCGCGGCCGCCGAGAACATGCCCTCGGGCACCGCCCAGCGTCCCGGGGACATCGTGCGCGCCATGAACGGAACCACCATCGAGATCGGCAACACCGACGCCGAAGGCCGTCTCACGCTCGCCGACGCGCTGGCCTACGCCGTCAAGCAGGTCAAGCCGCAGGAGATCATTGATCTGGCTACGCTGACCGGCGCGATCGTCGTCGCCCTCGGCAATCTCTGCTCCGGCGTCATGTGGAACAACAAACCCCTGGCCGACCACGTGCTGGCCGCCGCCGAGGTGGCGGGGGAGCGGATGTGGCCGCTGCCGCTCATCGGCGAGTACAAAGAGTTGCTCAAGAGCGAGGTGGCCGACCTGAACAACGTCGGACCCCGGGGCGGCGGGGCCATCACCGCGGGAATCTTCCTCCGGGACTTCGTGGGCTCGACCCCGTGGGCGCACCTCGACATCGCCGGCACGGCCTTTACCGAGAAAGACCTGCCGCTCGGCCCCAAGGGTGGCACCGGCGTCGGCGTGCGCACCCTCCTGACCTACCTCATGTCCCGGGCTGCTCGCCGGTGACGCGGGCGTAGCCCCCCTCCGAGGCATGTCCGGCGGCGTCGATCTGCACTCCCACACGACGGCGTCCGACGGCGCGTTGGCGCCGCGGGAGCTGGTGCGGGCGGCGGCGCGGCGCGGCGTCCGCGTGCTGGCCATCACCGACCACGACTCCACCGAAGGGCTGCCGGACGCCTTCGACGAGGTGGCGAAGCATCCCCCGATGATCTTGATCCCCGGCATCGAGATCAACTGCGATGTGGACGGCGGCGAGGTCCATATCCTGGGCTACTTCCTCGAGTACCAGACGGAATGGTTCCAGGCCTTCTTACGGGAGCAGCGCTCGGAGAGGAAAGCGCGCGTGTACCGGATCGCTGCCCGACTCGCGGAACTTGGGATGCCCATCGATCCCGAAGAGGTCTTCGCCCTCGTCAAAGAGGGGTCAGCGGGCCGTCCCCACATCGCCCAGGTGATGGTGGCGCGCGGGTACGTGAAGAGCTTCCGGGAAGCGTTTAATCGCTACCTCCGGGCGGGAGGACCGGCCAACGTGCCGCGGGAGAAGCTCTCCCCGGCCCAGGCGGTGGGCATCATCCGACGGGTGGGAGGAGTCCCGGTCCTGGCCCACCCCGGCCTGGCAGAGCGGGACGATCTTATCCCCGACCTGGTGACGGCGGGGCTCATGGGGATCGAATGCTACTACCACGAGCACTCGGCCACCCAGACGCTGAACTACCTGCGCATGTGTAAGGACCTGAACCTCGTAGCAACCGGCGGCTCTGACTTTCACGGGCTCCACGTCGGCAGGACCAACCCGCTGGGCAGTCCCGCCGTCCCGCTCTCCGTCTACGAGGCGCTCAAGGCCAGGGCCGGGGAGGCGCGGGCCACCCGCCCTACTTGAGGGGGGGCACGGAGGGCATCCTGACGCGCGTCCACATGTTGATGACGAAAAGGCCGGCGCCCAGGAGCTGGCCCAGGCCCCCGAGTGCCACGAGGATCCGAAGGGAAGGCGCGCCTGACCAGCCCGCGGCGAGTTCGGCGGCCGCCCGCAGAGCGGTCGAAATCGTCATCACCCAATAGACGGCCTCGGCCAGCTCGGGCCGGTAGCGGGTGTCGTCCTTCGCCGGCCGCGGGAACATCCACGTCGCCACGCCCATGACCATCATCAGCATGAACCCCACGAGGAGCAGGTGGACGTGGGCCGTGATGGCCAGGCGCGGCGGATAGGCACCCACGAGAAATTCTCCCACCGTCAGGTACCCGCCCAGCAAAAGGCCCGCGACCAGAAACCCGAAGCTCGTTTTGATGTAGCGCCTGACGAGGGGGGGCATCGGGTGGCCCGTCAGGGGACGTGTGTGGGGAAGATCGGGCGGAGGCGCTCGGGCGAGTTCATGGCCAGGAGCTTCGGGACGAGCCGCCTGGAGTAGGCGCGGCTCCCGGCGAAGGTGATCACCCCCGAAGCCAGGAGGCTGCCATCCGACGCCAGGACGGCGCTCTCGGTCTTCCAGAAGTGGTTTCGCTCGTCCATGGCGACCACCCCGTCGCGGCAGCCGATAGCCAGGAGCGCGTTGCCGAACGGATGAGCGGGCCGGTGGAGCGCGACAGCGAGCTCAGTCGTGACGCCGGCCTCGCCCGAGGCGAGCGCCCCGAGCCACCAGGCCATCTCGTCCAGGAGCACCGTGTACAGGGCCGGCGCGATCCGTCCGTCCGGGGTGCGATAGGTGTCCGGCGGGCGAAATTCGCTCCAGACGCAGCGGTCATCGAAGCGCAGTTGAACCCGGAGCCCCACCGGGTTCTCGCTCCCGCAGGCGAGACAACCTCGGGCGGTCGGGAGGTCGAGGCTCTTACCGGGCTGGGGAGTCCAACTCCACCGCGAAGCCGGTTCGACAGTGGCGACCGTCACGCGCCCGTGCGCCCGCGGTTGCCCGTCGTCTCCGAGGACGAGGACCACCTCATCCCTTGCCCCCCGGGCAGCCAGCGGAAGGGCGGTTTCGAGGGGCACGCTCTTCTGGATCTGCGCCACGATCGTCCGGGGAGTGGTGGATGTGATCCATCGCGCCGCAGCCGCATCGAAGGTGCCGAGAATTGCCCCGCCGTGAGCCGTCTCCGGGAATCCCTGGAGCGCGGCGGCGAGCGTGAGGCGGCCAGTGCCATCGGCGTTCAGGCTGAGGCATTTGGAGAGCACGTGCTCAATCGTCCTCATCGCCGGAGTCGTCCCCTCACCTTGTCTCCTCCCCCTCACCCCGCCCTCTCCCCCACGGGGGAGAGGATGAAGGTGAGGGGGACGAGGAAGAGGTGAGGGGGTTGGGTTAGGGGTCGGAGCAGTCGCGCGTGTACCCGCACCGCGGGCAGATGATCTTGCAGTGGATTTCCCGCATCCGCTCGCCGCAGACGTTGCAGGTATGGGACGTTTCGGGGGTGCGTGGATCGCTCATGCTATAATGCCTGCGCCATTCTACTGCCGGTGGCCCGGGAAGATCAACGCTCGTGATCCCATCCCCGCCGTCCGTTCTCACCCGCCAGTTCTTCTGGGTCACTTCCATGAACTTCTTTTTCTTCGCCAGCGTCAACGCGTTCGTCCTTCTCCCGCTCCACATCCAGCAACTCGGTGGCAGCGAGGTCCAGATCGGCCTCGTCATGGGGATGTATAGCGCCGCCGGGATCTTCTGCCAACCGCTGGTGGGGGCCTGGGTGGATCGCGTCGGCCGCCGGCCCTTCTTGCTCCTGGGCGTCAGCCTCGCAGCGGCCGCCTCGATCGGCTTCAACCTGCTGGCCTCGCTCCCCGTCTTCGCGGTCCTCCGAGCCTTTCAGGGCATCGGGTTTTCGGCGTTCTTTGTGGCCAATTACACCATGGTCGTTGACCTGGTGCCGCCGGCGCGGCGCGGCTGGGCGCTGGGGATCTTTGGGATTTCCGGGCTTCTCTCCACGGCGCTGTCCCCCCTGGCCGGGGAGCTCGTGATCCGGCACCTCGGCTTTCAAGCGTTCTTTGCCATGACAACACTGCTCGCCCTCACGGCGCTGGGCCTGGCGTTTCGGGTGCGAGAATCCGGCGGGGCACTGGCGTTGCCGCCGCGCGGGGTGCAGGTGATCCGCGACGGCCTGGGGGAGATTCTCCGCCTGCCCATGGCGCTGGCCTTCTTCTTCGGTCTTGGGAGCGGAACGATCTTTACCTTTCTCCCGACGTTCGGGGAGCTGCTCGGCGTAACGAGCCTGGCGCTCTTCTACACAGCCTACGCGGTCGCCGCGATGTTCGTCCGCGCCGTCGGGGGCGGTCTCAGTGATACGCTGGGCCGCCGGGCGGTCATCGTCCCCTCCATGTTCGTCCAGGCGGTTGCCACAGGCATCCTGGCGGTGCTGGGGATCGTGATCGGGGCCCGCGCCACGATCCCCGTGCTCCCCTTTCTGTTCCTCGCGGGGCTCCTGGCCGGCGGCGCCCACGGCTTTCTCTACCCGGCGCTGGCCGCCCTCTTGATGGATGAGACCGCGGAAGCCCGCCGGGGGAGCGCGGTGGGGATTTTTAGCTCGGTCTTCCTCGCCGGCAACGCGCTCGGTTCGATGATGTTCGGCTACGTGATCCACGGGTTCAGCTACGGAGGCATGTGGAGCGTGCTGACCGTCCTCCTCACCGCCGGATTCATCGCCAGCTTCCGCCTCCGGTCAGGTTGACTTTCCCGCGCGCAAGACCCATACTTTTCGAACCCCGACGGTGTCTTTGTCGGCCTGACGGGAGGATGGCGGATGAGCATGAGGCGATCGACCGTGCTGCTTCTCCTTCTGACGGCAGTGCTCCTGGGAGGAATCGGGGCCAAGGAACAGGGCGAGGTGCCCCCGCCGAAGGCCACGGGCCCGCAGGAGGCGGAAGTCATGGGGGTCATAATCGACCCGCGCACCCAGCAGCCCATCGTCGTCCTGGAGGGGAAACGCGACAAGCGCAGCCTCACCATGGCCATCGACGCCGCCCAGTTCGGCGCAATCGCTTACCCGCTCCAGGGCATAACCCCCCCCCGGCCGCTCACCCATGATCTCTTCCTGACCCTTTTCGGCCGGCTCAAGGTGTCCCTCAAGCGGGTCGTGATCACGGACCTCAAGGACGACATCTATTACGCCGTCGTCTATCTCAGCGCCAACGGGACCGAGATGACGCTGGACTCGCGCCCCTCCGACGCCATCGCCCTCGCCATCCGGGCCAAGGTCCCGATCCTGGTGGAGGACCGGGTCTTCGACAAGTCGGGCATGATGGGGCCGCGGGGGGCTCCCGGTCCCCACTTCTAGTGCCGTGCCGGACGAAAAGTTCCGGCCGACCGATCAGGGGTGGGCGACCCAGCGGCGGCTGGAAGATCTTTTAGCCAAGCTCGGCGAGAAGTACGGGGATCTCACCGGTCGGGTCGAGGTGAGGCACCGCCCGAACACGACCTTCGACCAGATCGGCGGTCTGGGAGCCGCCAAGGCCAGCATCCGCGGGTTCGCGACCGTCCTGACGGATCCGGAGCTCTATCGCCGATGGGGGATTACTCCGCCCAAGGGCGTGCTGCTCTACGGTCCGCCGGGCACCGGCAAGTCGCTGCTGGCGCTGGCCCTTGCCACCGTGTCCGAGGCCACATTTTTTCAATTGAAGCTGCGGAATCTGACCTCCAAGTTCGGGCCGAACACAGGGGATCTGCTCCAGGAGATCCTGGCGGTCGCGGTCGGGGAAAGCCGGGTGGTGATCTTTCTGGACGAGGCCGACGCCCTGTCTCTCGAGCATCTCCTGCCGGCCACCGAGGCGCCGGAGGCAAGTGCGCGCCTGGTCGCCGCGGTGGCCGAGAAGCTCGACGGCATTGAGGATTTCTCGCGGGTGTTCGTCGTGGCCGCGACGAGCCGGACCGACGCCGTGGATCCGTCGCTCGTAGCGCCGGGGCGCCTGGATCGCATCATCGAGGTGCCGCTCCCCGACCCCCAGGCCCAGCAGGAAATCTTTCTGCTCAAGAAGGCCCAGACGGAACAAGCCGCCGGGCGGCGGCTCTTCGCCGATCTCGATTTGCGCTCGGTTCTCCTGCCGATGGGCGGGATGAGCGGCGCCGAGATCCAGGAGGTCATCCGCCGCGCCCTGGAGACCAAGGTTCACCGGGCCGGGGCGGGTGAGGAGGCGGGGCTCGTCACAACCCAGGATCTCCTCGAGGAGATCGACGGCTACCGGCGCATCAGGGAAGTGGTCGAGAAGATCCGCTACGGCCAGTATCTTTAGGTGGGACTGTGACGCCGAATCCCGCCGACGTGGACGCCGTGATCC
>CAYRZF010000003.1:0-15429 GCA_964428805.1 uncultured bacterium | reverse complement strand
GTATCTTTAGGTGGGACTGTGACGCCGAATCCCGCCGACGTGGACGCCGTGATCCGCTACGCCGACCACGTTCGGGTTTTCACCGAAGCGGAGCTCCGGGAGCGGTTCGGTCGGTGCCCAGGCTTTTCGCTTCACAAGATCCCCGGCAAGTGGAAACCCGGCGGGCCGCCGGACTGCTTTGTCCCCGTGGAGTTCGGTTCCTTCTTCGTCGCTTTTTCGAAAACGTAGCCGTGGTTGCGATCACCCACGTCCGCGTCCGCTACGCCGAGACCGACACCATGGGGATCGTCTACTACGCGAACTACTTGGTGTACATGGAGGTCGGGCGCGTGGAGTTTCTGAGGCAGCACGGCCACCCCATGTCCGACGTCAACACCAGGATTCACCTGCCGGTGGTGGAAGCCACGGTGAAGTATCTGAAACCGGCCAGGCTGGACGACTTGCTGGAGGTGCGCTGCTGGATCAGCGAGAAGCGGCGGGCCAGCTTCACGTTCAGTTATGAGATCAGGAACGAGTCAGGCGAGGTTGTGGCAACCGGCGAGACCCGTCATGCCTGCTGCGACCCCGCCACCGGCAGGACGGTTGCCCTGCCCGACTGGTTGGGGGCGCTCATGGAAGTGAAAGCGGGCGCCCGATAGTCGTCACCCTCGGCCCCGGCTACTGCCTCGGGAACCCGAGAGCCAGTCCTTCCCCTCCTTCCGCTTTGGCGGGAGTTCACGATGCACGGTGACTGGTTTGGGGTCGGGCGAGTTTGAGGTATAATGCGTTGGGCTTCCGGCAGAGCATCTCCTTCATGCGATGATTCAGGTCGATCGGCTCACCAAGCAGTACGGCCCGGTCACGGCCATCCGCGACGTCTCCTTCAGGGTCGAGAAGGGGGAAATCGTGGGCTTTCTCGGTCCCAACGGGGCGGGGAAGACCACGGCGATGCGGATCCTCTCGTGCTTCATGCCGGCCACCGGCGGGACGGCGCGGGTGGCGGGCTACGACGTTTTCTCTCAGTCCCTGGAAGTGCGGAAGCGTATCGGCTACCTTCCCGAAAACGTTCCCCTGTATCTGGAGATGTCCGTTGCCGCCTATCTCGAATTCGTGGCGGAGATCAAGGGGGTCGGCCGCTCCGAGAGGAAGCGGCGCGTGGCGGAGGTGATGGACCGCTGCGACATTGCGGACGTCCAACAGCGGCTCATCGGCAAGCTCTCCAAGGGCTATCGTCAGCGGGTCGGCCTCGCCCAGGCGCTGGTCAACGACCCGGACGTGCTGATCCTGGACGAGCCCACCATCGGTCTGGACCCGGTGCAGATCGCCGAGATTCGGGCCCTGATCAAATCGCTCGCCGGCCAGCACACGGTGATCCTCTCCACCCATATCCTCCCCGAAGTGTCCATGGTCTGCCAGGGCGTGATCATCATCAACCGGGGCCGAATCGTCGCCCGGGGGAGCCTGGACCGTCTGGCGGAAGAATTCTTCCCCACGTCGAGGATCCAGCTGCAGATTGTCGGTCCCGGCGACGCCGTCGGGGCGGCGCTCCGGCAGATTCCCGGGATCCTCCGGATCGAGCAGGAGGCGATGGGCGACGGGGTGTGGCTGTATCTGGTGGAGTCGACACGGGGCCGGGACGTCCGCGCGCACATCGCGCAGCTCGTCGTGGAGCGGCGGTGGGAGCTCCTAGAGCTTCACCAGGAGGGGATGAGCCTGGAAGAAGTCTTCCTCCGGGTCGTGGCCGGCGAAGAATACGCCGCCGACGCGTCGGAGCTGAGGGGAGAGGCCTGATGCGCATCTGGACCATCTTCAAGAAGGAAATGCTCCTGTACTTCACCTCGCCGGTGGCCTACGTCGTCTTTACGTTCTTCCTGCTGATCCTGGGCTACTTTTTCTACTCGATCTTTGCCTTCTACAACCTCACGTCGATGCAGGCCGCGATGAATCCGGCCTTCGCGCGCGACCTGAATATCATCGACGCCGTCATGCGGCCGCTCTTCTCCAACACCGGTATCATCCTGCTGTTCTTCATGCCGATGCTGACGATGCGCCTGTTTGCCGAGGAGAAGCGGAGCGGGACGATTGAGCTCCTGCTGACGTTCCCCGTGAGGGACAGCGAGGTGCTCCTGGGCAAGTTCGCCGCCGCGATGGGCCTGTTCCTGATGCTCCTCGGCTTCACGGCTCTCTACCCGGGCATCGTCGGGTATTTCGCGCGGGCGGAATGGGGGCCGTTGCTCTCCGGGTACCTGGGGCTGGTCCTGCTCGGCGGTGCCTTTCTAGCGGTGGGGGTGCTGATTTCGTCCCTCACGGAGAATCAAATCGTGGCGGGCTTCGCGACCTTCGGCGTCTTACTGGGATTCTGGGTCATCGGGTGGAGCGCAGACCTGGTCGGAGGAGGCTGGCGGACACTGTTCCAGTACCTGTCCATCCTCGAGCACCTCGACAACTTCGGGAAGGGCGTGATTGACACCCGCGATGTCGTGTACTACCTGAGCGTGATCGTTCTCGCTCTCTTCCTGACCATGCGGTCGCTCGAATCAAAGCGCTGGCGAGGGTGAGATGGGTCGCCGCGTCCTTGCCAACGTGTGCATCTGGATTGGGGCCGTTCTCCTGCTGGCGGCGTTCGCGATGTGGCTGTTCGATGTCCAGCCGTTTACCGGGCCGCCGGTCCTCCGGCAACTCTGGGCGGTCCCCTTCCTGCTCGGCCTGGGAGTGGCGGCGCTCGGTGTGTACCTGAAATTCAGCGAGATCAAGGAATCGCTCGGGCACCGGACAGCGCCGTACTGGTTCAACGCGGTGGTCGTGGTCGGGTTCGCCGTGGGGATCGTCGTGGTCGTGTCCGCCATCGCCAACCGTCACAGCTACCGGTGGGACTTGACCGAGAACCGCCGCCACAGCCTCTCGTCGCAGACCATCAAAATTCTCCAATCCCTCAAGACCGATGTGACGGCCACCGCCTTTTTCCGGACGGACCAGCCGGGCAAGCGGTTTGCGGAGGATCTGTTCAGGCAGTACGAGTCCTACTCGGTGGGAAAGTTCAAGGGCAAGACCGTGGATCCCGACCGGGAGCCGGGCCTCGCGCGCCGCTACGGGGTGGAAACGTACGGGACGGTCGTGCTCGAGACCAAGAACAAGTCGGAAAAGGTGCCGGATGCCGAGGAAGAGAAGCTCACCAACGGGCTGGTCAAGGTGACTCGAGAAGGAAGCCGGATCGTCTATGTGATCAAGGGCCACGGAGAGCACGAACTGACCAACACCGAGCGGCCCGGCTTCAGCGAGGCGAAAGCCGCCATGGCGCGGGCCAACTACGAGGTGAAGGAGCTCCTGCTGGCGCGGGATCCCAAGGTTCCGGACGCCGCGGCGCTCGTCATCGTGCCGGGCCCGAAGAACGACCTGTTCCCCCAGGAGCTGGAGGCGCTCGACAAATATCTCGCCCAGGGGGGGAAGGTGCTGTTGATGGTGAATCCCTTCCAGGCGGAGGGCCTGAAGAAATATCTGACGAAGTACGGGATCACGCTGGGAGACGATCTCGTGGTGGAGCTCAATCCTCTCGGGAGGCTGTTCGGGATCGGACCAGAGGTGCCGGTGGTCAGCCAGTACGATTCTCATCCGATCACGCGGGAGATGAGCGGCGTGATGACGCTGTTCCCGTTGACGCGATCGGTCACTCCAGCCAAGACTCCGCCGAAGGGGGTCACCCTCCAGCCGCTGGCCCAGACCAGCGCCCAGAGTTGGGCGGAGACCGATCGGGCCGCCCTCCAGCGCGGGGAAGCCAAGCAGGATCCCGAGGATAAAAAGGGACCCCTTTCCGTCGCCGTCGTCGCGACGATCGACAAGGCGCGGCTCGTGGTGGTCGGAACCTCGACCCTCGCCTCCAACCAGTTCTTGAACGCCGCCGGCAACCGGGATTTCTTCCTCAACGCGGTCAGCTGGCTTGCCGAGGAGGAGAATCTCATCGCGATCCGCCCCAAGGATACCAAGCAGAGCCCGGTGATCCTCACGGCGACCCAGGGACAGGTCATCTTCTGGCTCCCGGTGGTGGTGCTGCCGGGCGCCGTGGTGGCCTGCGGGATTGCCGTGATCCTGCGCCGCCGCCGCAAGTCAGCCTAGCGTCCACGGATCATGCGCTGGAAGACCACGCTCGGCCTCGGATTGATCTTTCTCGCGCTGGTGACGTTCTACTACTTCTACGAAGTCCGCTGGTCGCCCGAGCGTGAGAGAGTGGCAGAGGCGAAGGGCCGCCTCTGGAGCGTCGAGGCCAAGGACGTGGAAGAGGTGGTCTTCAAACGCAAGGCCGACACCGTCCGCTTGAAGCACGAGGGAGACGAGTGGGTTCTGCTTGACCCCGTGAAGGCGAAGGCGGACCGAAGTGTGGTGCGGGACATGATCACGAACCTGGTCATGGCCAAAATGGACCGGGAGATCGATCCCAGCCCGGCGAAGCTGGCCGACTTCGGCCTGGACTCCCCCGTGGCGGACATTACCGTGAAGGTCAAAGGGAAGAGCGATCTCCTCACCCTGGTTCTCGGCGGGAAGAACCCGACCGGCGTGTGGGTGTACGGCAAAACGAAAGACAAGCCGGCGGTCTTCCTCCTCTCCGACTTCGTTCTGCGCGATCTCACCAAGCCGGTGGCTGACTTCCGGGACAAGACGATCCTGGCCTTTGATCGGAAAGACGTCGCGGGGCTGGAGATTAAGATTGATGGAGACCTCCTGGTCGCCGAGCCCGAGGCGGAGATGAAGTGGAAAGTCACCAAGCCGGTCTCCCTCCGGGCGGACTGGGAGGCGATCTCGGATTTTCTGGACAAGCTTCGCTTCACGAAGGTCAAGCAGTTTGTGGCCGAGGCGCCCAGGTCGCTGGCCCCGTACGGGCTCGACCGCCCCACGCGGGTGACCATCTCTCTCCGAAGGGAGAAGGACCGGACCTCGCAGGCGCTCCTCTTCGGCAAGCCGGATTCCGCCAAGAAAGGCGTGTATGCGATGCGACCCGGAGAAACGAGCGTCCTTCTAGTCGGCGACGATCTCTGGGCGGCGCTGCCGAAGAACGTGGGCGCGCTGAGGGACAAGACGGTCCTCGACTACGACCGGGGCACGGTGGCCGGGCTCGAGTTGGAGAGCCCGAAGGGAAAGGTGACCCTGGCCAAGGAGGGGGAGAAGTGGCGGATCACAGCCCCGGAACCGCTCAAGGCCGACGACGGCGAGGTCGGCGGCCTGCTGTTCAAGCTCCGGGAGATGCGCGCGACGGGCTTCCTCGGCGAGGGCCCGGGGGCCATCGATCGCTACCTGGGCAAGCCCGAGGTGAAGATCTCCCTCCGCGAGCAGGGCGCCACAGGAGCGAAGATCCTGCTCCTGGGTCCCTCGCCCGACAAGCGAAGCGGCAGGGCGATGGCCTACGCGGCCGTCGCGGGCCAAGGACCTGTCATGCTCGTGGACGCGAAATTCCTCCAGGATCTTTCCAAGTCAGCGACCGATGTCAGGGACCGAGCCCTCTTCGCGTTCTTCGATCCCAAGGACGTGAAGCGGCTGCGCGTGAAGAGCGGGGGGCAGGTGATGTCGGTCGAGCGAAAAGGCGAGGTCGATTGGCGCGTGACGGAACCAAAGGCCGGCAAGGCTAAAGAGGACAAGGTCACGGACCTCCTTTACAATCTCCGCTCACTCCGGTGGAAAGACCTGGTTTCGCCAAAAGGCGACGATGCCGCCCGGTATGGGCTCGATGCGCCCGTCCTCGAGGTGACGCTCTTCAAGGCTGACGGCAAAGAGCTCGTCAGTCTGGCGGTCGGGCGGAAGGACGCGGACAAGGTGTACGTCAGGACGGGGGCGTCGCCGGCGATTTTCTCGCTCGACCCGAAGCAGCTCGGCGACCTACCGAAGATCCCCGACGACCTCCAGGGCTAGGATGGTAGGATGAGGGGGATGGGCGAGACGATCTACCTGAAGCAGATGGAGCTGGGCCCCATGCAGAACTTCGTCTATCTGGTGGGGGACCCCGTGGCGAAGCAGTGCGTGGTAGTGGACCCGGCGTGGGAGATCGAGACCATCGTCCAGACCGCCGCGGCCGACGACATGACGATCGTGGCGGCGCTGGTCACCCACACCCACCAGGATCACGTGGGGGGCCACCTGTTCGGGATGGACATCCCAGGTGTCGAAGACCTCCTCGAAAAGGTCAAGGCCAAGGTGTACGTGCACAAGGCGGAGCGCGAGTTCCTCAAGGGGTTCGGCTCCGACCTCGTCAAGGTGGACGGCAACGACACGCTTCAGGTCGGACGGCTCGCCCTCACGTTCCTCCACACCCCGGGGCACACGCCGGGCTCCCAGTGCTTCCTGGTGGATGACCGGCTGATCTCCGGCGACACGCTGTTCATCGGCTCCTGCGGCCGCACCGACCTTCCTGGTAGCGATCCCACGGAGATGTACTACTCGCTCACTCAGCGGCTCTCGAAGCTCCCCGACGAGACCGTGCTTTTCCCCGGCCACAACTACGGCGGGACGTCCTCCACCATCGGGGACGAGAAGCGTGGCAACGCGTTCATGCGCTTCGCCTCGCTGGGGGAGTTCCTGCGCGTGATGGGCGGCGGCCGCATCGTCCTGCCCTAGCACCCCCTCACCTTTGTCCTCTCCCCCCCTCAGCCCACTCATAATCCCCTCGCCTTCATCCTCTCCCCCCGAGGGGGAGAGGGCAGGGTGAGGGGGGTCCTAGCGCGCGGTCACTCCCCCATCGACGAATAAGACCTGGCCGGTGATGTAGGCGGGCGCGGTGGCGAAGAAGAGGACAGCGGCTGCGACGTCGTCAGGATCGCCCTCGCGGCCCATCGGGATTTCGCGTTTGAGGCGGCGCCTGAGCCGGGGCGGGAAGTCCTCCGGGAACAGCACCGTGCCCGGCGCCACGCAGTTGACCTGGATGTGTGGAGCCAGGGAAAGGGCCAGCGCCTTTGTGAGCATGAGAAGGCCGGCCTTGGAGACGCAGTAGGGGATGTACTGAGGCCAGGCGCGGACGGCTGCGACGTCTGCGATGTTGATGATCCGACCGCCGCGGGCTCCCAGCATGACCTCGGCCGCAGCTTGGCTGCAAAGAAAGGGGCCCCGCAGGTTGACGTCCAGGAGTCGGTCCCACTGGACCGGGGTGGTCTCAGTGAGCGGCGTCCGGAAGAAGATCCCGGCGTTGTTGACCAGCAGGTCCAGGCGGCCGAACCGGCTGACCGTGTCTGAGATCAATCGCTTCGCTTCCGACGGCTTCGCCAGATCCGCGCGGATCGGCGCCGCATCCACCCCGAGTGAGCGAATCTCCCTGACGGTTGCTGTTACGGCGCCCCTCGAGGTGAAATAGTTCACCGCCACGTGGCATCCTTCCCGGGCCAGCGCGAGGCTGATGGCCCTGCCGACGCGAATCGCGCCCCCCGTGACCAGCGCCACGCGCCCCCTGAGGCGCCCACCGCCGGCCGATTTCTTGACACGTTTCGTGCGCTGTGGTTTCATCGGTTCGCCATGGCTGGAACCGTCCGCAATTGGTTCAAGGTCCGCTTCCTAACCGGCTTCGTCGTCACCGTTCCCGCCATCGCGACCTCGTGGCTCCTCTACGTCTTCTGGGACAAGATCGACGACTTCTTCTCTCCGGGGTACGAACGGCTGTTCGGCCGGCGGATTCCCGGCCTCGGCTTTCTTACCGCGGTCGCGCTCATTTTGCTCATGGGGATCGTCGCCACCAATGTCGTCGGTCGGCGCATCCTCGCCTGGGTTGACCGGCTCCTGCTTCGGATCCCGATATTCCGGAGTATCTACCCCTCGGTCAAGCAACTCCTCGAGGCGTTTTCTCCCGACAAGCACGGCTCATTCAGGGAGGTGGTCCTGGCCGAGCACCCCCGGAAGGGCGAGTTCGTCTTCGGCTTCCGTACCGGGGAAGTGCTGCTCGAAGGGCCCGAGGGCAAGCGCGAGCTGGTGACCGTTTTCGTTCCCACCAACAATCTTTACCTGGGGGATGTGATTCTCGTGCCCAAGGACGAGGTGATTCCCACCGGGCTGACCGTCGAGGAGGGGCTCCGGGTCATCCTCTCAGCGGGGGCTGCCGCCCCCTCCCGCATTCGCCGGATGGACGGCTGAGAAGCGCCGGGTCCAGGCCGCCACGGCCTCGCCCAGGGGGTGGCGGCCCTCAAGGGCAATGGCCCTCACCGCCAGCGCGATGGGCTCTTCCATGCCCCCTGACGTTAGGGAGTCCCGGGGGGGAAGTCAAGGCTCCGACCCGAATACCACGGCGCGTCTTTTCGTCGAATCTACGTAAGGGAGTACCAGCCAATGGCGTTCTTCAGATGCTTCTGGATGAGACGGCGGCTCGCCGCCTACCTTGGCGGAGCCGTGTCCGAGCAGCAGGCGCGGGTGGTGGCCGCCCACCTCAAGGGTTGCGCCGGGTGTGAGCAGGAGGCGTCTCGGCTCGAGCGGCTGAGAAAACTCGTCCATGCGACGCTCGCGGCGGGTCCCGATCCCGATTGGTCAGGGTTCTGGGGCGGTGTGCGTCGCCGGATTCTCACCGAGAGCCCCAGGCCGTGGCGTGAGGTATGGTGGGGCGGGGTCTGGGGGCAGATCAGCTGGCGCCCCCGCCTAGCGCTGGGTGGAGCGCTGGCCGGTTTGCTGCTGATGGCCGCGGCGCTCTGGCCGCGCGGACCCCAGGAGACGCCCATGCTCCCTCCGACCGTCGTGGTCACCGCCGTGGAGACCGCTCACCCGGAGGGGAACCTGGCGGTCTTCTCGAGCCCCGAGGACGAGATGACGGTGATCTGGGTCTTCGGGTTGGATCAGCCGGCGGATCAGTCCCGGATTCGTCCCGTCGGCCTCAGCGGGGAGGGGCGATCATGAAGCGGGCGGCGCAGGCTATTGTTTCTTGAGGGCAGCGAGCCGATCGCGCGCCAGCGGGGCTTCTTCGGACTGGGGGAAGTGGTCGAGAAGATACTGGAGTCGGGCTTCGGCCAGGCTCGGCTGTTTGAGCTCCAGGAGAGCTAGCGCCTCCTTATAGAGCGCGGTCGGCACCTTCTCGCCCCGAGGATAGTTCACGATTACCTTCCGAAATTCCTGAACGGCCTGTTCCAAGGTGCCGCTCGCCTTGTCGGCTTGCCCCTGGGTGGCATAGCCGCGAGCCAGGCTGAAATAGGCCTCTCCGATCCAGTACTGGGCGTTCCCAGCCAGATCCGCCTCCGGAAACCGCCTCAGGAACTCTCTAAACCCTTGTATCGCGAGGGGGTAATTCCCCTTACTGAAATCGATGTAGGCGGTCTGGTACACGTCGGTCGGCTGCGGCCCGGAGGCATCCCGCGGCGGGGGCGGGGCTGGTCGGGGGGCGGCCACGGGCGGCGGGGCCACTCGAGCCTGGCGGCTCAGGTTCTCCAGCTGCTGGGAAAGCTCGTCCACGCGCGCTCCAACGCGGGCGAGGTCCCCGCTGAGCGTCTCCGTACGGGACTGAAGGGCGGCGAGCTGCTTTTGAACCTCGGCGGTCTGGTCCCGGGTCTGCCGCTCCAGTTGCCCGAGGACAGTTTCCATGTCCCCCCGCGAGCGATGAACGGCGAGGGACAGGGCGTTGAGATCCTGGCGCAGCTGAGCGAGGTCCTCCTCGCCCGCGCTGCCCGCGAGCGCGCATCCCGTGAGGACCAGAAGCGAGAGGGCGGGGAGGAGCCCTGAGCTCCTTCCCGCCCTCTGGTGTCTCAGCAAAGAGGGCACCGAAGGCTGTCAGGCGATCAGCCGGCTTTCACCACGGAGCGGGCCCGACGGTTCTTGGCCCAGCACTCCTCGTTCTTCTCGGCGCAGAGCGGCCGCTCCTTGCCATAGCTGATCAGGGTGATACGGCCAGCCTGGACGCCCTGGGAGGCCAGGTAATTCATCGTGGCCTTGGCCCGGCGCTCGCCGAGAGCCAGGTTGTACTCGTTGGTCCCGCGCTCGTCGCAGTGCCCCTCGATCAGAATCAGGCTGCGCGGGTTCGACTTCATCCACTTGGCGTTCTCGTCCAGGATCTTGGCGTCCCCCGGGCGAATGTCGTACCTGTCAAAGTCGAAGTGGATGTCCTTCAGCGCCTCAACAGCGACGAACTCCCTCGGGGACGGCTGTACCCCCGGCCTTGTCGCCGCTGCGCCCGGCGCGCCAGGCGCGCCGCCATACGCCCCCGGGGCCCCGGGCGCGGGGGCGGCAGCCGTCGTTGTGGCTGGTCGCTTCGGGCACCCAACAAGAAAAAGTGCTAGGACCAACACGGAGAAAATTGGCAGGACTTGCAACCTCTGGTGCCCCATGATATCTGCTCCTCCTTTCCAATATGAAACTGGGTGACTCATAGAATATCTTGCCACATGCTATCACGGAAGACGCGGGGACCAAGCAGGACTTGTGAACTCCCCGGCACCCCGCGTGAGGGGCTGTTGCTCAGAGCCGTCGACCAGCATGGTGAAGAGCTGCCAGCTGCCGAGCCGGCTGGACTGAAAAACGAGGTGACGACCGTTTGGAGCCCAGGAGGCGCTCTCGTTCGACCCCGGCCCCGCCGTCAACCGTCGTGCGTTCGAGCCGTCAGGGCTCACCACCCAGATGTCGTTGCCTCCCTGGCGCGAGGTGTACGCGATCACGTCGCCTTTGGGAGACCAGCGGGGCTGCGTGTTGAAACCCGCGAAGGTCAGCCGTCGGACGTTGGCCCCTTCGGCATCCATGACGAAAAGGTGGGCGGCTCCGGTGCGGTCGGAGATGAAGGTGATCTCCCGTCCGGTGGGGGACCAGGTCGGCTCGGTGTCGATCCCCGGGTGACTGGTCAGGCGGCGTGTCGCGCCGGTCGCCATGTTGAGCAGGTAGATCTCCGGGTTCCCGTCTTTCGAGAGCGTCAGGGCGACAAACCGGCCGTCGGGGCTCCAGGCCGGCGACGTGTTGATGCCGAGAAAGCCGGCGAGCAGCTGGATCGGCCGGCGCTCGAACGGGAAGAGGCGGTAGAGGTATGGATATCCCCGCATGTACGAGGTGAAGGCCAGCGAGCGGCCATCGGGGCTCCAGGCCGGTGAGAGGTTGATCGACTCGTTCTGGGTGAGGCGTAGGGGCGCCGCCCCGTCGTAGTCCATGTCGTACAGCTCTTTCGTCCCGGAGGCGCTGCCCGCGTAGGCAATCTTGGTGTCGGCGATTCCCAGCTCCCCCGTGAATTGATAGACGACCTCGTCGGCGATCTTGTGAGCCAGCCGGCGGCCATCGGCGCCGCGGAGCTCGAAACGCTTCGAGGCGATGAGCCGCTGGTCGGGATTGGTCAGGTCGTACAGCCGCATCTCAGTCTCGGCTCGGTCCCCCCTCAGGGTGAGAAGCCCCTGGAGGGCGGCGTGGGCGCCGGACGCGGCGAACTCCTTCAGCATGCCCTTGGTGGTTTCGGAGTCGGCGGCAGGAAAGGGCGGAGTGCCCGACACCACGCTGAAGAGCGCCGAAAACCGAAGGTCCGCCCCCGCCACCTCCGGGATTTTCTTTGCGAGTCCCTGAGCATCCTTGCCGGCCACGAGCGTGAACTCGGGGATCACGATGTTGAGCTTCTTGCTGCCGCCCGCCATCACGTTCAGGAAGACGTCCACTCCCTGGGAATGGATCGGAGCGGGCATGACCAGGAGCCCGCCAAGGGCGAGGGCCCACACCAGGACCAGCGTGAGCACGAGCGGGCGGGGAGGCGCCACCGAGATCAGCTCCGATCCCGCTCGAAGTCGAAGCCGAAGTGAACCCGCAGTGACGGCGCCTGAAATTCCTGCGGCAGCGGCGGGAACGGCGCCGCGTCCATCACCGCCCGAAGCGCCGACTGGTCGTACCAGACGTTCCCGGAGGTCTTCTCCACCGTGGGGGTGATGACCTGGCCATCGCGGGAGATTTCGAAGAGGACCACCACGTGGAGACCGCGCTCCGCAGTCCGGGCCGGGTGGACCCACTTCTCACTCACCTTCTGCTGGAGTTGCTTCAGGTAGTACGTAAACGGGAAGTCGGACACATCGAGCGACAGCGACCCGACGCCGGCCGGGGAGCCGCCGGGGCGTCCCAGGGGAACGGGGGCGACTGCCGCCTGCGCCTCCGCGGCCGGCCGGGCACTCTCCGTCCTGGCTGAAGCGGAGGCCAGGGGAGGAAGTTCCTTTTCCCCCGGGCGAGGCAGGGTGGCCGGCCGGCTCGCGCGGGATTCGGGCAGAGAAGGTTCCGGTTTGGGCATCGCGGGAGCCTCCTTGGCGCGGGACTCGGGAGTGCGGGGCTGAGGCTCCGTGATGTTCGGTCGGGGCGGCAGGCTCGGCGCGGCGCTTCGACCGGCCGGTGAACCCAGTTGGGAGATGGCCGGAACAAGGTTGACGACATAGACCTTGGAGGCATTCCACTGGCTCCAGACTTCCGCCAGGAACAGGAGGAGGGCGACGATCGTGACGTGGCCGACGGCGGACACGGTTACTCCGAACAGAGGGAAGGTCCCGCCATGGAGTCCCGGGCCCAGTCGGCGCCGCCAGGGATTCATCGGGTGATCCAAGACTGCGCTGCTGATGTTCAGCGTCCCCGCGGGGAGGGTTCGGTCACCATCCCCAGTTTCTCCACGCCGGCCCGCCGGACGCGATCCATCGTCTCAACGACGAAACCGTAGGCCAGCGTCTGGTCGGCCTTGAGGTAGAGGGTTTTGTCGGTGCGGTTCTTGAAGATGTCGCGGAGCTGCGCGTCGAGGCCGGCCAGCGGCACCGCCCGGTCGTTGAGGTACACCACCTGATCCTTGGTGAGCGTGATGACCATCCGCTCCTCGACCGCGGTGGGCCGGGAGCTGGTTTTGGGAAGGTTCACGTCGATGCCCCGGTACATCATGGGGGCGGTGAGCATGAAGATCAGGAGGAGGACGAGGGTCACGTCCACCAGTGGGATGATGTTAATCTCCGACATCGAGGCGCCGATCCGACGGCTTCTCCCGTCGCCGGAGGGCTCCAGACTAAAGGCCATCTTTCGCTTGTCTCGAGGTCTTCGGCGCGGGTCGGGAAAAAACGTTCAGAAGGTCGAGGGCGAACCCCTCCATTTCGGCGGCCCAATACTTCACCCGGTTCACGAAGAAATTGTACGCCATGACTGCGGGGATCGCGGCCGCGAGGCCGGCGGCCGTGGCGATGAGGGCCTCGGAAATTCCCGGCGCCACCACCGCGAGACTCGCCGAGCCATGCTGGCCGATCCCGCGAAAGGACTCCATGATACCCCAGACCGTCCCGAACAACCCGATGAACGGCGAGGCGCTGGCGGTCGTGGCGAGGAATGGCAGGTAGCGCTCCATCCGGGAGATCTCCGCCGACGCGGCGCGCCGCATGGCGCGGTTTGCCGCCTCGAGCCGGTCGGGCGGAAGCCCCTCCTCCGGATCGTCGAGGAGCTGGTCCACCATCTCCGGCAGCGGGTTCGCGCCCCCGATCTCCTGGTAGGCGGAGGCGTAGAGCGTGGCCAGCGGGCTCTCACGGTGTTTTCTGGCCGCCCCGTACACGAGGGAGAAACGCCGCCCTTCGCGGAACGCCCGGAGGAACCGGCCGCTCTCCAGGCGGATCCGCCGGAACTGCCACCATTTCTCGATGATCAGGGCCCAGCAGAGAATGGAGAAAATCGCGAGCACGATGAGGACGAACTTGGCCATGGGACCGGCGTTGAGGACCAGATCCACAACGCCGATGGTCATTCCGCCGTTGGTCGGCACAAACGACTCCTTTTCGTGGGGAGGGATGGGGAAATCTTTTTCAACTATACCGAATGGGCGCGAACCGTGTCAACCAATTTTGCCCTGAAAATCGCGGTTTTCGTTGACAGAGCGAGGTGCCGGGCCGTATAAGGAGATCGTGCGGCGACACACCGCGGGTCTGACGCTTCTGGGCATCGTCCTATTCGGAGGGGCCGCCGCGGCGCCGGGAAACCCGTCCAATGAATCGGCCGCGCGCACGGCGGTGGAGCAGTTCGTGTCCCGGCTCGGCGGGGTCAGCGTGTCCGACATGGTGGTCATCCAGACCCTGACCCTCTATGACCCCCGGGACTTCCGTCAGCAAGTGACGGGGGAACAGCGGCTGTCGATCAAGCTGCCTGCCCGCCAGCGTCTCGAGACCGACCTCGCCGGCGAGCGCGAGGTGCAGCTCCTGAGCGGCGACCGGCTGGTGATGCAGCGCGGCGGGAAGATCTTCGAGGCCCCCCCCACCGAGCGGGTCCGGCAGCGGGCGCACACCCTCGTTCCCTTCCGCCGCACGGCCGCCGACCTCCTCCTGGAATGGCAGAGCCTCGGCGTCCGGACTGACGTGGCCCAAGTCGTGAGGGCAGGAGGACGCGCGCTGACGGTGATCGGCGCTCTCGAAGGTGATCGGACGAGCCCGGCGGTCTGGCTGGACCGGGAGTACGGAGTGGTCCGATTCATCATCCGTGAAGACAGCGGGGGCCGCGTCAAGGTCCTGGATCTGGCCTTTTCGGAGCACCGGAAAGTGGCGGGGGGGTTCTTTTATCCCTTCCGGCAGGAGATCTTCCTTGACGGGAAGCTCCTCTCCGTCACCCGGGTGCGGACAGTGGAGGTGAACGTCGGCTTGCCGGATTCTCTCTTCGATGCTGACGCGCTGCTCAAGGGAGCGTCGCGCTAGTGTTCCAATCCCCCGGCCCCATCGCGCTCCAGATCGGCCCGCTGACCATCCGCTGGTACGGCGTCCTGATGGCTACCGCCATGGCCGTGGGGCTCTGGCTGGCCTATCGCGAGGCTCGCCGCCGAGGCGTGGACCCCGAGGAACTCCTCAAGGCATCGGAACTCGCCCTGCTGGGCGCGCTCGTGGGGGCGCGCCTCTACTACGTGGCGTTCACCTGGGAGTACTACAGCCGCTTCCCGCTCAAGATCTTCGCGGTGTGGGAGGGCGGCCTCGCCATCCACGGTGGGATCCTGGGGGGCGTGCTCGTCGGGGGCGGCTACGCCTGGTGGCGCAGCCTGCCGCTGGCCCGGTATCTCGACATCGTCGCTCCCAGCCTGGCCCTGGGACAGGCGATTGGCCGCTGGGGCAACTTCTTCAACGAGGAGGCGTTCGGTACCCCGACGTCGCTGCCGTGGAAGCTCTACATCTCCCCGCCGCATCGCCCGCTGCTCTACGCGCAGAACGAGTTTTTCCACCCGACGTTCCTCTACGAGTCGCTCTGGGACCTGTTGCTCTTCGTCCTCCTCGTCTGGGTCTTCCGGGACCGGGTCGAACGCGCGCCATCGTGCCTGTTCTGGATCTACGTCGGGCTATACTCCGCGGGCCGGCTCGTCGTCGAGGGGCTCAGGACCGACAGCCTCATGCTCGGGTCCATCCGGGTGGCCCAGCTGGCGAGCGGAGTCGGCATCGTCCTGGCGATCATCATGGTGCCGGTTCTCCTCAAGCGCTCCCGCCCCACCTAGCGCCGTGCATTTTGTCTTCCTGGGCACCTCCGGCGCGATCCCCAGCGCCACGCGGGACACGACGTCTCTCGCCTTCG
>CAYRZF010000002.1:0-63610 GCA_964428805.1 uncultured bacterium | reverse complement strand
CAGACGATCCCGTATCCTCCGCCCATGGCCGTTCGAACCCGCTGATCAGAACCGGGAAGGGATCTCCAGGTGACGCCGGCGCCGGGCCACCCCGGTCTGCTGGGCGGCTCGGGCCACCGCCTGGGCCACGGCTGGCACCACCTTCTTGCTGAAGACACTCGGAATAATGTATTCCGCGGTGAGCTCATCCGCCGGCACGCACTCCGCGATGGCCCGAGCGGCGGCGATCTTCATCTCGTCGTTTACGGCCCGCGCCCGGCCAGTCGAGCATCCCGCGAAGAAACCAGCAAAGCACAGCACGTTGTTGATCTGGTTCGCATAGTCCGACCGGCCCGTGGCCATGACGGCCACGTGGCGCATTGCCGCCTCGGGCTGGATTTCCGGAACCGGGTTGGCCATGGAGAACACGATCGGGTGCTTCGCCATCTTCTTGACCTCCTTCACGGTCAGCACGCCCGGCACCGACAGCCCGATGAACACGTCCGCTCCCTCGATCGCATCGGACAGTCTCCCGCGCAGGTTGCGCGGGTTCGTCGCTCCGGCCACCCACCGCTTCATGAAGTCCATCGCTTCCCGCCCCCGGAAGAGGGTCCCGTGCTCGTCCACGCCGATAATCTGGCGTACCCCGACGGAGAGGAGGATCTTGATCGTGGCCGTCCCGGCCGCTCCCACCCCCGACACCACCACCTTGATCTTTTTCAGGTCCTTCCGGACGATGCGGAGCGCGTTGAGCAACGCCGCCAGAACGACCACCGCGGTTCCATGCTGGTCGTCGTGGAAAACCGGAATCTCCAATTCCTTGCGCAGGCGCTCCTCCACCTCGAAGCATCGCGGGGCGGAGATGTCCTCCAGGTTGATCCCGCCGAAGCCGGGGGCGATCAACTTGACGGCCTCGACGATCTTGTCGGGGTCCTTGGTCGCCAGGCAGATGGGAAACGCGTCAACCCCCGCGAGCTCCTTGAAGAGCATCGCTTTGCCTTCCATGACCGGCAAGGCCGCCTCGGGACCAATGTCGCCCAGCCCCAACACCGCGCTGCCGTCGGTCACCACCGCCACCGAGTTCTGCTTGATGGTAAACGCGAAGGCGCATTCCCGGTCTTCCCGGATGGCAAGGCACGCGCGAGCCACGCCGGGCGTGTCAGCCATGGCCAGGTCCTCGCGCGTGCGGATGGAAACCTTGCTGCGCACCTCGATCTTCCCGCCCAGGTGCATGAGAAAGGTGCGATCCGAGACGCCGAGCACCCGCACCCCGCTGACGGCGCGGAGGCGTCTCACCATCTCCTGGCCGTGCTCGCTGTCGCGAGCGTTGATCGTCAGATCTCGGACGACCCGTTGGGGGGTAATCCCCACAATGTCCACCGCCCCGATGTCGCCGCCGGCCGCGCCGATGACGGACGTGACGCGTCCAAGCATGCCCGGGCGGTTCCGGATCTGGACCCGGACGGTCAGGCTATAGCTCGCGCTCGGAACAGTGGTCGCGTCCGTGGCTCTCTGGGAACCGTGCCGACGATCGGTCCTTACCGGCGTCCGCGCCACTGGACCGCGCCTTTCCCTTCCACGGCCTCCTGGTAGCGGGCCAGGACGAAGAGCAGATCAGACAGGCGGTTCAAATACTTGAGGACCTCCGGATTGTCGAGGAGACCGGCCTTGCGGAGCTCGACCACCCGCCGCTCGGCACGCCGCGCCACCGCCCGGCACCAGTCGAGGAGGGCGGGAATGTAGGAGGAGGACCCGGGGATAATGAACGCGCGCGGCAGCTCGATCTTGGCCAGCCGTTCGTCGATCAGCGATTCCAGCCGGACCGTGTGCTCCGGCGTGATCTGCTGAACGGCGAACCGTGCGCGGTCTTCCGGCGCCGTGGCCAGCTCGGCGCCGAGCAAGAAAAGATCCTCCTGAAGGGAGTGGATCACAGCCTGGAGGTCGGGATCCTGGGCGACCGCCCGAACCACGCCCAGGATTGCGCACACTTCGTCCAGGCTGCCGTAGGCTTCGGGGCGTGGGTCCGACTTCGAGATCCGCTGGCCCCCAAAGAGGCTGGTTTGTCCCTCGTCGCCCTTCTTCGTGTAAATCTTCACCATATAGGCAGTTTCGACGATAAATCCCGGGCTCCATAGCTGTCAACCAAATTCCCCCCAAGGCTGATCACCAGCCGTAGCCGTTTCGTCGCTTCAGGTCTCACCGTTGACCACACCCGGCATCCGTGGTATCAGGAAAAAACCCCGGGGAGAGATCGCGCCATGTTCCGCCTTAGCCTCGTACTTCTCGCGCTGGCCGTTGCGACAAGCGCCGATGCCCAACCGAAGTCCTATATCGTCACGGAGGACCGGAGCCGGGTGATGTTCGAGGCGAGATATCCTCTCGGCGATTTCGCGGGCACAACCGAGAAGGTGACGGGGGAATTCCGGATAAACCCAGACAACGTGACTCGGGGCGTGAGCGGTAGCGTCACCGTACATCCCGCCGACCTCAAGACCGGGATCGAGGGGAGGGACAGAGACCTCAGGAAGGCGCTGGAGACGGAGAAGTATCCGGAGATCCGTTTCACCGTGGAGGAAGTTCAGGCCTCGTTTCCCTCCCTGGCCGAGCGGGCGGACATCGCCGTCACGATCAAAGGGGTGATGGTCATCCGCCGCGTTGAGCGCCCCATGACGTGGACCGGCCGCGCGCGAATCGACGAGGGAAAGCTCTGGGTTCGCGGCGAGGCGGAGCTGAAGCTGACCGACTTCGGGATCACGCCCCCGAGGAAGTTCTTCCTGGCAGTCGGCGATGGCGTGCGCCTGGGCTTTGATCTCAGGCTGACTCCAAAAAAGTGAGACGCGCGTCAGGGCCGACGCGCCAGAGTTCGTCGGAGGAGGTCCAGCGCCAGCGTCGCGGTCCGGATCCTCATCGAGGGTAGGTCCCCGCCGAATCGGTATTCGCGGCGTTCCACGCACCCATCGAGCGCCGCGGCCAGCCCCACCACCGTCACCGGAGGCTCAGCGCCGGGATCTTCCTCAAACACGGTCGCGGCACCCACCTGAACCCCGTGCCACGCTCGGATCCGCTCGGCCAGGATTCCGGCTTTCACCTCCGGCCCGGATTCACGCCGAAGGTCTGCCCCCAACCGCTGCGCAGCCTGCGTGTCGCCCAGGACAACCGCGCCCGCGAATCCCTGCCCGATCCCTTGAGACAGGCGCTCGGCCACCACCCCGACACTGCCCAACTCGGCGACAGCCACCTGGACGCCGAGACGTTGGACCTGGGCCGAGACGGCGCTTTCCAGGGTCTCACCGTCAACCCCGAAGATCAGATCTCCAAGCCGCTCCCGGATCGCCGCCTCCACGGGCTCGATGAGGCGTTGAGCCGCCTCGGCGTCGGGTCCTTTGGCGGCGATTCGAACGTCCACCTGACCCAAGTGGGCGAGGGTCCCGACGGTCGGGTTTCGCCCCTTCTCCATGAAATCCCCCAGCAGCTCGCCGATCCCGCTCTCTCCGAGCCCGACGACTTTGAGAACGCGAAGGCGGATCTCCCCCTTGAGACCGTAGCGCTCGCGGAGATAGGGCAGGACTCGCGTCACGAGCAGGTGTTCCATTTCCCGGGGAACCCCCGGCAGGGTGATCACGCACCGGTCACCGACGGGGACGATGAAGGCGGGCGCGGTCCCGACCGGGTTTTCGACCGGGATGGCCCCCCGGGGAATGAAGGCCTGCCGGCGGTTGGAGGGGGAAAAATTGAAGCCACGGGACCGGAAGAATGCTTCGATCTGGGCCATCAGGTGCTCCGAGAACACGAGTTCCCGGTTAGTGGCTAGGGCGACGGCCTCACGCGTGACATCGTCGGCCGTGGGGCCGATGCCACCGGTCGTGATGACGACCTGAGACCGCTTCAGGGCCTGGCGGAGAACGGCAGCCAGACGGTTCAGGTTATCCCCAACCGTCGTCCTGTAATAGACGTCCAACCCAATGGCGGCCAGGTGGCGGCTGATGACCGCAGAGTTGGTATCCACAATCTGGCCCAGGAGGAGCTCGGACCCGATGCTGAGGATTTCCGCCTGCATAGACGCCCCATTATAGACCACCCGAGAGATGAATAGCGGGGTTGACCCCCTCGTCTGAACTTCTGGGAATAAAAGAGGAATTCTGAATCCTTCAAGCTTAAAAACCCCTCTAAATGGTTGGAGCCTCGGGATAGGGGACCAGGAAGGAACAGGCAAGCGTCATGAGCTTCAACGAATCCCTTGAACATAGCCCGGGTACGGCCAGTGCCCCTGCTTGCCCGCTCCCCCTGTCTGAGATCGAGGAGCCGCGGGCCCCCCTCGAAGAGGAAACCTCCGCCAGATCGGCTGCCCACATCGAAGATCCGGTTCGCCTGTACCTGAAGGAGATCGGTAAGGTCTCCCTGCTGAAGGCCGAGCAGGAGGTGGAGATCGGCCAGCGAATCGAGGCGGGGCAAACGGAACTGCGGTGCGCCCTGGCCGGGATTCGGCGAGCGGTCCAGGCCCTGCTGGAGCTTGCCGACCGCGTAAGGCGGCGAGAGCTGCCCCTGGATGAACTGATCCTGCTCCCCGAGGGGGGCGACCCCGAACCCGACGAGGTCAAGCCCATGCTGGCGGCGTTCAGTCGAATCCGGCGACTGGAACGGGAAATCGCTCGGCTCGAGACCGCGCTCAGGGATCGCCGCCGCTCGAAGAGCACGCGGGCGACTTACCAGCGCTGGATCGCTCACAACCGGGAGCAAATCCAGACTATCGTCGGCGGTCTCCCCCTCAAGCCTGCCCTCGTCGATGCCCTCGTGGCGGACCTCCGGAAGCAGGTTGCTCCGCTCCAAGAACTGGACGCCGCGCGAAAGGGGAGCCGCCGGGGGGGCGCCGGCCGGCAGATTCGCGAGGCGGAGGCACTCCTGGGGCTGCCCTGGCGGCAGCTCCTCGAGCGGCTGCGTCAGATCGACCAGCACGACCGGGTCGTTCGGACGGCCAAGCGCGAACTGATGGAGGCCAACCTCCGGCTGGTCGTCTCCGTCGCCAAGCGCTACCTGGGGAGCGACCTCTCGCTGCTGGACCTGATCCAGGAGGGGAACCTGGGGTTGATGAAGGCCGTGGATCGGTTCCAGTACCGCCGCGGCTTCAAGTTCTCCACATACGCGACCTGGTGGATCCGTCAGGCCATCACCCGCGCCATCGCCGATCATTCGCGCACGATCCGAATTCCGGTCCACATGGTGGAAACCCTGAACCGGATCTCGCGGGTGAGCCGGAATCTGGCCAGCCAGATGGGCCGCGAGCCAACGCCCGAGGAGCTGGCGCAGCGGGCGGGCGTCCCGGCCTGGAAGGTGAGGCTGATCCTCGAATCGTCACGGAAGCCGTTGTCGCTGGAGACGCCGATCGGCGAAGACTCCCAGCTCGCAGACTTCCTGGAGGACAAGAACGTCCACTCCCCCAACGACTCACTGCTCAGCCAGGAACTGGGCGTGCAGATAGAGCGGGTCTTGGCGACGCTCTCTCCCAAGGAGCAGCAGATCCTGCGACTGCGCTTCGGGATCGGTGCGGACGGCGAACACACGCTGGAAGAAGTCGGCGAGCGCTTTTCGGTGACGCGCGAGCGCATCCGTCAGATCGAGGCCAAGGCGCTGAAGAAGCTGCGCCACCCGTTGCGGGGGCGGGCTCTCAGAGCCTTCGTGGAGAATTAGAAAAAGAAAGAGCCCCGGGGGCTCGGAATGCTCTCGACTTTCGCCGTCCGTCAACCTTTCGAGGCCGTTCCTCAGGGGACCTGGCATCCCAAGTCCGCCCTCCCGGCCCCAACCGACCGTTGGTTGGCGACTGCCGGCAACCCCGAACCGCCCAGGGCGATCTGACCCTACCCCGGATCTGAACCCCGGTCAAGTCGTGAATTCCGGGACGGAAGGGCGGCCGGGCGGGACCCTCCTTGCCGGATCGCTCCATTAGTCCAGGAGCGCCACGGTGTCTCCTTCCTGGACCGCCTCTCCTTCCTTCACCCTCAACTCGGTTACGGTCCCCGCACGGGGCGCCTCGACGGGAATCTCCATCTTCATGGACTCCAGCACGATGATCGGGTCTCCGGCCCCGACCTTGTCGCCGGGATTGGCTACCACCTGGAAGACAACACCAGCAATATGCGCTTTGACCTCGTCACGCATCGAGGACTCCTTTGTCGGGGCGTCAATCCTGTTGGCGTGGTCGCATGAGGAGGCGAGCGGCGATTAGGGTGCGGTCTCCGAATCGCTCGACGAGCGCGTCCACCGCCTGGGCCAGTCTGGCCCGCCGGACCGCGGGGTCGGGAAAGAGATGGAGCTGGTCGGCATCACTCGAGACGAGGCCAGAAACGGAAACGCCGATGAGCCGCACGGGATCAACCAGACGGACCCCCTCAAGCAGGCTCCGCGCCCGCCGAAAGATCTCGAGCCCCTCCTGCGTGGGTTCGCCACTGAGGCGCCGCGTCACGGTGCGGAAGTCGCTGAAGCGGACCTTCAGCGTGACGGTCTTTCCGAGGCAGCCCGCGAGCCTGAGCTCCCGCGCGACCCGCTCGGCCTGGGCGCGAAGCGTCACCTCCAGGCGCTCGAGGTCACGATGATCGGAAGAAAACGTTTCTTCGGCCCCCATGGACTTGGGCGGGGTGAAGGGTTCCACCGGCCGATCATCTCTTCCCCGGGCCAACGCATGCAGCTGCCTGCCGCTTTTTCCGAAGCGCCGCTCAAGAACCTGGACCGGGAGTCCGGCCAGTTGCCCGATGGTCTCGATCCCCATTCGCCTGATGGCTTCCGCGGTGATCCGGCCGACCCCCCAGAGGCGCTCAATCGGGAGGTCCTTGAGGAACGCCATCTCTTCCCCTGGTTTTACTTCCACGAGGCCGTCGGGCTTTTCAAGATCCGACGCGAGCTTGGCGAGGAACTTGTTGGGCGCGACCCCCGCCGACGCCGTGAGCTTCACCTCCCGCCGGAGGTGGGCCTTGATCGCCCGGGCGACCTCCAGGGGTGGGCCCAGCAGGCGATCGGTCCCCATGACGTCGAGGAACGCCTCGTCCACGGAAATCGGCTCCACCAGCGGTGAGTACTCCGATAGGATGGCCATGATCTGGCCGGAAACGCGGGCGTACTTCTCCATATCCACGGGAAGGAAGGCGGCGTGGGGGCAGAGACGGGCGGCCTTCCCGATCGGCATAGCAGAGTCGACGCCGAACCTTCGAGCCTCGTAGGAGGCCGCAGACACGACCCCGCGACCTCGCGGATCGGCACCCACGATGACCGGCCGCCCGCGGAGCTCGGGACGGTCACGCTCCTCCACGGACGCGTAGAATGCGTCCATGTCAACGTGGATGATGGAGCGGACAGGACCTGCGGTCGTCACAGGAGGGGACTAGGAGGCTGGGCCGCTGTTACAAACGCTTCGTCTCCCGTTGGCGTCGCCACTTGTCGATTGACTTCTTGGAGAAGACCCACTCTTCCTCTACCTTCAGGCACGGGATGCTTCGCTCCGACGCCATGCGGCGGAGCGTTTCGGCATCCACGGCAAGGTAGGCAGACGCCTCAGACATCGTCATCTTATCCTTGGGGACCACGTCTCAGTTTCCTCCTTTGGCGCTGTGACGTCAGGGTCAGCGGCGTCCGACTTCTCGCTCCTCAACAACCTTTCGCAACGTCTGGACTTCCGATTCGAGATGATGAATTCGGTCCAACAACTGCTCGATGGCCCTGGCGAGAGGGTCCGGGAGGTCGATCTGGTTCAGGTCGATCTGCCCTGCCACTCGCTGCCCGTCCTTGTGGGTGACCCGACCCGGCACTCCGACGACAACCGAGTTCGGGGGAACCTCCCGGACGACGACGGATCCCGCGCCGATCCGGCTGCCATCGCCGATCTTGAACGCCCCGAGGATTGTCGCCCCGGCGCCCACCACCACGTTGTTCCCCAGGGTCGGATGGCGCTTCTCCCGCTTGAGGCTCGTCCCGCCCAGCGTCACTCCATGGAGGAGGGTTACGTTCTCCCCGACCTCGGCGGTCTCCCCGATGACCACGCCCATGCCGTGATCGATGAACAACCCGGGTCCGAGCTTGGCCCCCGGATGGATCTCGATCCCCGTCAGGAACCGGCCCAGGTGCGCGACGAAGCGAGCCAGGGTCAACCAGCCCCATCCCCACAGTCGGTGGGCGATGCGGTGAAGCCAGACGGCGTGGATGCCCGGGTAACAGAGCACGATCTGGAGCGCCGACCGCGCCGCCGGATCACGTTCAAGGGCCGCCCGAATGTCTCGCCGCATCATTTCAAACATGCTGCCTCACCCCCGCTGCGCTCGACGCATTCCTCCGGGTTAGGTAATTCCGGGCCGCCGCGCGGAGCGCGCCCGCCACCACTTGGGCCGCGTGAAGGCGTTCGTCCGGAAGTCCATCCACCGCGGCGGTCACCTCCTTTTCGGTCAACGCCAGCAGGTCCGTGACAGCCCGGCCTGCCACCAGCTCACTACCGGCGCTGGAGGCCGCAATCGTGGGCCCGCAGCCGTAGGTCTGAAATCTCACCTCGGAAACACGCCCGTCCACTACCTTCAGATAAAACCTGGCCAGGTCGCCGCAACCGTCAAAGGTGTCCTCGCCAACCCCGGCCGGGTCGCGCATCATCCCGGCGTTCCGGGGATTCCTGAAGTGGTCGATGAGCGTCTGGCTGTAGTTCATGAGACCGCGGCCGGTGACAGACTCCGGATCCGCTCCACGAGGGGGGGGAGGATCTCGAGGACGTAATCGATGTCATCGTCCGTGTTCCCGCGGCCCAGGGTCGCGCGCACCGATCCCATGGCCCAATCGAGGGGAACGCCCATGGCCACCAGCACGTACGAAGGCTCCACGTTGCCCGACGTGCAGGCCGAGCCCGCCGAGACACCCACACCCTTGAGATCAAGTCCCAGCACGATGGATTCAGACTCCACATGCCGGAAGCACATGTTGAGCGTGCCCGGCAGGCGCCGCGTCGGGTGGCCGTTGAGCCGAACCTCCTGAACCCGGGACTCCACCCCGGTCCATAAGCGATTGCGTAAGGCCGCGAGGCGGACCGCTTCCGCGTCCATCTCGCGAGACCGGATCTCCACCGCCTTCCCGAATCCCACGATACCCGGGACGTTCTCCGTCCCCGCCCGGCGGCGGCGCTCGTGCTCCCCCCCGTGCTGGACGGCGACCATCCTGATGCCCCTGCGCATGTACAACCCGGCCACACCCTTGGGACCGTAGATCTTGTGGCTTGAGAAGGAGAGGAGATCAATCCCGAAGCGGTCGAGGTCGATGGGGATCTTGCCGAACGTCTGGACGGCGTCCACATGAAACGGGATGCCCCGCTCCCGCGCGATGGGGCCGATGGCCTCCACGGGTTGGATCGTTCCCACCTCGCTGTTCGCGTGCATGATTGTGATCAGGATCGTGTCGGGTCTGATGGCCTTGCGGACATCAGCGGGGTCCACCAACCCGTCCGAGTCCAGCGGAAGATATGTCACCGTAAACCCCTGGCTTTCGAGGGACTGGCACGTCCGGAGCACCGCGTGGTGCTCGATCTGTGACGTGATGATGTGGCCGGCGCCCCGAGCCCAGGCCACGCCCTTGATGGCCAGGTTGTCGGATTCGGTGCCGCCCGAGGTAAAGAGCACTTCCTCCTTACCCACGCGGAGGAAGTGCGAGATCTGCTCCCGGGCGATCTCAAGCCCTTCGCGCGCCTCGCGGCCGAAGCCGTGGACGCTGGAGGGATTGCCGAAATGCTCCCCGAAGTACGGGAGCATGGCCACCACCACCTCCGGGTGCACAGGGGTCGACGCATTGTGATCCAGGTAGACGCGACGGCTCATATCAGCTCACCTTACCGAGATCGCCCGAAGGTGTCAACGTTTCTCCCCGCGGGCCTCACCTTCGTTGACAGTGTTCGGACCGGATGCTAAGCTCAAGTCGCCATGGATCTCGCCAAGCGGAAATTGGGGCTGCTCCTCTCGACGAAGCCCGAGCACCCCAACCTGGACACCACGATCCGCCTGTCGCGTGCGGCGCTCGACCGGGGGGCCGACCTGTACCTCTACCTGATCGACGACGCCGTCCTCGCCAAACACCGGCCCGAGATCCAGGAGCTCGCCGAGCGCGGGGCGAAACTCTTCGTGTGCGCCTACGGCTGCCAGAAGCGAAACGTCCCGCTCTCCGACCCCGACCGGTTCAACTACTGCGGCCTGGTGGTGCTCACAGACCTGATCAACGGTTGTGAGCGATTTCTCGCCCTGAACTAGTGCCGGCCCACCTGACTTCGCCATACTGCGTTCTCGGTTGTCGCCGATCCGTTCCTTTGCGGGCACCGCGTCCGGCCGCAGGCCGGCGTGGTCGTTACGCTCCGGTCGGCTTCTCCCTCGGGCCTTGTCTGGCTCGCCATTTGGCCCGGCCCCGAGGGGACTAGCCCCGTGGACGAATCGCGGCCCGTCGCGGTCCTCATCGCTGAGGATCCCCGCAGCTCCCACCGGGCCAACGAGGCGATGCGGATCGCGCTCGGAGTTGCCGCCGGCGAGAACGACGTGACGATCATCCTGACGGGTCCATCCGTCCATCTCCTCGACGCGGACACCGATGACCTCGTGGACGGCGACGATATCGCCAGACACCGAGGCGCTCTCAGGAAGATGGAGATTCCGTTCCACATCGAGAAGTCCGCCATCCCGACCGAACCGGCGGATTGGAACGAGGAGGGCCACCCGCTCATCCCGGTTTCCCCGGATGAGATCGCCGAACTCATGGGGCGCTGTCGGCGGTTCATCGTGTTCTGATGCCCCACGTCCTTCACCTGCTCAAGGCTCCCGTCCCCGCCCACGCGCTGTCGATGATCCAGCGGCAGAGCCGCCAGCCCGACACAACGCTCACCGTCGTTCTCACCCAGGGCACCGAGGCCCTCCCGCTGCCCTCCGGCGTCCGGGTGCAGCACCTCGCCGCGGAATCTTCCCTCGCCGGCAGGGACACTCTCACCTATTCTGCGTTGCTCGACCTGATCTTTTCCGCGGACCAGGTCATTTCCTGGTAGCCCTGCCGGAGGGGGTCGGGGTACCCACCGAAGGTGGGTCTCCTACCGATTCCGGACCTCCTCGACCCAGGCCATCTGGATGGCCTCCAAGATCCCCTCGTTGGAGGCTTCCGGATCGTCCGAAAAGTCGTCGAGCTGGGTCACCCACTTGTGGAGATCGGTGAACCGCACTCCCAATGGGTCCGTGTCCGGGAACTTCTCCGCCAGCGCCATCGCGATGTCTTCCACGTCTTTCCAGGTCAGCCCCATATGAGCTCCTCACCTCGTGGTGGTCCTTGCGCCCTTCCGACGGCGTCCGGGCTCCTCAATGGCTGGGAGGCGTGTGACCTCCCCGCCCGGACAGCGGGATTTCCACGACGACGTCGCCGCTCACGACCGCTTGGCAGCCCAACCGCGAATGGAGGGTGAGTCCCTCGGCAGTGTCGAGCCGGTCCTCCTCGTCCTCCTCCATCTTGGAGAGGTTCTCCGCCCCCTCCTTCACGATGACGTGGCAGGTGGTGCAGGCGCACTTGCCGCCGCAGTTGTGCTGCAGGGCGATGTTGTTCCCCAGCGCGATGTCCAGGACGGAACCCGGCAGGCCGTCCTCCTGGAGGGGGAACTTCTCCGGGTCCACCTCCACCGTGATGTTCTGCGGGAGAAACGTCACCTTATACGTCATTCCTATTTCTTCTCCAGAGCCTCCGTCACCCGCTTCGAGGTCAGGGCCTCCTTGAGGGCGGAGTCCATCAGGATCTCGGCCAAGTGAAGCGTGGCCTGGTTGAGCCGTTCTGTTGCCTCACGAATGGCGTCCCGGTCATTTCCGTCGCTGACGCCCTTCAGTGCCGCCAGCGCCTCTTTGATCCGGGCCGCCTCGTCTTCGGCGATCAAGTGGCTCCCCTGCCCCAGCGCCCGCTCCGTGGCGCGGACGACCGTGTCCGCCTCGTTGCGAGCCTCGATGAGGAGCCGCGACGCCACATCTTCTTCGGCGTGAATGAAGGATTCCTCGATCATCCGTTCCACTTCAGCATCGGTGAGCCCGTAGGAGGGCTTCACTTCGATGGACGCGGCCTTTTCGGTCCTGAGTTCCTTGGCGTGGACCTGGAGGATCCCGTTGGCATCGATGAGGAACGTCACCTCGATCCGCGGCATCCCGGCGGGCATGGGGTCAATGCCGCGGAGCTCAAAGCGGGCAAGAGACCGGTTGTCGTTGGCCAGCTCCCGCTCGCCCTGGAGCACGTGCATGTCCACGACCGCCTGCCCGTCCACCGAGGTGGTGAACAGCTCCTTGGCGCTGGTCGGGATTGTGGTGTTCCGCGGAATCAGCACGCTCATGACGCCCCCCACAGTCTCGATCCCGAGGGAGAGGGGCGTGACGTCAAGCAGGAGCATGTTGGTGATCCCGCCGGCCAGGATGTGAGCCTGCACGGCCGCCCCCAGGGCCACGACCTCGTCGGGGTTCAGCTGGCTGTGCGGCGACTTGCCGAACAGCTCCTGAACGCGCCGCTTCACAAGCGGGATCCGGGTGGAGCCGCCAACCAGGACGATCTCATCAATTTGCTCGGCGACCAGCCGGGAGTCGGCCAGGGCCAGGCGGCACGGGCCGAGCGTCTGCTGGACCAGCGGCTCGATCAAGGCTTCCACATCCGAGCGCGCGATCTCCCGCCGATAGGTGAATCCATGCTGGGGAAACGGAATCGTGAACACCGTCCGGTCCTCGTAGGACAGGCGACATTTGGCGGCCTCGGCCCCGAGCCGGAGCTCCTGCATGGCCTCCAAGTCGCCGCTGAGGTCTCTCCCGTGACGCGCCTCGATATCGGCCAGCAGCCAGTCCACCAGCGCCCGGTCGAAGTCATCGCCGCCGAGATGCGTGTTGCCGTTCGTGGCCAGCACCTCGAAGATCCCATCCTTCACCTTGAGGATCGAAATGTCGAAGGTCCCGCCGCCCAGGTCGTAGACCGCGATGGTCCCCTGCGTGAGACGGTGAAGCCCGTAGGCGAGTGACGCGGCGGTCGGCTCGTTGACGATTCTCAGAACCTCCAAGCCGGCGATCCGCCCCGCGTCCTTGGTGGCCTGACGCTGGCTGTCGTTGAAGTACGCGGGGATCGTGATGACCGCCTTCGTGACGGGCTCGCCCAGGTGGGCCTCGGCTCGCTCCTTCAGGGCTCTCAGGATCAGCGCCGAGACCTCAGGCGGCGTGACCTCTCGCTCTCCGACCCTGATGCGCACGATCTCGCGACTCGGCAGGACCCGAAAGGGGAAATACCGCAGCTCCTCTTTGACATCTTCGTACCCCTTCCCCATGAACCGCTTGATCGAGTAGATGGTCCGGGTCGGGTTCCTGACGAGCTGCCGCCTGGCCGCATCGCCCACCAGGACGCCGTCGGGGGTGAAGGCCACCACGGACGGCAGGAGGACGCGTCCCTCCGCGTCGGGAATTACCTTGGGGAAGTCCCCCTCCATGTACGCCACGAGGCTGTTGGTGGTGCCGAGATCAATGCCGACGATGCGAGACATCTCTCTGCGTTTCCTCTCCGAGCGCGTCGCCCAGATCGTTGATCACAGTATCGAGATAGGCTCTCGCGGCCAAGGCCTGCTTCATCCGGTCCAAGAGTGCCTTGCGCTCACCGCCCCCGTCCACCACGGCGTCCCACCCGCGGGCAAGATCCAGGAGCGAGGCTTCCTCGGACTTCCGCCGCTCCGTGAGCCGAGCCTGCACGTCCCTGAGGTGCTGACGCCTTGGCCCATCCAGCCCCCCCGCTTTGGCCTCCTGAAGCGCTTCCTGAATCTCGAGCATCTCTTCCAGGAGGTCAGTCGGTGCCTGGGGCTTAATGCCGGTGGCTCCCTCTTTCGTCTCCCGCCCTTCCTCAAGCTGGATCAGGTATTCCACCCGGGAAACGAGGTCGCGGAGGGTCCGGTACGCTCGGTTGATGAGCGCCGATCGCTCCAGGCTCCAAGCCTGTTCAGCGGGCGTCCCCGTCTGGAAGAAGTCGGGGTGCACCCGTCGCGAGAGCTCGTAAAACCTGCGCTGGAGCTCATCCCCGTCGATCCCGAGCTTCCGGGGCAACTCGAAAACCTTGAAGTAGTCCGACCTGCCCGACATCCTCTCTCCAAAATAGAAACAGGCCCGCCCGGGCCCGTTTCTGCTCTCTCCTTGCGCGACGGTCTCGCTATCCTGACCCCCGTCTCACCTCCGGACCCCCGCCCTGTCCGAGATCGCGTCGCTACGCCGAGAAGGACGTCCCGCAGCCGCAGCTCGATTTGGCGTTGGGGTTCACAAAGGTGAATCCGCCGGTGAGCCCCTGGGTCACGTAGTCCAGGGTCGTCCCGTTCAGGTACAGGAAGCTCTTGGCGTCGCAGACCACCTTGACCCCGTCGACGTCAAAGGTCTTGTCGTGCGGCCCGACCTCGTTGTCGAACTCCACGGAGTAGGAGAGTCCCGAACAGCCGCCCCCCTTGACCCCCATCCGGAGATAGACGTTTTCGAGGTTCTGGGCAGCCATGAGCTGCTTGACCTGCTTCAGCGCCTCTTCGCTAAGATTCACCGCCATATGAAAAGCCTCCTTTGTCGCGAGTGCCTTCAGTCCTTATGACGCGTGAGCGCCGGCCGCGGCTTCCCGCTTGCCCCACTTCTCCCGATAGTCCGCCAGGGCGGCCTTGATGGCGTCCTCGGCCAGCACCGAGCAGTGGATCTTCACCGGAGGCAGCTTCAGCTCGTTGACGATGTCCGTGTTCTTGATCTTCATGGCGTCGTCCACGGACTTCCCCTTCAGCCACTCGGTGGCCAGGCTGGAAGACGCGATGGCGCTGCCGCAGCCGAAGGTCTTGAACTTGGCGTCCTCGATGACGCCAGTGTCCAGATTCACCTTGATCTGGAGCTTCATGACGTCGCCGCATTCCGGCGCCCCCACGAGCCCTGTCCCCACGCCGGGCATCTCCTTGGAGAAGGACCCCACGTTGCGCGGGTTGTTGTAGTGATCAATCACCTTCTCGCTATACGCCATGTCTCTGATTCCTCCCTTTATCGCCCGCTGGCGTTGCTACTCGGCCTTCCACTGGATCGACTTGATGTCCACGCCCTCCCTGGCCAACTCGTAGAGGGGGGACATTTCCCGAAGCCGACTGACGACCTCGATCATCCGATTGCCGACGTAATCCACTTCCTCCTGCGTGTTGAACCGATGCAAGCCGAACCGGATAGAGGAGTGGGCCAGTTCAGACCCGACCCCCAGGGCCGCGATCACATAAGAGGGCTCCAGGGTTGACGACGTGCAGGCCGAGCCCGAGGAGATGGCCACCTCCTTGTTCAGCCCCATGAGGACGGACTCCCCTTCCACGTAGGCGAAGGAGATGTTCAGGTTATGGGGGAGCCGCTTCTCCGGATGCCCGTTCAGGTATACTTCGTCCATCGAGGAGAGGATCTTGTCCTGAAGCTTGTCCCTGAGAGCCTTGAGCCGGGCTGACTCCTCGGGCATTACCTCCTGACAGATCTCAGCCGCCTTGCCGAAGCCGACCGTCAGGGGCACCGGCACTGTTCCCGACCGCATTCCGCGCTCGTGGCCGCCGCCATCGAACAGCGGGGCGATCCGGACCCGGGGGTTCTTGCGGCGGACGTAGAGCGCGCCGACTCCCTTGGGGCCGTAGACCATGTGGGCGGTGCAAGACAGCAGGTCGATCCCCATGGCTTCCACATCCACGGGCACCTTTCCCACGGCCTGAGTCCCGTCGCAGTGGAAGATGATCCCTTTCTCCTTGGCCAGCTTGCCGATCTCGGCGATCGGCTGGATCGTGCCGATTTCGTTGTTGGCGAACATCACGGAGATGAGGATCGTCTTGTCGGTGATGGCCTTTCGGATCGCCTCGACGTCCATCAGGCCGTCCGCCGCCACGGGGAGGTAGGTGACCTGATGCCCCTGGCGCTCGAGGTGCTTGCACACGTCGAGGCCGGCTCTCTGCTCGATGGCTGTGGTCACAATGTGGTTGCCCTTTTCCCGGTACATCTCGGCCACGCCCTTGATGGCCAGGTTGATCGACTCGGTGCCCCCGGAGGTGAAGACAATCTCCTTCGGATCCCGGGCACCGATCAGCTTGGCCACCTGTTCGCGGGACTTATCCGCGGCGGCCTCGGCCTCCCACCCGAAGGGATGGTTTCGGCTTCCGGGGTGACCGAACTTCTCCGTAAAGAACGGAATCATAGCCTCTAGCACCCGCGGGTCCACCGGGGTCGTCGAGTGGCTGTCCATGAAGATCGGAAACTTCAACGCCATGATCGGCTCTCCTAGTTGATCGTCGTGAGCTCAGCGATTGGGACGGTCTCGCGATTCAGCTCAGCCAGGGTCATCGTGTCGAGCAGGTAGCTGATGCTGGCTTGGATCTTCTGGACCGGGCGACGCAAGTTGCAGCGCTCGAACTGGGGACAGTCCAGGTCCTCAAGGCAACTCACAATATTGATGGGTCCCTCGAGAGCCCGCACCACCTGCCCTACCGTGATCTCCTCGGGCAAGCGTGCCAGCAGATAGCCTCCTTTGGGGCCGTTGTGGCTGGCGATGAGCCCCTTCTTTGCCAAGCGCTGGAGGATCTTCGCCAGCAGCTCCGGGGGGATACCGAACTCCTCGGCGACCCGCTTTGCGCTAATAGCCCCGTACTCCCGCTGCATGGCGATATAATTGATTGCCATCAGCCCGTAATCGGCGCGTTTGGTAAAGCGAAGCATCTAATTTCTCCACCATCCCCAATGAGGGAGGAAATTGATCGCCGATCTTTATAGTCGGATTCTCCTATCTCCCCCCCGCTATGTCAAGAGGTAATATCGTTATGCTAGACAAATCTGAGTTTGATTCTCCCTTCTTCAGAGCCGCCCTTCATCAACTCGACACGGTTGCGGCCCGCCTCAACCTGGACCCGAACCTTCATGAACGGCTCCGCTACCCCCGTCGCGCCTTGGTTGTCTCGGTTCCGATCCAGATGGACGACGGACGGACAGAGGTCTTCATCGGCTACCGTGTTCACCACAACACCGCCCTCGGCCCCACCAAAGGCGGGCTTCGCTACCACACGGACGTGAACCTGGGAGAGGTGACCGGGTTGGCCATGCTCATGAGCTGGAAGTGCGGGCTCTTCGAGCTCCCCTACGGGGGCGCCAAGGGGGGCATCCGCTGCAACCCCCGCTCGATGTCCGCGCGGGAGCTGGAGCGGATGACTCGTCGGTACACCACCGAGATCATCCTCCTGATCGGCCCCGATCTCGACATTCCCGCCCCCGACCTGGGCACCAATGAGCAGGTGATGGCCTGGATGATGGACACTTACTCGATGACACAAGGGAAATCTGTCCCGGGGGTGGTTACGGGGAAGCCGATCTTGATCGGCGGCTCCGCCGGGCGCAAAGAGGCCACGGGCCGCGGAATCGTGTACACGCTCTTCGGGGCGGCCCGCCACCTCGGCCAGGACCTCAAGGGCAAGCGGGTCGTCGTCCAGGGATTCGGCAACGTGGGGGCGGTGGCGGCTCGATTGCTCTGGCGCGAAGGCTGCACGATCGTGGGAGTCAGCGACGTCAAGGGAGGAATCTATTCGCCGCGGGGGCTCGACATCCGCCAGCTTCAGACTCACGCGGCAGAAAGCGGAGGCGTCGCCGGCTTCCCGGACACGGACCCGGTGACCAACGCGGAGCTCCTGGAACTACCGTGCGACATCCTGATCCCGGCCGCCGTCGCCGCTCAGATCCGCGAGGACAACGCCAGCCGCATCAAGGCTTCCATCATCGCCGAGGGCGCTAACGGCCCCACCGCACCGGAGGCCGATCAGATCCTCCGCGAGCGGGGGGTGACAATCATCCCGGACATCCTCGCGAACGGAGGCGGGGTCGTCGTCTCGTACTTCGAATGGGTACAGGGGCTCCAGTACTACTTCTGGCGGGAGAGTGAAATCCTCTCGCGGCTCCAGGAGATCATGACCCGCGCCTTCAACCGAATCTGGGGGCTAGCACAGAAAGAGGGAACAGACCTCAGGACCGCCGCCCTCATGGAGGGCATCCGCCGCGTCGCCGAGGCATTCCGCATCCGCGGCCTCTACCCTTGAGGGCTGAGGCCGGCCTACCGCCAGGCCGCGCGGAGCTGGCGGGCAGCTTCTTCCGGGGGCAGGTCGTTGATGAAGATTCCCCCCACCCGGTTGGCTCTCTCGGGATGGATGACGATCTCGAGATGCCAGTGGTAATCGTCCTGGACCGTCGCCCACTCTCCCTGCAGGATCTTAGAGTGGAGATTCGGGGCGGTCTGGAGGCTCAACTCGAATGACGGATCCCCCAGCCCGGTCGCCAGCGCCCCGAAATATCCGGCGAGCAGGCGGGCGAGATCCGCGGCGGCTTCGGGCGACAGCGTCTCGTAGGCGCACGCATGTTGACGGGGTAAGACCCGGGTCTCGAATGGCGTGCGGGCCGCGTAGGGAATCATCAGCAAGAAATACGGCGTCATTCGCACCACGCGGTCGCCGTCGGCCAGCTCCTGGCGGAGGATGTCGCAGAAGAGGCAGCGGCGCTTGTACTGATAGTACTCGCGCGACTCCCGGAGCCCCCGGCGGAGATCGTCGAAGATCACGGGAATCGCCGTCACCCGCGAATACGGATGACTCAAACGCGACCCGGGTTTGCGATGACGGCGGGTGATGAGGATATCGCGGATCTTCACGTCCTGCTTCAGATCCTCCAACCGATCCCGGTACATCCAGAGCACTCGCTCGAGCTGGTCCGCGCCCATCGTGGCCAACGTGTCCTCGTGGCTCGGGCTCTCGATGATCAACTCGCTGGCCCCACGTGGAGTGATCTTGTCGTACATGCCCGCTCCCTCGCGGACCAGATCCCACTCCACCTGGAAGTATGGGTCGGCTTCCGGAATGACCCGCACCTGCCAGCCCGGAGTGTTGGGAGCAGACCCTTCCTTTCGATAGGCCGCGATCTCCGGGGGCGTGCTCGCCTCGTTGCCGGGACAAAAAGGACACTCGTTGTCCTCCGGCCTGCCAGCGCTACGGGGTCGCACGAGTACCCACTGTGCGCGGGTTGGATCCTTCCTCAACTCGCTCAAGAACCGGACCCTCCTCTCGTCAATAAACACACGAAACAATAGCGACGGCGTCTTTCCTTGTCAAGATCGTCGGCTTTGCTGGCTCGAGATGAATATGGGACAATTGATAAGTCGAAGGAGGTGAGCCGCATGACAGAGCCCCGGGTGACGGTGTTCTCGACCCCCACGTGAGGTCCCTGCCGAGCGACGAAAGAGTTTCTTTCGTCCAAGGGAGTCGCATTCAAGGACGTCAACGTGCTGGAGGATCATGAAGCGCGAGCGGAGCTGGTGCGACGGACCGGGCAGATGGCCGTTCCGGTGATCCTCGTTGACGAAGAAGTGGTCGTGGGCTTCGACAAAGGGCGGCTCCAGCGGCTTTTGGGAATTTAGCGTCAGCGGCCTCCTTCCACCTGCGTCTTGAGCTTTTTCAAGTGCTGGCGTGCCACGTCCACCCAGTCCTTTTCCGACGGGAGCAGCACGGCGACCTGGATGTAGCGCTCCCACTGGGCGATGGCCTCCCGGGGATCCACTTTCTCGTAAACGAGAGCGAGGTTGTAGAGTGCCCCGGTATGCTGCGGGTCGAGTCCCACCACTTGCCGGTACTCACGGATGGCGTCCTCGTAGAGCCCCTTGTCCTCGTAGACTTCGCCCAGCCCCATGCGCGCTTCCAGGAATTGGCGATCGAGTTCGATGGCCTTCTTGTACGAAGTCACGGATTCGTAGTAGAGTCCTTTCTCCGCATAGTAGATTTTCCCCAGGCTCATGTGGACCTTGGGGTTCCCAGGATTGTGTCGGACGGCCTTCTGGTAACTTGCGATGGCTTCGTCCACCTCCCCCTTGGCGGCCCGAGCGTCCCCGAGCCCGACGTACGCGTCAGCATAGAAGGGTCGGAGCTCCAGCGCCTTCTGGTAAGCCTCCACGGCCTGATCGAACATCCGGCGGGGATGCGTGAGGAACAGATCACCGAGGGCCTTGTACGGCTCGGGGAATGTGGGGTCGAGCGGGACTGAGGCGCGAAACTGGGCGGCTGCCTTCCAGCGGTTTCCCAGCGCCACATGCACCAGACCCAGCGTGTATTGTGCCGCGACGAACGTCGAGTCCAGCTCCACGGCCTTCCCGAGCAGGTCCGCCGCGGCCTCGTTGCCGGCTTGCGTCCCCAGGAGTGCGGCGCCGTGGCCCTTGACGAAGGTCTCGAACGCGCGAATCGATTTGGTGGGCATGGCGGCCTTTTCGATCTTCGCGACCTCGGCCTCGCTCACGGGAAGGCGAAGCGCCCGGACGTAGGCCAGCGGCAATCCCTTCACGCTTTCCAGGATTCGCCCCTCCGGAACCGTGACCGGCTCCACAGCACGCCCTTCTCCGCCTCCCGCCCCGAGCTCCAGGTAGCGGGGAATGATCCGAAGGTCGCCCGCGTCGCGCCTGATCTCGCCATAGAAGACTAGGTCCGCCCGCAGACTTCGCGCGGTGTCGAGGACGACTTGCTCTCCCGACGCCTCGGGCTGACCCAGTCTCTTGACCCGGGCGGGGTCCACGACGATGAATGCAGGGTGGTTCACGAGGGCAAGCGACAGGACAGTGGCAACTCCCTCCCCCAGCCACTGCTCCTCCCGTTCAACTTCAACCGGCTGGAACGGGAGAATGAGAAGCGACCGGCCCGCCGGCGCCGCGCGAGCTGGGGAAGGATTCAGCAACGCCACACACAGAAGCAGCACAGATACCCGCGCGGAAATCCGAGGACCGCGCGCCTGGCGGCGTTTCACGGTGACATCCTCGCATCCGGGGGGTTACCGCCGCCGCCCGGCGGGTGCCGAAACCGCCCGCGGAGGCGCGTGAACAGTCTGGGGCCGATCCGTCTCAGCGCGACCTCCGGCAGCAGCAACAGCGCCGCGCAGCCGACAAGCCAGGGCCAGAGCTCAACCGAGAGCCGCGAGCGCCGTCGGGCCTTAAGGAACACATCCTTCGGCTGCGCGACAGCCCCCCCGCCGGTGAGCTCCGCCAACTCTCGCAGCAGCGTTTCGTCCACACCGAGATCCCTGAACTCCTTAGCATACGGTACCACCAACCCCGCCAGCTGCGAGCCAACCATCTTCTCGCCCCGGCGCTGGGCCATTCCCACCAGGTAGATACCCTCCTCGGGAGCGGGGAACCGGCCCCGGTACCGGCCCGGGGCCACCTGCTCCAGATCGACCACCGACCGCTGCTTGTCCGGAGCCACGACGCCGACCTGAGTCTCCAGGAAGTTGATGAATTCACCCTTGGGATCGACGGCCTCGACCGTCACCTCCCCC
This sequence comes from uncultured bacterium, assembly GCA_964428805.1. GTDB lineage: Bacteria > Methylomirabilota > Methylomirabilia > Rokubacteriales > CSP1-6 > CAYRZF01. The sequence goes on along the minus strand of CAYRZF010000002.1, from coordinate 42,278 downwards.
ACTCCATCACGCCGTTCCACGGTCGCCACGGTATCACTCCGGCTCCCCGTGCGAAGCGACCAGCGCGTGAGTTGCCCCCAGAACTTGTTAAAGGCACCCCAACGAAGCCAGAGGACGGCCCACTTTCCCTTGGCATCCGAGGTGAATGCCGCGGTCCGTCCCAAACCGTACCGCCACGTGGCCAGGAGCGGATCTTCCTGGTGGGTCATGAGCAGCTGCTCCGCGGTGCCTTTGAGCGTGGTAGCCACGTACCCACCCAGCGGAGGGGCATTCTTCCAGTCGATGTCCTGGAGCACTTCGTGACTCGCACCGGACACGGCCGGCTTGAAGGGATGTTCGATCAGCGAGGCCTTGGAGGCCAGCTGGGTCTCGAGCGTAAAGATCCGAGGAATGGTCTGCGTGTCCTCGGTGTAGTAGAACCGGCCACGCCCCCACTTGGCGATGTCCAACATCAGTTGAGCGTCGGCATCTTTGCCGATGGCGACGGATGATACGGTGATCTTGTCCTTCGCCATGCGGCGAATGAGGCCCGCAAAGTCCCCGCGCGTCATCTGGCCGTCAGACATGAAGATGACATGCTTGAGCAGGGCCGGACGGTCGAAGAGGGCCCGGTACGCGTCCTTCAGCGCCGGATACCCGTCTGTGCCACCGCCCGCTTTGATCGTGGCGACGGCGCGGTGGATGGCATTCTTGTCCCGTGCGGCCTGCATGGAGACGTCCCAAACGAACTCGGTGTCCCAGCTCATCACCCCCACCTCGTTTCGTTCGTCCAGGAGGTCCACCACCAGGTGCGCCGCTTCCTTCGCGATGTCGAGCTTCGTGACCCTCTCATCGGTGGACATGGCCATGGAGCCCGACCGATCGATGGACAGAACGACAGCGAGGCTGGGGATCTCGAGCCGCTGCTTCACCTCCATGGTGACGGGCAGTGCTTCCTCGATCGGCGTGCGGTAGTAGCCCCCCAGACCGAAGCTTTCCTCTCCGCCCACCATGATGAGCCCGCCGCCGTAGTCCCGCACGTAGTCGCGGATGTTCTCCATCTGTTTCTTCGTGAGCTTGAGTGAGGAGACGTTCGAAAGGATCAAGCCATCGTATTTCTGGAGCCCCGCCAGGTCCCTGGGAATCCGCTCCGGCTCCATCACCTCCACGTCGATGTGCTGGGCACGGAGCGCCGCGCTCAAGGCCTGCGCATGCGCCCGCTCCTTCTCCGCCAGCAGGACATGGGGCCGGCCTCGGACTACCACGGTCCCGACGGCCCGGTTATTCTCCTCGATCGTGTCCCCGTCGGCCTCGACGGCCGCCTGGTAGACGTGAATCCCGTTCCGCTCCAGCGACTGGCGATAGGTGAAAACGTTCTTGCCGGCGGAAAGCCGCACCACCTGAGACCCCAGGAACTCCCCGTTGCGAAAGAGCGAGAGCCGTCCCTGGGTGTCTTGCTGGCTCCAGGCCACGACCTTCGCGTCAAACGGCTCCCCGAACTTCACCTCCTGCGGAAGGAGCATGGCCTCGACCACCACCTCCTGGGCGAAGGTCAACGACGTGGGGGCGTAGTGAATGTCGGCTCCTGCGTCCTTGGCCGCCTGCGCAACCGCCAAGGCGCTACCCTTGTTCTGGCGACCGTCCGTGAGCAGGACGAGACGGTTGGCGTGGCGCGCCGGCAGCGTCGCCAGCGCCAGTTGGATGGCCTGGGCGAGGTCGGTCCCCCGCCCCCGCACGTCGACCTGGGGGCGGTCCAGCTTCGGCTTGGCGCTCAACGGCTGGGCCACCGCCGCCGCCTCGCCAAACACGAGGAGCCCCACCTGATCGCCTTCCTGCATCCCGGTCAGGGCCTGGACCGCGAAGCGGTATGCGTTTTCCCGGGCAGCCAGGGTGACGCTGTCGGACACGTCGAGGAGAAACACCACGTTCAGCCTGTCCACCCAGCGCGGCACCACAGGACGCAGAAGCGCCGTCAACAGGAAGACCACCAGAACGCAGCGGAGCCCGAGAGCCCACCGATCTCCGGGGCCGCGTGGAAGCACGAGCCTCCCCGCGGTTTGGCGACGCCAATAGAGAAACCCCTCGACCAGGAGGAGGACCGCGGCCAGCAGGGCGAACAACCCCCAGAGTTCGCGCTGAAGCGGCACGGTCATGCCGTCGGATGAAGGGGCCTCCGACCGCGTCGGGATCGGCCGAGGGGCGATGTCCGACTCCTCGGCACTCGTGAGGTTTACGGCGACCCGGGCCTCTCCGCGGGAGGTCACCACGGTGTACACTCCCACCTGACCGGTGTCGGCGAAGCTCGCAAGCCCGCGCGTGACCTGGGCCTCCACGCTCCGCCCCGACGGGGTGATCACCCTGGCAGCGGTGACGCCATGCTCCACCGGGAGGAGAATCGGCTGTCCCGCCTGAAGCTGGAAGCTCGTCAGATCGAGGCCGGCCGGGTGAAGCCAGCGGAGCCCGTTGGAGAGGATGAGCGGAAAGGCCACACGAAGGGGAAGATCCGTCTTGAACAGGTCGAACCCGAAAAAGATCGCTTTGCGCCGTGGTTCCTCCAAACCGTAGATCAGCGGCCCACCGATCGCCTCCACCAGGGTCTTACCCGCGGCCAACGGACGAACCCGGAGCGCTTCCTCGATAACCACCTTGGAAAAGTCCACGTATCGCATGATCGGGTGCGACCGGTCCCAGTCCATGATGACCGGCTGCGCGGCCCGGCCCAGATTCTCCAGCGGGACATCGGGCGGGATCGTGTTGATGAGGACGTACCGGCCGGCCCCAATCCTAGCCGGGCTCACGCTGTCCAGCACCACGACGTCGAAGGACTCCATCCCCCCTTGATAGGCCTCCGCCGTGCGGACCTCGAGCTTGACTTGGGCATCGGCCCTCAGGACTTTCTCAAGGAATAGGTTGCCGGGACTCACCAGCAGCACCCGCATCTCGCGCGGCGGGGGGATGATGGCGTACGCCACGTTGTCGGCGCCGAGGTCGTCGGCGATGTTCAGGCGGACCCGCACGACACCAGCGCCCTGGTGGCTGAACGGAAGCATCACCGATCGACGCACGTGTGGGTCCAGGGTGAGGGATTGCTCCGCGATCGGCCGATCGTCCAAGTCCACCGTGAAGGTGAACGACTGAGGTTCGTCGGAGAAGTTGACCACCGAGACAAACGCCTGATACCCAAACGCGCCGAAGAACGTCTTTCGCAGCGCCAGATTGGTGATCGCGACATTCCGGCCCCGCCGCCCGACTCCCAGCCAGTGGACGCGCGGGTCACCGCCGCCATCTCCGACCGCGGTCGGATGGGCACCGTCGGTGAAGATGCGAATGCCGGCGCGGGGATCTTGAGCGGTCAGGGCCCGGGCCGTGCGGAGGGCTTCATTCAACCGATTGGGAAGGTCGCGTGCCTCGAGGGCTCCCAGGGCGGCGGTGAGCCGCTGCCGATCACGGGAGAAGGGGACCAGGACGCGAGGCTGGATTCCCGCCTCGATCAGCATCACCTCGGCGCCGGAGGGGAGCCGCTCGAGGAACGCCAGCGCCTCCCGCTGGGCCGCGGCAAAGCGCGAGGGGAGAACATCGGTGGCCTTCATGGAGGCCGAGATGTCCAGAATCAGGACTGTCCGCTGAGCCCCCCGGCCCTCCACCGTTACGACGGGCCGCGCCAGCGCCACCGTCAAGGCCAGAAGCGCCAGGAGCTGCAGGAGCAGCAGCGGATCGCGTTGGAGGCGCTGAAAAAAGTCCGAGGCTTCGCGGTCTCGGAGCGCAGGATCCCAAAGGAGGAGGCTGGGGACGCGCCGCTCGTGCCGCCGTACCTTGAGGAAGTACAGGAGCAGGAGCGGAACGGCCAGGCCCAGGAGCAGGAAGGCCAGCGGGGAGAGGAAGCTCATACGAGCAGGAGTCCCTTGAGCTGTCGCAGCACGAACCCGTCCAGCGGGATGTCGGTGGTCACACGGTGATAACTGATCTCGCGGGAACGGCAGAACGCCTCGGCCCCATCGAGAAACGCGTGAAGCCGGCGGCGGTAGTTCCGAGACGCTTCACCGTCGAACGTGAGCTCCCGGGTCTCCCCGGTTTCGGAATCCTTCAGGCGAAGGTCCCCGGTGAACGAGGGGTTCATCTCTTCCGGCGACAACAGATGAATCACGTGGACATCGAAGCGTCGTTCCTGAAGGGCCCGGAGCCCCGCTTCGTATCCGCCCGGATCCAAAAGGTCGGAAATCAGAACCGCAAGTCCGGGGTCCCGAGACGTCCGGGCATAGCTGGCAAGGCCGTCGCTCAGCCCCGTGGCGCCCGCCGCGCGCAGCTTCGCCAGGAAGCCCAGGAGCGGGAGAACCTGGGCTCGCCCGCGGGCCGACGACCACCCCTCCGTGACCCGTTCCCTCAAGATGCCGACCCCCACGCGCTCATGATTCACGAGCGCCACGAAGCCGAGGGCCGCAGCCAGCCGGGCTCCGTACTGAAGCTTCGTGGGCTCCCCGTAGTCCATCGAGGCTGAGGCGTCCAGCAGCAGGTGCAGGCAGAGGTCTTCTTCGTCGACGAAAAGCTTCACGTAGAGCCGATCGAGGCGGCCGAAGATGTTCCAGTCCACGTAGCGGAGGTCGTCCCCCACCCCGTACGGGCGGTAGTCCACGAACTCCACGCTGCTCCCGCGGTGAGGGCTCTTGCGCTCCCCCTTGACCCGGCCCCGGAAGGTCCGCCTGGAGGCCAGGGCAAGCCGCTCCAGCTGGGTCAGGAACTCGCGGGTGAAGAAGTCCTGCGCCCGCGCCGCGGCCACCGGCCTTATCTCTCCTCCAGCGAGTCGAAGTACTCCTTCACCTGCGTCTGATAGTCCCGAGGCACCTGCTCCCGCGCCAAGGCCTCCTCCATCATCTTCCGGTATTGACCGAACACGCCCATGTATTGCAGCCGCGACGGAAGACGCCCACCTTTGCCGAGGAGGTTGGTGTCGTGGCCCTCTTTTCTGCCGGAGCGGGATTCCCCCTCCACGCCGGCATCATAGGGAGTGGCGCGGAGGCGCTCCGTGGCATCGCCCTTGGGGTTCGGGTTCCGCCCCTTCCCCGGCAACAGTCCCTCGCCCTCGCCGAGGTCGGCCTCGATGCTGTCCCCTCCCGCGCCCCGGTCCCGGCCGCGAGCGCCCCGGCGATCCTCCTCGCGACCGCCCCGGAGCCCGCGCCCACCCCGCCCCCGTTCCTCCATCGCGCGCATCTTGGAGAGCGCTTTCTCCATGGCCTCCAGAGCGCGGTCGGTCTGCCCCTGTTCCAGGGCTTCGAGCCCCTCCCAGGTGTCCCCGCCCCAGTTACCGCCCTTGCGCCCCATTCGATCCATCTCCTCGAGCAGCTCACGGAGTTTCTGAGGGGAGAGCTGATCCGGGCGAAGACCTCCGAACAGTTCCTTCTTCTTCTGGAAGACCATCTTGTACGGGCTCTGGGTGAAGTCGCGCTTCAGGTCGGGGAGGCGGTCAACCTGCTCGAGCATCCGAAGCCGCTCATCGCCTTTCTTCAGAAAGCTGTTGAAGTCCGGGCGCTGGGCCGCGAGAGCGGTATCTTTGAATAGGGCCGAGAGATCCCCAGGTTGGCTGCTGCCGGTCCCGCCCTGCCGGACGGCGACGTTCCGCTCCAGCAACTCGGCGCGCTGGAGCGGCTCCCGCTTGGCCGCCGTCGATCGTTCCTCGGCGAGGATCTTCGCTTCGCGCTCTTCCGGGGTCTCGGAATCCTCGCCCGACGAAAATGTGGGGAGTCTCCCGGTTGGAAGCGGAATCGCCGGGGCCAAGGCAACGACGACCAGCAGGAAGACCGGGAGCGGGAGGAGTCTTAGCTCCGGGGGAAGGATCCGGCGCGTGGCGTGGCGGCCGTCGAGGCCCTCGATGCGGCCCACCACATCCGCCACCAGGAGGTCAACCAGGGGACTCCGGTCGGGCCGGCTTCTCCACTCGAGGGCCGTCGCGACCCTATCTCGAAGATCGAAAGCCCGATCCGCGATGCGCGCGACGTCCTGCCGGGAGAGCCTGAGCCAAAATCCGACCAGGGCGCCCGCCGTGGCGCCGACCAGGGCCAGCCCGAGAGCAATGAGCGGGGCTACGGGACCGATGGCCTCTTTCAGGAGAAGCGGGACCAGGCCGAGGCATGCGCCGTAGAATAGCCCGCGGAGCCCGTAGAACTCCGCGCGTCGCTTCCTGATCTGCCAGCCGACCTGATCGACAAGACGCTCGAGGACGCCCGAATCCGTCATGAGAGGGCCCCCCCTGCGCCCTACCGCAAAAACACTTCCTTGCCCTGACGGCTCTGAGCCTCCGCCTGTTCGAGGACTTGCCCGATCAGGGTGTCCACGTCCACGCCCTCCGCTTCGCCCTCGAAGTTGAGGATGATTCGATGCCGGAGCGCCGGCTGGGCAACCGCCCGCAGATCCTCCAGGCTCACGTTATAGCGACCCTCGGCGAGGGCGCGGACCTTGCCGCCCAGCACCAGCGCCTGGGCGCCCCGCGGACTCGACCCGTACCGGACGAAGCGGCGCGTGACGTCGGGAGAGTGCTCCCACGTGGGGTGGGTGGCCATGACGATCAGCGAAGCCAGTTCCCGCACGTGGGCGGCGATGGGAACCTCCCGAACCAGCTCCCGGAAGCGCAACACCTCGGGACCGGTCATGACACGCCGGACCTCCGCCACGCCGGATCGGGTCGTCCGGTCAATGATCTCATTCAGCTCGTCCAGCGCCGGGTACGTCACCCGTAGCTTGAAGAGAAACCGGTCGAGCTGGGCCTCGGGAAGAGGGTAGGTCCCCTCCATCTCGATTGGATTCTGGGTAGCGAGGACGAAGAACGGAGACGGCAGCAGGTGCGAAGCCCCCGACACGGTGACGGTCCCCTCCTGCATTCCTTCCAGGAGCGCCGACTGGGTCTTGGGGGTGGCCCGGTTCACCTCGTCGGCGAGGAGGATGTGGCCGAAGATCGGTCCCCGCTGGAACTGGAAGTGTCTCCGACCCTCGGCGTCCTCCAGGATGATGTTCGTACCGATAATGTCGGCGGGCATGAGGTCGGGGGTGAACTGGATACGGGAGAACGAGAGCTCGAGGCCCTCGGCTAGCGTCTTGATCAAGAGGGTCTTGCCGAGACCCGGCACTCCCTCGAGCAGAATGTGCCCTCCGGCAAAGAGACCAGCAAGAACGTCGCTGATGACCGTGTCGTAACCGACGATGATCTTCTGGACTTCGGCCTTGAGGCTCCCGAATGCCTCAACGAACTCCCGGACCCGTTCAGCATTCCCCATCATGCGCTCCTTGGGGTATCGCGAAGAGATTGCCACTTGAGCTAAGTCTATCAGTTAGTTGAGAAAACGGCAATTTTGCCCGCTTCTCCTCTGCCGCTAGCCACCGCGGAGGAGAAAGTCGCCGGCCGACGGGGCCGGCACCAGCCGATGGTATTGGGCAAGGTAACCTTCCACCTCTCGCTCGCGGGAGTAGAGGGCACGCACGCGGGTCTGCCCCAGCAGCCCGAACCATCTTCTGAGCCCGGGATCGCCCAGGAGCCGGATTGCCTTGGCCTCGAACTCCTCAGGCCCGTTGAAGAGGAATCCTGTGACGCCATCCTCGACGAGGGAGCGATTTCCCTCGATGTCTGAAGCCAGGACCGGAAGACCACACGCCATGGCCTCGAGGACGGAGTTGGCCATGCCTCCCTCCGACAGGGAACAATTGAGCACGACATCACACGCCTCCAGGAGCGACCGCATCTGCCTGTGAGGCACCGCCCCCAGGTAAGCCGCCCACGGCCGCCCTGCCAGCGCCCGCAGCAGGTGCTCCCCCTCCCCGGGATCGAGAATCGGACCGGCGTAGACGAGTCGAAGGTGGGGAAAGCGGGACACGAGCCGGTCAAAGGAAGCGAGGGGGAAGAGCGGGTTCTTGACCATCCGGATCCCCGCCGGGAAGAGAAAGATGACGGTATCCGGCGTGAGGCTGAGCCGGTCGGCGAGCGGATAGGGGGGGCCCTCTTCGAGCCAGGCGCTCTGGGGAATCACCACCATCTTGACGGTGAGGTCGGGGAGGGTTTTCGAGATTTTCGTCAGCATGCTCTCGTGGAAGACCGTGACGGCCGAGGCTCCTTCGAGGACCCGCCGGACCGTTTGCGCCCGGTCGGGATCAAAGAGATCGTGGTTGCCGTCGGTGCCGGTGATGGTCACGAGTAGCGGAACCTCCAGTTTCCGGGCCAGCCTGAGAGCCAGGGGCCCGACGCGGAACGCGTGGAAGGCGTGAATCAGCGCGGGGCGATACGTTTCGACCTCGCGTCCCACCTGGGTGTCAGAGATCACCGAGCAGTCCCAGACATTCAGTTCCACCCCGCGCTCGCGAAGGCCGCGCACGATCCGATTCACGGTGATGGCATTGCCGCGGACCGAGGGGAAGTCGAAGGGGGTCAAGAGGGCAAGACGCATAAGGCTGATCCAGAGTACACGCCGCCGCGCGCGCCCGCAATCGTGCGATGCCGGCACCCGAGCGTCGGGAGGGCGGCCCGGCGCACCGTCGTCAGTCAGGTCAGGGGGATTTCGTGGGAATAGATGGTAAAGGACGAACTTCGGGCGGCCTCGAGAGCCTCCCGGACCTGGGCGGTGCCCTTCCCCGCCCCGCTGGCCAGGAGGGACTCAAAGAAGCTGACGTAAAAGTGATCCGGGTAGACGGTGACGGCGAGCCGCAACCTGAGGCCGACCGCGGAGAGTCTGTGCCGGTAGCGAAAGGTCAGGCTCTGTCGTGGCGCGAGCCGCGTGTCGAAAAGTTCCCGCGAGAGGTCCAGGGCCACCTCTCGCGCGATGACCTTCTCCTGTCGACTTCCGGCGACCGCCTGACCGGACCCGTCCACTAGTTCCCCCGAGACCACCACCCGGGGGGTCACGTACGTCGGAAAATAATGCCCGACCTTGCTGTTGGTGATCGTGAGCGTTGCCGAAACGGTGTCGCCGACCCGATGCGACTCCCCGTCCACTGAAAGATCCACGCTCACCCCGGAACGGACCATCTGGGCATCATGGATCCCGCCCCAGAGATGTCGGCGGTCGGGCATGTGGCAATCCTGGCACTGGACTCCGGAGCGGCCGAACGGGCTCGCCCTCCACTCCTCGTAGGTGTTCTCCAGGAGCTTGCCGTTCAGGGCAAAGCCATCGGGCGGGAACTGGTGGCAGTCTTTGCAGAACTCCGCCCGCAGGAAGGCGGGCGTCCGCGTCGCCCCATTGTGAGGAAGGCGTTCCCGCGGCAGCTCGCTCAGAAGCGACCCGTCGCGCTTCGGCGGTGCGAAGTGCTCGTGACCGCGCAGGTGGCAGGCCGCGCACGCGAGCCCGCGCGCCTGCAGCTGGGCGTCGAACACCGGATTGGGGGCGAGCCCCCCCTGGCGCCTCCGCACTTTCTCCTGCTGTTCCGTCAGCGGCGCGTGGCAGGCGTAGCAGCCGAGCGCCGAATCCGGATCGGTGCCGAGCATCTCCACCAGCTGCCCTTGCACTCCAGGGCCCATGCTCTTCGCGTGCCGACTCTCCCTCCAGTCCGCGAGTTGGGCGGGATGACAGCTCCCGCAGCTCTCCGGCAGGAGCGAAGCCTCCAGCGGGGTGAAACGGGCCGGCGGCTTCCCCTGGCGCGGGATAGGACGCGACCAGTGGCGGCGGAGAAAGTCGAGCTGCTCGGCCTCCGACCACCGCTTCTGCGCCTCGCCCCCCGAGGAGAAAAGCAGAACGATGAGAGCAAAAAGCAGAACGAAGGGGCGATGAAAGAAAGCCATCGCCCCCATTCTACTTGGGCCATGGCGAATCCTCCTCACGCTGAAAACATCCCAAGACGTGGGATCATTCCCCGGGAGTGGCGTTGCCGAATTTCGGCGACCCGTGCTACGGTGATGGAAGTTCGGGACGAATCGGAGGGTGGGATGGCAAAGGCTCGCTCCGCGCCAGGATGTCGGGAGATTGTCGACCTCTTGGCCGACTACCTCGACGGCAGCCTCGACCCCGCTACCGCAAAGAACCTCCGGGCTCACCTGGAGGGATGCGCCCCCTGCATCGCCTTCCTGAATACCTACAAAGGCACGGTCAAGGCCGCCCGCCAGCTCAAAGAGACTGACATCCCCCCGGAGCTCAAGGATCGGCTGCTCTCCTTTCTCCGGAAGCGGAACGTCCCTTAGCGCCGGGCCCTTTGGGGGTCAGAGGAGTCGCCGCCTCAAATAGGCGCTCAGGGCGTCTACCAGCGTCACCATGACATAGATCGCGAGGATCAGCGTCAGCAGTTCGTTCTCCAGAAAGAGGTTGATCGCGATGTAGATTCGCTGACCCAGGCCCCCCGCCCCGACGAACCCCAGAATGGCTGCCGCTCGGATGTTCACCTCCCACCGATAGAGGGCATAGGAGAGACACTGGGGAGCGGCCTGGGGGAGCACCCCGTAGAACAGGATCGCCAGCCGACCGGCGCCGGCGCTCCCCAGCGCCTCGAGCGGGCGCGGATTCACATCCTCGAGTACTTCGCCGAAGAGTTTACCGAGCACCCCGCCGGTGTGGAACCCAAGCGCCAGGACGCCGGGGAACGGTCCGAGTCCCACCAGGAAGACGAAGATCAGCGCCCACACGATCTCGGGAATCGTCCTGAGGACGTTCAGAACAGCCTTCGCGATCACGTAAATCCCCACCCGGATGCCTTTCGACACCGGTCCCAGGCGCCGTCCCTCGTAGAGGATCCCGCGATAGAGGAGGGTCCGGGTGGTCAGCACCGCGAGCGGAAGCGCCAGCACGACAGCGAGGAGCGAGCCCACGAAGGAAATAGCGAAGGTTTCCACTGCGCCCATGCCCGCATCCACGAGGGTCTTCCTCGACAGGTCGGGCGGGAAGAGTTTCTCGATATAGGTGGCGATCTGGCTCCGTCCCTCGCTCCCGAAAAGCGCGGCCAGGTCCACCTGGGTCCCGTGGTAGCTCCAAACGAGCAGCAGAGCGAATCCGGCGGTCAACGTGAGCCCAGGCCATCGCAGCCGTCGGCCCTCAGCCATCACCGCACCACCTGAGCCCGGATCTTCCCGCTCACGAAGTCCACGCCGGCGACCAGCAGAAAGAGAAGTCCCAGGATCGTGAGCACTTCGTCGAACTGGAACATCCGCATGGAGAGCTCCAGCTGCTGACCCAGACCGCCCGCCCCGACGAACCCGAGGATCGCCGAGGCGCGGATCGCGCACTCCCAGCGGTACAGGGTGTACGAAACGACATTCGGAAGCGCCTGTGGCAGGAATCCGTAGAGCGCGATCCCAAGCTTGGAGGCTCCGCCCGCGTGCAGAGCTTCGAGGGGCTGGGGGTTCACGCCCTCAAGGATCTCCGAGTACACCTTGCCGAGCATTCCGCCATAGGCGACACCGATTGCCAGGACGCCCGGGAACGGCCCGAGCCCCACCGCCCGCACGAACATGAAGGCCCACACGAACTCGGGGATCGACCGGAACACGGAAAGGAGGAGGCGGGCCAGCGCGTACGGGACGAAACCGAGCAGCCACCGGCCACCGGCCGTTCGCCGCTCGTGGAGGACGCCGCTCCAGCTGAGGGATCCCGTGGCGAGGAGCCCGAGCGGAGCCCCGATCAGCACCGCGATGGCCGTCCCCATCACCGAGATCTGGATCGTTTCCAGGACGGGCCGCGCCATCAACGCCAGGAAGGACCGGGAGAGATTGGGCGGGAACATCCCGCCAATGAATCTTGCCAGGTTGTGGAGCGCCTCCCGCTCGAAGAGCAGGCGCGGGTCTACCTGGGCCAGGCGCAGGCTCGCCCCGAGGGTGAGAAGGAACAGCAGGGCGAAGATGACGCCGAAGGCGGACTTACCGGCGAAGCGGCCGACAGACCCCGCTGACCGGAAGGATCTCGTTGAATCGGTCACGCTGGGGCTCCTCGTCCTCATGGCCGGTGTACAGCGTGGAAAGGAGATCCGCGCTGACTTTGTCCGGCGCGAGATCGAACAGGATGCGCCCGTCCTGGATGCCGATGATGCGGGGAAAGTGGGCGAGGGCCAGATCCACGCTGTGGAGATTCATCACCAAGGTTTTGCGGGACTCCGCCGACAGGTCCCGGAGGAGCGTCACGATGGACACCGCTAGCGAGGGATCCACCGAAGACACCGGCTCGTCGGCCAGGATGATGTCCGGGGCCTGGACGAGCACCCGGGCGATCGCCACGCGCTGCTGCTGGCCGCCCGATAGCTCGTCGGTCCGCGCGTAGAGCTTCTCCGGCATCCCCACCTGGGCCAGCGCCCGCTGGGCGTCGTCGGGGGACTGGGGCCGGACGAGCGACGCGACGGCCTTCAGGGCGGACCAGCGACCGAGGTTCCCGGCCAGGACGTTGTGGACGACGCGGAGCCGTCCCACCAGGTTGTGTTGCTGGTAGATCGTTCCGATCCGGCGCCGCCTGTTCCGGAGGGCTGCGTCCGACATGGATGCCACGTCCTGTCCGTCCAGGCGCAGGATGCCGGAGGTGGGACGGAGCGTGAGATTGAGCAGCCGGAATAGCGTGGTCTTGCCGGCGCCGCTGGGCCCGATGAACGCCACATGCTCCCCGCGCCCGACGGCGAGGGAAATGCCGTCAACGGCCACGGTGCCATCGCTGAAGACCTTCCGGACGTTTTCCAGTTCGAACACGGCTACTTGAGGAGGCCCGCGGCGACCGCCGCCTCCTCGATCCCCTTCCAGTCCTCGTCGGTGGCCGCGATGTACCTCTTGGTTCGATGCAGATCGAGGAGTTTCTTGTGCTCGGGGTTCTGGTAATCGAGCTTCAGAAATGCGGCGGTGATTTTCTCCTGGAGCCCCTTGTCCAGGTCGCCCCGCGCCGTCCAGACGTAATCCACGTAGGGCGGCGTGGTCCAGAAGACGTTAACCTTCGCGAGATCGACTTTCTTTGTCTGCACGAGCTTGTCCCAGACGAGGAAGTTCAGGGCACCGGCGTCCACCTTGCCCGACTCCACCCACAGCGCCGTGGCGTCGTGGGCCCCAGAGTAGGCGAGCTGTTTGAAGTCCCGCTCGGGGTTGAGGCCCGCCTTGAGGAGGAAGGAGCGGGGCATGAGGTGGCCGGAGGTGGACGAGACCGACCCGAAGGAGAACGTTTTTCCTTTGAGATCGGCGAGGGAGTTGATCCCGGAGCCCGGCCGGGCGACGAACACCGACTTGAACTCGGCGTCCTCCTGCCGGAGCACCAGGCGTCGAGCCGTTCCGTTGGTCCGCCTCACGGCTTGCACGGAGGTGAACCCGCCGTACCACACCAGGTCCAGCTTCTTCGCCGCGAGTCCTTCCACCGTTGCGGGGTAGTCCACCACCGGCGTGAACTTCACCTTCATGTGGAGTTGCTTCGCCAGGTACTCGGCGAACGGCGTGTAGATCCGAAGCAGCTCGTTGGGGTTCTCGTCGGGGATCGCCGAGACCCTAAGGACCTCCGGGACGTCCCCCGCCTGGGCGACAGGGGCGATGCCGAGCAGCGTGAGCAGTAAAATCCCTATGAGTCTGCGCATTGGGTCCCCCAAGTCGAAGTTGAGCTCGCTGTTGAGACGCCCCTTCATCGTATAGAGATTCGCCGAGAACACAAATCGGTATCCCCGATGGAACGCGGCAGCGGGAATAGAAAACCTCGATCGGAACGGTTTGGGCGCGGAGCTACTGGAGTTAGTTGGGCCGCTTACTAGACGATGCGGATAGTCGGCTCCGTGGTCACCTCGCCGATCTCCCAGCAGGGCTCGCCACGCTTCTTGAAGCCTTCGATCACGAGCCCGGCGCGATCGGGGGGAACGGCGAAGAGAAGCCCGCCCGAGGTCTCAGACTCGAAGAGCAGGCTCGTCAGGGCGGCGGGGAGCGACGCGTCAATCTTGAGTTGTCCCTTGGCCCCGAGGGTTGACTCGAGGTGCCGGCGGTTTCGCTTCATGCCGCCGCTCAGGTGACCTTTCTCTGCCAGGGGGAGCGCGCCCTCCAACAGCGGAAGTTTCGAAGCGCGGATCAGGATCCCCGCCCCGGAAGCCTCGACCATCTCGGCCGCATGGCCCAGCAGGCCAAAGCCGGTGATGTCGGTCGCCCCGCGAACCTCCAGCTCCTGAGCGACCTCCGCGGCCACGCGGTTCAGCCTCAGCATGCTCTGCACAGCCCCCTGGAGCACCTCGGGAGCGCACGCGTCCTCCTTGGCGGCGGTGGCGATGGCCCCCGTCCCCAACGGCTTGGACAGGAACAACCGGTCCCCGGCCCGGAGGCCACCTTTGAGGAAGATCTTTCCCGGGTGAACGCGCCCGGTGACGCAGAGACCGTACTTCGGCTCAGCGTCCACCACAGTGTGCCCCCCCGCCACCACACCGCCCCCTTCGGCGACCTTCTCGGCGCCCCCGCGAAAGATCTCGGCGATGACCTCTTTGGGGAATTCGCGCGGGAAGCCGGCCACGTTGAGGGCGAAGAGCACCTGCCCGCCCATGGCGTAGACGTCCGACATGGAGTTGGCCGCCGCGATCGCTCCGTAGGTATACGGGTCGTCCACGATGGGAGGGAAGAAATCCACGGTCTCCACGATGGCGATCTCGTCCGTGACGCGATAGACGGCGGCGTCGTCACTCTTCGCCAGACCCACCAGGAGATCGGGGTGCGTCTGGCGTTTGAGGCTGCTCAGCACGTCGTGGAGCTCGCCCGGCCCCATCTTTGAGGCTCAACCGGCACAGGCGGCATAGCTGGTCAGTCGAATCTGCTTGCCGGAGGCCGGGTCGGTCAGCTTCGCGTCAGCCACGGGCGGTCACCTCCCTTCCACTCGTTTCCCTCTTTCGACGCGGCGGCGAACACGCTGGATTCAGGGAAGACCCCGGTGCCTACGGGGACTCGGCCAGAAGAAATGCCAGAAAGGCCTCGGCCAACGGCGATCGGGTGCGGGTGGTGTTGACGACGAGATAGAACGCGCGACTGAAGCGGAGGTCCTTCACCTTCACGCAGTAGAGAATCCCGTGCTGGCACTCCTCCGCCACGGCCCGCTTGGAGATCAATGAAATCCCGACCCCAGCCTTGACCGCCTGCTTGATCGCCTGCGTCGAGCCCATCTCCCCGACCACACGAAAGGCGCCCAGATCGAGCCCCACCTCGGCGAGAGCCCGCTCGAGCGTGTGGCGCGAACCCGACCCCCGCTCCCTCACGATCAGCGGTTCCGCTCGGACTTCTTCAAGGGTCGTGCTTTTCTTCCCGTGCCAGGGGTGGCCGGCGGACACCACCACCACGAGCTCGTCCGGCATCAGTTCGCGATAGTCGAGGGCCCGGTGGTTGATCTGTGCCCCCACCACACCCAGCTCCACCCGTCCCTCAAGGACCCAGTCCACCACCCCCTGGCTATCCCCGATGAGGAGCGAGATCGCGATGTCCGGGTACTTTTCCTTGAAGCGCCCGATCAGCGCCGGGAGCACATACTCGCCGGGGATCGTGCTGGCGCCCACCACCAGCTCCCCGCTCATGCGCCCCTGGAACCGATCGAGGGCCTGGCGCGCCTCCCGGTGAAGCTCGAGGATTCGCTGGGCGTAACCGAGAAGCAACTGCCCGGCTCTCGTCGGGACCGCGCCGCGCCCGAGGCGGTCGAGCAGGCGGATCCCGAGCTCCTCCTCCAGCCCACGGATGCGCTCCGACACGGTCGGCTGGGTCAGGAAGAGCGCCCCGGCGGCCTTGGAGAAGGAGCCCAGCTCCGCCACCCTGACGAAGATTTCCAGCTGTCTCACATCCATCGAAGGAAGCTCAACTCACGTGGATCGTGGCCGCGTGCCAGCCCGATGAGCCGTCGGGCAGCGGCGGGCGGACTTCCGAGGTCTGCACGGCGCCGTTCTTCTCGACGGCACGAGCCTTGACCGTATAGGCACCCGGGGCCGGCGGCGTCCACGGCAGCGCCCAGAGCACCCAGGTGAAGGGGCCGAGCGGGGGCTTGACCGACGCTTTCTGCCAGGTCTTCCCACCGTCCACGGAGACCTCGACATCACGGATGCCGCGGTCGCCCGCAAAGGCCACGCCCCCGACCCAGGCCCGCTCCCCCGCCTTGAGCGGCCCCGCCGGCACGTCGATCCGCGACATAGTCTTGTAGATCGCCTCGTCGGACCAGCCCCGGACCTCCCAGTAGCCCTTGTAGTCGTAGTCGGCCAGCTCCACAGAGGTCACCCACTTGACATTCTTCATCCCGTAGATCCCGGGGACGATCACCCGCGCAGGCGCCCCGTGCTGCCTGACAAGGGGCTGACCGTTCATCTCGTAAACGACGAGGACGCCGTCCTCGAGTGCCTTCTTAAGGGGGAACGAATCCGAGTACCCGTCGGCGGCGCGCAGGATTACTTCGACCGCGTTGGGTTTGATCCCGGCCTTGGCCAGCAGGTCCTTGAGCCGGACCCCCCTCCACTGGGCATTGCCGATCAGGTCCCCACCCACCTCGTTCGAAATGCACATGAGCGTGGCGGGCTGCGCGACCGACGGGAGCCCTTTCAGTTCCTCGTAGGTAAGCTTGTACGGCCGGTCCACGAGTCCCTTGACCTCCAGGCTCCATCGCTCCGCTTTCACCGGTGGGTCGAACACATTTTTGGAGACCGTGTAGAACTTCCCTACCGGCGTGATCTCCGGGGGCAACCCGATGACGGCTTTCCACAGATCTTCAGCGGCGCGCGCGGCGCGGGCCCACAGGCCACCGGCAAGCGTGAGACCGGCAGTCGCCGCCGCGGCGAGCCCGACGGTTCTGAGGAAACCCCGCCGATCCGGCGCGGCGGCCCGCCCGTCGCGGCGGTGGGCCAGAACGAGCACGCCGCCGTAGAGGGCGACAGCCACGACAAGCGTGAGGACAGCACCCAGGGGGCCCGAGGGAAGGGCGGTGCCGAACCAGCCGTCCCCGCCCAGCGGCAGCAGGATCAGCGTGAATCCCAGGAGCACGAGAAGTCCCCCCAGCATCGTCCACCCTCCTCTCCCCAGGAGCCACCCCCCTGCGACGCTCCAGAGGACCAGATGCAATCCTACCATCCCTGCGAACGCCCAGTATTTGGACCCCAACCCGAACAAGCGGAACAGCGGCGTAAAGGCCCAGACCGGGATGTTCGCAAACAGAATCTCAGCCATCTGCTCCGGGGGAAACGGCCCGCCCCAGGCGAAGCGGCCAAGAGCGGTGAAGGCAGTAAGGACGAGACTGGCAACGAGGGCGAGGCTGACCCGCCTGAGCAACCTGAACCCCTTACGCTCTCAGGGCCTCGGCCTGCGCGAGGAGTTCCTGGTAGGAAGCTCCCCTCGCCCGCTCAAGAATCTGGCGGGTGAGCGCGACGGCCCCGTCGATCCCGTGGTCGTCCTTCCCGATGAGCCGCCGGCAGTGGCTCCCTACCTTGAGCGTGAGAGCAAAGCGACCCTCGGGGTACGCCCGGTCGAACTCGATCAAGGGGGTGAGGACCTCGGAGACGTACCGGTCAACGAACCCCACCGTCTTCCGCCGCGTGTCGCCGTACCCCTTGACCATCTGCCCCGTCCGCGCCACCAGGCACGCCACGCGATAATCCACCGCCGCGGCCTCTTTCACGCGGAGGGCGTACTGGCGCATGAGCGCGTGCTCCTTGCGGTAACGCCAGGAGGAACGGCGAACGGGCTTGAGGAGGAGCAGCATCTTCAGCCGGAGGATCCCTCGAAAGCTCGTGGTCTTGGGACGCTGGGAAAAGTCTCGGCGCTCGACAAACCGCCTGACGGGTCCCACAGCCAGCAGCGGGTCCACCAGCCAGGTGGGCAGGATTCCATAGATCTCCTCGGCGTCCGGTTTCAGGAATTCGTGGACCTCGTAGACCTGATCCGGCCTCACCCCGAGGCGAGTACGAATGGACTCAAATCGCGCAGATCGCGTCTTGAGTTGGGCCACGCGGATCCCGTCCTCGTATGCCATCCAGGTGCCGAGCCCTTTGGCGAAAATCTCGGTGAGCTGGGGAGGGCCTTCCGGCCTGAGGGAATGGTCCAGGTCATGGATCTGCTGGACCGTCGTGAGGAAGTCGCGCGCGTACGCCAGGTTTTGGTAGTCCACGAGTCGCCAGATCGCCTCGGCCAGGACCCTGGCCAAGGCCTGGCCGTACTGGCCGGGAAGCGGCGTGACGAGGTCCCGAAAGGCGGGACGGACGCGGGAAGCGAGCTTCTGGGCGCGGGCGCCCACGAAGTCCTCCCACGGCTCGGCGGGCGGAATCTCCTCCAGCTTGTAGGCGCCGCTCTCCACGAAACGTCGGCCGAGATCGAAGGCGCGCTGGTTCATCTCCGGCGCGATGCCCACACGGACGATGGCCTTTTCGTATGCCGCGTCCGAGATGGGCAGAGCCTTCGAGGCGCACAGGGCCCCTAGCAGGATCGCGTTGACCGCGAGCTCGTCCAGGCCGTTCCGCTGAGCCAGCTCCACCGCGTTGAAGCCGACGAACTCCTCGGACATGGAGCGCGCCGCCGTGTAGAGCGTCTCCATGGGGACCGGGCCGTCCCAGGCCAGGGTCTTCTCTCCAACGGTGTACACCCGATGGGTGGAGGCCACGATCTTGGTCCGGGGGGACCCATAGCCTTCTTGGAGCATCCGCGCCAGCTCGATAAACTCCTGGGCGATGATGAGATCCACCTCGCCGGGGACCGGATGCTGGGAGAATACGACCCTGGAGAGACGCTCCCGGTCCGTCCCGACGGCCAACTCCACGTAGAAGCTCGTGGCGCCGCCGCGCTGGGAAAGCCCGGGCAGGCTGACCGCCTGGGCACGGTGCCCCTCGAAGGTGGCGGCCTGGAAGATCCACTCGGAGAGCAGGTTTCCTCCTTGACCCCCGACGGCCGAGAGGAAGATCGATTTGAGCTGGAGGTCATCGGCCATACAGCTCCCCCCAGTCGACTTTGGTTTAGACTGCGACTCCGAGCAGCCCCCCGATCAGAGCGCGGCTAACCCTGAAGCGAGCTTTCTGCCAGACGGTCGGGTGCGAGATTACCTTGGCTTCGTAGAACGACGGACAGAGCACCGCGGCGTGGGCCACCTCGCCGCAGAGGCCACACCCGACGCACGAGTTGACGATGGTGGCGATAGGGTCCTCGCGCAGCGGGTTCGGCCCCGGCTTGACGGTGAGGGATGGACAGCCGTTGTAGCGCATGCAGGAATGGTCGCCGGTGCACAGGTCGTCGTCCACCCCCAGTTTGACGTCCTCCACTGTGGCACCGGCTGCCAGGGCGGCCTTCTTTTCCGGTTTCGATCTCCGCTGCTTCTCGAGCATGCACTCCGCGTGGGAAATGATGACGCGGAGCCCCTTTCCCTTGGCCTCCATGGCCTCGCGGAGGGCCTTCATGGATCCCTTGAGGTCGTATGGATTGGTCTGCCGGATCCACTTGACCCCCATCTCCTTGAGGACGCCGAGAATGGACATCTTGGAATTGGGCTCCCCCCGGACATTGTGTTCGGAGGCGGGATTCTCCTGCTGGCCGGTCATGGATGTCCAGAAGTTTTCGAAGATGACCAGCACGCTCTCCTGCTTGTTGTACACGGCGTTGGCAATCGAGGTCGTGAGCCCCGAGTGCCAGAAGGTTCCGTCGCCCATGAACGACACGACGGGCTTCTCGGAGAGCTTGGAGAGCGCTCCGCCGGCGGCCAACCCGGTCCCCATCCCCGTGTAGGAGGCCGTGATGGAGTCGAAGGGGGGCATGGTCCCCATGGCGTAGCAGCCGGTGTCCTGAGCGTAGTGGGGCCGCTCGTAAACCTTCTCCATGATCTTGAGCGCGGAGAACACCGGGCGCTCGGGGCAGCCGGTGCAGAAGATCGGATTCCGCACGCTCACCGGCACCACAAAACTGCTGTGCGCCTTCGCGAGATGGGTGGTCAGCTCCTCAACGCGTCCTTCGATACGGGACTTCTGCCCGTTGGTGGCGTAGACCGTCCGGATCAGAAATTTCCCGATCCCCTGGATCAGCACGGGCGGGGTGTACTCCCCGGGCATGGGGAGTAAATCCTTTCCGTACAACCGGACGGAAAGACCCCGCTCCTGAGCGATGGCCCGGATTTCCTGCTCCAGGAGGTTGGGCATTCCCTCCTCCACGATCAGCACCTCGCGCTTGTCGCGGAGAAAGTCCACGATCTTCTGAGGCACCAGGGGGTAGATCACGTTCAGGCAGAGCATGTCGATCCAGGTGGTGCCCGCCAGGTCGGCCTCGCCCAGCGAGTGGAGCGCGCGAACCGTGGTGTTATAGATCATGCCGTGGGTGATGATCCCGATCCCGCGCCCCTCCCCCGGGATCCACTCGTTCAGGCTGTGCTTCACGATGTAGTCCCGGGCGGCCGGGATCCGCTCGGTGAACTTCTC
Source organism: uncultured bacterium (assembly GCA_964428805.1). Classification (GTDB taxonomy): domain Bacteria; phylum Methylomirabilota; class Methylomirabilia; order Rokubacteriales; family CSP1-6; genus CAYRZF01. The sequence goes on along the minus strand of CAYRZF010000002.1, from coordinate 22,007 downwards.
GCGCTCGTGGTCAAACACATAGGGCGGGAGGCACATCCGGTCCAGCTGGACCTCCGGCTTCGTGAGCCGGTTCTTCATGCTGATGGGCGGCTCCCGGTTGTCCCCGCAGGTCATCGACCCCTTGAGATTGCCGGTGCGGGTCCGGAAGAGGTAGAAGACCGGCATGTGGGAGGCCTCGGAGAGACGGAAGCCCTCCCGGACCATCCGGGCCATGGTGTCCGCGTCCCCCTTGGGGTCGATCACCGCGCAGACCGACTTCTGCGCGTACGGGAGCGTCTTCTCCGCCACCGTGGTGGAGTTGCAGCCGTAATCCTCGCCGACGATGATGAGCGCGCCGCCGTACACGCCCGACGCGGACACATGGGCCAGGGCATCGGCGGCGACGTTGGAGCCGACCACCTTCCAGTTGACGGCGCCGCGGATAGGGTAGTGAACGGAGAGCGAAAGCAGCGCGCCGGCCGCCGCCTCGTTGCCCGACCCCTCGAAGTAAATCCCCATCGGCTCGAGGACGTCATGGTAGGAGTCCGCGATGGCGTCGTACAGGCTCGAGGTGGGAGCCCCGGGGTAGCCACCGAGGTAGGCGACCCCGCTCTCAAGGAGCGCTTTCAGGACGACGAGCGAGCCATCCCCGTGGAGCTCCGTCCCCTTGCCCAAGCGCAACTGGGCCAGGTCCTCCTTGGAGTAGTTCCGACCCATCGGACAGGTTCCTCTCTAGACCGGACAGTACCCGAAAGAAAAAAGGGGCCGCCTCGCCCCTTTTGCCGAATCGCCGTCAAGGCGAAGCAACGTCAGTGACACCGACATCCTCCCGCGCTACAGCACGCCCCGCCCCCTCCTTCGGAGGCGACGGATCCCGAGCCCCCCCGGATACCGAAGAGCGACAGGGTGCGCCGCACATCGGGACTCTGGCAGGACGGGCAGGCGACCGCGGTTTGCCCGTGCACCAGCTTCTGGAATTCCGTCCCGCAGTGGGGACAGCGATACTCGTAGATCGGCATCGCGCCTATTGGCCTCCCCGCTGGACGTAGCTCTTCACGAACTCCTCGGCGTTTTCCTCGAGGATATCATCGATTTCGTCCAGGAGTTTGTCCAGGTCCTCCCTGATCTTCTTTCCCTTCTTGGCGACCTCGGGGTTGGCACCGCCCCCCTCGCCCTCGGAGGGACCTTTGGGCCGTTCGACCTTCCGTTTCTGTTCCGCCATGGATCTCACCGCCTCCTGGCCCCCGAGGGGGCCGCCCCAGGGCTAGACCGTGGGCAGCACGATCCCTTGCTGGCCCTGGTACTTCCCCTGACGGTCGGCGTACGAGACCGCACAGGTTTCATCGGACTCGAAGAAGAGGACCTGAGCGATCCCCTCGTGGGCGTAGATCTTCGCCGGGAGCGGGGTGGTGTTGGAAATCTCCAGCGTGACGAACCCCTCCCACTCAGGCTCAAAGGGAGTCACGTTGGTGATAATCCCGCAGCGCGCGTACGTGGACTTTCCGAGGCAAATGGTCATGACGTTGCGCGGGATCTTGAAGTACTCGACCGATCGCCCCAGCGCGAAAGAGTTCGGCGGGATCACGCACACTTCCCCCTTGAAGTCCACGAACGACCGGGGATCAAAGCCCTTTGGGTCGACGATGGTCGTGTTGATGTTTGTGAAGATCTTGAATTCGTCGGAGATCCGGATGTCGTATCCGTACGAGGACAGCCCGTAGGAGATCACGCCCTTGCGGACCTGGCACTCTTCGAAGGGCACGATCATTCCCTTCTCGATGGCCATCCGTTTGATCCACCGATCGCTTTTGATCACGGATCGCCGAGCCTTTCCCTCACCTGAACCCCATGGTACCGCTCCCCCGGAGAACGAGTCAAGTCTGCCGAGGCCCCTCAACGGGCATGAATGGTTCGGGTGCGGCGAATCGAAGCCGACGGAAGGACCGGGAACGCCCAGGACCGTTCGCGAGGTCAGTGTGGGCGAACCTAGGGCTCCAGGAGCATCGGGCTGCGCTGGCCGGTGCGCCCTCCGCGCTTGGCGTAGCAGTCACGGCAATAGACCGGCTTGCCGAGAGTCGGCTTGAAGGGCACCTGGGTGTCCTTGCCGCAGGCGGAACACACCGTGGCGAAGAGCGAGCGCTCCCCCGCTGTGGCGCCCGCGCCCTGCCCGCTCGATCGCCGCGATCCGCGGCAATCCTTGCAGCGTGAAGGCTGATGCTGAAACCCCTTCTCCGCGTAAAATGCCTGCTCCCCCGCCGAGAAGAGAAACTCCTTCCCACACTCCCTGCACGTCACCACCTTATCCTGGAATTCCATCCGCGTGCTCTCCCTCAAAGATCAGGGGTTCCACGTAGGTCGGGACCGACCGCGATGCTCGAATCTCACCTCCCTCACCGGGCTACGTCCGAGACGGGAGCCATTTTGGAGCCACTCGATTCGCGCGCGCGAGGAGACGCCTGAAGGGGAGGACACGTCGGACACGGAGGGCCGAAGAGGCGCGATGTGGGCCGGGACTCATGAGCGCGAGTACGGGAGAGTAAATCGTCTTATCGTTACACTTGGTGAGACTTTCCCTGCACCTTAACAGACCCCCGAATGCTACGTCAAGCGCCTTTCTTCAGACCGCCTCCCAGACGGTCCCGACGGGATCCACCCCCAGCACCAGCGCGCGACCGCGGATGCCCGATTCCCCGAGGGCGGACTCCATCGCCCGGGCCACCTCGTCCGCACCCCTTCCGACCGCCGCCAGGAGGGAGGGACCGGCGCCACTCAGCACGCAGCCGAGGGCGCCCGCCGACCGAGCCGCGGCGGCGACGCGTTCCATCCACGGAAAGAGGCCGGCTCGATACGGCTGGTGCAACCGGTCTTCCATCGCGACGCTGAGGAGGTCGGCGCGCCCAACTTGGAGCCCTGCGAGAAGCAGGCCAACCCGCTGCAGGTTGAAGACGGCGTCCCCGCGGGACACGGTCTGGGGCAGCACCGCTCGCGCCTCGGCCGTCGAGCCCTGCACGTCGGGAATCAACACCACCCACTGGATCTCCGATGGCACCGGGAGCGACACGGCGACGACCTTCCCGGCGCTCCAACATGCCACGGTCAAGCCTCCCAGGAGGGCGGCCGCTGCGTTGTCCGGGTGCCCTTCACTACTGGCCGCCAGCGTGAGGAGGGTGTCCTGGTCCAGCGGGCCCTCGAGGAGGGCGTTGGCGCCGACGATGCCGGCGAGCCACGCTGCGGCGCTTGAACCAAGCCCCCGCCCGGTCGGAATGCGGTTGGCGCAGGCGATCTTGATACCGCGGAACGGGCGCTGGAGCCGCTCGTAGACGGACCGGACGCCGCGGACCACCAGGTTCCCCTCCCCGCGGTCGAGATGACCCGCCCCTTCGCCCTCGATGGAGACGGAGACCCCCGCGGCGGCCTCCAGGATGACCTCGTTATGGAGGGCGAGGGCGAGCCCGAGGACGTCGAACCCCGGCCCCAGGTTCGCCGAGGTGGCGGGCACGCGGACGCGAATCCGGGTCGCCGCTACAGGCGCTTGAGCAGCCACTGGGGGGTGAGGCTGATGGCGTAGGAGTTGAGGACGACGAAGTAGTTGGTGACGACGAGCAGCCCCACGACGACGAGGAAGACGCCTGCCACGCGTTCCACGATCGGCATGGCGCTCCGGTAGCGTTTGAAGAATTTCAGGAACCCCCCGAGCGCGATGGAGGAGAGGAAGAACGGCACGGCCAGCCCCGCCGAATAGGCGAGCAGGAGCCTGACCCCCGTTCCCACGGTCTCGGCCGTCCCGGCCAGCGAGAGGATCGACCCGAGGATGGGACCCACGCAGGGCGTCCAGCCGATCGCGAAGGTCACCCCCACGGCGAAGGTGCCGATGTACCCCGCCGGCTTGGTCTTGATTTGGAGCTGCCGGGTACGGCCGAAGAATCCGACGCGCAGGACACCCGCGATGTAGAGGCCGAAGATGATGATGAAAAGGCCCCCGCCCATCCGGATCCACTCCCGGTAATCCAGGAGAATCTGGCCCGCGGCGCTGAAGGACGCCCCCAGGGCGATGAACACCAGGGAGAAGCCGACGATGAAGGCCAGGGAGTGCAGCATGACCCGACGCCGCGACCCCGCCGCCGCGTCGGTGGCAAGGCGGTCCACGGACATCCCGGTGATGAACGAGAGATAGGACGGAAAGATGGGGAGCACGCAGGGGGAGAGAAAGGAGAGAAGCCCCGCCCCGAACGCCACGGCCACGCCGAGAGATTCGCCGAGGCTCACGGAACCATACCCCGTGCTACTTCAGCAAGGACTCGATCAGGGCCTGACCCGCCTTGCCGTCCCACTCGCGGGGACCCAGAGCCACCGCCACGAGCGCGCCCGTCCGGTTCGCGAGGAAACTGGTGGGAAGGGCCCGCACGCCGTAGCGGTCGGCTACCTCCATCTTGGGATCGAGCCCGATCGGGAAGCTCAATTTGTACTCCTTGACGAAGGGGCTCACGACGGGCCCGCCCTCGGCATCCACCGACAGGGCCAGCACGACGAACCCCTTGTCCTTGTAGCGCTGATAGAGGCGCTCCATGGCCGGCATTTCCTCCTTGCAGGGAGGGCACCACGTGGCCCAAAAGTTCAGGAACACCACCTTACCCTTCTGGTCAGCGAGCCGGAGCATCTTGCCGTCGGGGGTAGGCACGCTGAAGTCCTTCGCGGGCTGGAGCCGGCTCGGCCTGATCAGGTCGAGCGCCTTATAGGGATCCTGGGCGGGCGCCGCGCGGGGAACGAGAAGCAGGAGCATAATAGAGAGGAAAACCCTCGGGAGGATCCGCACGGCCCCAGTATACGTCAGGGCGAGGTCAGGCACCAGGCGACCAGGATATCTATTCCCAGCGGGCAGTTGCGAGCATATCATAGACCGCACGCGATGAGTAGCTACCGAATCGCCGTGATCGCAGGAGACGGCATCGGGCCCGAGGTCATGACCGAAGCCCTCAAGGTGCTGCGGGCGGTGACCGGCCCGGCCCTCTCGCTCTCCTGGGAGGAAGCCGAGGCCGGGGCAGCCCTCTGGGCGCGCACGGGAGAAGACCTCCCCAAGGAGACGCTCGCCCTCTGCCAGAGGGCCGACGCGATCCTCTTCGGCGCCACGGGGCTTCCGAACATCCGCTATTCCGACGGGACGGAGATCGCCCCGCAGATCACGCTCCGCCTCGTCCTGGATCTCTACGCCGGGGTTCGCCCGATCAGGCTTTACCCGGGCGTGCCCGTCCCGCTGGCCATCCCTCGGGGTCGGACGATTGATTACGTTATCTTCCGGGAGAATACGGAAGGGCTCTTCGCCTCCCGGGGCGGAGGCGCCAGGGTCGGGACCTCATTGGCCCTCGACAGCCTCGTCATCACGCGCGCCGGAACCGAGAGGGTGGTTCGCCGGGCGTTCGAATGGTGTCAGAAACGGGCCGCCGCCCCCGCCGACGGGGGCCGACGCGTGACCTGCGTGGACAAGGCCAACATGTTCCGGAGCTACGCCCTGTTCCGCCAGGTCTTCCAGGAGATCGCCCGGGAATACCCGGGGATCGAAGCCGAGTGCGCCTACGTGGACGCGATGAGCATGCACCTCGTTGCCGCGCCGTGGCGGTACGACGTGATCGTGTCGGAGAACATGTTTGGCGATATCCTCTCCGACCTTGGCGCCGCGACCGTGGGAGGGCTCGGGATGGCCCCCTCGGGAGACATCGGCGATCGCTGGGCCCTCTTCCAGCCCTCACACGGTACCGCGCCCGATATCGCCGGCAAGGGGATTGCCAATCCGCTTGCCATGATTTTGTCCGCGGCAATGATGCTCAGGTGGCTGGGCGAGCGTCGGTCCGACGATGCGGCGCGACAGGCGGCCGACCGGATCGAACGCGCGGTGGCGACGGTCCTGGCGACGGGGACCACGAACACTCGCGACATCGGGGGTACCGCGACCACCCGCGAGGCAGGCGACGCCGTCGTCAAAGCCCTGTAGGGTCCTGTCATGAACGCCCCAGAGCTGTGCTTCACGCCCGCGACCGACTTGGTCCGGCTGTTCCGCACCCGCAAGACCTCGCCCCTCGAGGTGATGCACGCCGCGCTCGCGCGGATCGACGCCGCCAATCCGCGGCTCAACGCCTACGTCACTGTCGCGCGCGAGTCCGCCCTCCGAGCAGCCCGGGCCGCCACATCCGCCCTCAAGAAGGGCGCCGCTTTACCCCCGCTTCACGGGGTCCCGGTGTCGATCAAGGACCTGACCCCGACCAAAGGCATTCGCACCACCTGGGGCTCCAGGATTTACGAGCACCATGTTCCGGACGAGGATGCCCTCGTGGTCCAGCGCCTCAAGGCGGCCGGGGCGATCGTGGTGGGGAAAACCAACACGCCCGAGTTCGGGGCGGGCGGCAACACCTTCAACGCGGTGTTCGGGGCGACGCGCAATCCCTGGAATCCCGCCCTCACCTGCGGCGGTTCGAGCGGCGGGGCCGCCGTCGCGGTGGCGACGGGGATGGGACCGCTCGCACAGGGCTCAGACCTCGGCGGCTCGTTGCGGATCCCGGCGGCCTTCTGCGGCGTCGTGGGCTTTCGCACTACCCCCGGGCTCGTCCCCGTCTATCCGAGAGAACTGGCCTGGGATTCACTTTCCGTGACCGGGCCCATGGCGCGAACCGTCGCCGACACGGCGCTGATGCTCTCCGTGATGGCCGGGCCGGATGACCGGACGCCACTCTCCTACGCCGTGGATACACGCGAGTTCCTGAAGGCGGTGAAGGCCCCCTCCGTCAAGGGCTGGCGCGTGGCCTGGACCCCCGATTTGAACGGCCTCATCCCGGTGGACGCGGAAGTGGCGCGCGTCGCCGAGGGTGCGACACGGGTCTTCCGGTCGCTGGGCGCCACGGTGAAGACCGCTTGCCCAGACTTCGGCGAGGTCAACGAGATCGTGCTGGCCACTCGCGGCCTCGCCATGGTGGCGCTCCACGCGGACAAGCTCGCCCGGTGGAAGGACCAGATGCAGCCGGGATTGGTCTGGAACATCGAACAGGGGCTGAGGCTCACCCCGGAAGCGATCGGCCGGGGCGAAAAGCTCCGCACGGTTCTGTGGCCGTGCCACCCTTCCCCGTGGAACAACCCTACCCGACGGAGATCAACGGCAAGCCGCTTGAGAATTACACCCAGTGGTTCTTCCTCACGTACGGCATCACACTGACCGGCCTGCCGGCGATCTCGGTGCCGTGCGGCTTCACGCGGAGCGGATTCCCGGTCGGGCTCCAGATCGTGGGACGGCGACGCCAGGAAGCGGCGGTGCTTCGGGCCGCGGCCGCCTTCGAGGCTGCGGCGCCCTGGGCTAGAGAGATCCCGCCCGCGATCGCCGCGCGCGGCTAGCGAGGCGACTCACGGTCCTCCGATTGCGTCCGGGACGCGCAACGACAACCAGCGCAGGCAACCCCCGATCTGCCGAGCCGGAAAGGCCTTGACTTCCCGCCGCCGATAGACGATGAAAGACCGCATAGGCTGGATGGTTCTCTACCTCAACTGCGCCACTGCCGACCTCTACGAGGTCATGCGGGAGGAAGCCCCGCCGGGACTTCAACTGCTCTTCCTCGACTCCGGACGCTCTGAAGAGGTCCGGGAGAAGCTCCCCCGGGCTGACGCGATCCTGATCGCTGATGCGGCCCTCACGGCGGAGATGATCCAGCAGGCGGCGAAACTGAAGATGGTACAGCACCAGGGGGTCGGCTATGAGCGGATCGACGTGAAGGCACTCGCCAAAGCCGGAGTCCCCCTGGCCCTCTGCCCCGCAGGGACGGATGAAGCCGTCGGGGAGCACACGGTGCTCCTGATGCTGGCCGCGCTCAAGCGGCTCGTTGCCGCTCACGACGCGATGGTAGTCGGAAAATGGCTCAGGTGGGAGCTCAGGATGTCAACCCGGGACCTCTACGGCAAGACCGTGGGCCTCATCGGCTTTGGCCGGACCGGGCGCGCCGTGGCAAAACGGCTCAGGGGGTTTGGCGTCAGGCTGATCGCCAATGACCCCTACATCACGCTCTCCGACCGGGAGAGGGCAGAGTTCGGGGTCACGTTGGTGAGCAAAGAGATCGTCCTGCGCGAGGCCGACATCGTCTCTCTCCACGTGCCGCTCACAGAGGAAACCCGACACCTGATCGGCCGGCCGGAGCTGGCGCAGATGAAACCGAGCGCCGTGCTGATCAACGTGTCGCGCGGTGGGGTGATCGACCAGCCCGCCGTCTATGAAGCCCTCAAGGACCGCCGCATCATGGCCGCGGGGCTCGACGTCTTTTCCCCCGAGCCGCTGCCGGCCGGGGACCCTCTGACGACCCTGGATAACGTCATCCTCACCCCTCACATCGCCGCCGGCACCCTTGACGCGTTCAGGACGAAGCTGCGTTTCGCGCTGGGGAACATCGCCCGGGTCATGGGCGGCGAGGAGCCGCTCGAGCGGGTCCTCGACACCTGAAAGGAGAATCAAGCATGGACGTCCGCCCCGGAGCCACCGCAGAGGTAGAGATCACCGTCACCGCCGACCGCACCGCCGACAGAATCGGCAATCCAGGCGTCATGGTATTCTCCACCCCTCATCTCATCGGCCTCCTGGAAGAAGTGTCCAACGCGGTCATCCAGCCGCACCTGCCCGGTGGCGCCTCCACCGTGGGTACCGTCGTCGAGATGCGTCACCTCGCCGCCACGCCCGTGGGGATGAAGGTCAGGGCGAAGGCGACGCTCCTCGAGACGGACGGGCGCCGCTTCCTCTTCCAGGTGGAGGCCCACGACGAGATCGAAAAGATCGCGGAAGGGAAGCACGAGCGCTTTGTGGTCCAGAACCTGGAGAAATTCCTGGCCCGCGCGATGGGGAAGGGGAAACGCTAGCGGGAGAGAAAGTCGCGCAGGGCCTCCCGAGTCGAGGGAAACGCCAGCTCGTCCCAGGGGATCTGCCCGGGGGTGAGCCAGGCGAGCTCCTGGATCTCGTCGCTCAGTCCAAGCGTGCCGCCGGCCACGCGCGCTCGATACACCACGATCACGATGGGAGCGTCAGGATACGAATAGACGCCGACCAGCCCATCCAGGTCCACGCGAAGGCCGGTCTCCTCCTGCGTCTCCCGCAGCGCGGCACCCGTGACGGTTTCTCCCCAGTCCACGAACCCGCCTGGGAACGTCCATTTCCCCTTCGAGGGGTTAATGTTCCGGCGGACGAGGAGAATCCGCCCGTCCTCGAACGGAATCGTTCCCGCCACCAGCTTCGGATTGAGGTAGAAGACAAACCCGCACGCCGAGCAAACCGCCTCCTCCTTCTGGTCCGGCGGGACCGGGATCCTGACGAGGTCGCCCCGGCAGAGCGGACAGAACCGGATGGTCGAGGGGGCCAGATGACGGGAAGAGTGCTCGTCCGGGCTCATCCCGTCGCATTGTACCACGCGCGCGGGAAAGCCCGCCGTCAGTGCCGCTTCTTCTCCTGTCCAAAGCCGTCGGACGACCGGTAGCGGTCCTCGGCCCCGGGGACGTAGCGCTTCTCGAGCTCCTTGAAATGCTCGACGCGCGCCATCACGTGATGGCTCTCCGTTGGATGTCCGGCCTTGACCTTCTCCAGCGTCCACTGGGCCTGCTCCTGGTTCTTGACCAGGTCCTCCATGGCGTTCCAGACGGCGTACATGGCGGCGTGGGCAGAATACAGCGTGATGAAGATGAACTTGTAGCCGAGGTCGCCGAGTTCGCGGAACAAAAAGGGGTTTGGATCCGAGCTCCACTTGAAGGAGGACGAGTAGTTGAACGCCAGCGGGAGCTTTGGATGCGTCTCACGCATGGCCTTGGCAAAGGCGATCGCGGGCTCCCGGGAGGCATCGGAAAGCTCACACCAGACCAGGTCCACCCCGGCGTCCGCATAGGCCCGGCCCCGCCAGATCGCCTCTTCGAGGCTCCCCCCCACGGCGCCGTAGGCGTCCGTTCGAGCGACCAGGACGAAGTCCGGATCAAGACGGTTACGCACGTCCACCGCGGCGCGGTACTTTCCCAGCGCCTCCTCCCGGCTGACGATCGTCTTGCCGGCGATGTGACCGCACCGCTTGGGGAACCGCTGATCCTCGAGGTGGAGACCGGCGACGCCGGTCTTGATGAACTCCTGCACCGTGCGCATAGTGCTCAGCGCATTGCCGTAGCCGTCATCCGCGTCCGCAATGATCGGGATGTTCACCGCGCTCGCGATCATCGAGGCGGTGCGCGCGACCTCCGTCATGGTGAGCAAGCCCATGTCCGGCCACCCGTTCGCCATCGCCACCGAATACCCGCTCATGTAGATGGATTTCATTCCTACCCGCTCGGCGATCTGCGCGTCGAGCGGCGTATAGACGCCGCCCGTGAACAGGTAGTCCTCATCCTTCAAGAGTTGCCGAAACTTTCTCCCCATGTTTTCCAAGGTTTCGTCTCCTTTATAACTCGCAGGGGGGCTAACGCCCCCTTCCTCGCGTGAACCTCAATCTACGGGCAGGGCAAGATGGGGTCAACCTTATTGTTCTTATAGGAGTGATAAAGAATTGTGATCAGACCGTGATACAATGCGGACCGTGGAAATCGGCCAGGTCGAGGCCTTCCTGGCGGTGGGCACGTTCGGCGGCTTCCGCCGAGCGGCCGAAGCGTTGCGGGTGACTCAGCCCGCCGTGAGCGCCCGGATCAAGGTGCTGGAGGATTCCCTCGGCGTGTCCCTCTTCGAGCGGGGGCGGGGAAACCTGGCCCTCTCCGCCGCCGGCCGGGCCCTCAGACCCCACGCGGAGCAGCTCCTCCGGGCCGTCGCGCTGGCCCGGCAGGCGGTTCACAACCTCCGCCCCGCCAGCGGCGGGGCGCTCCAGATTGCCGCCGCCCTGTCCATCTGTACGTACCTCCTGCCGGACGTGCTCAAGCGGTTCCAGGCCGCCCACCCCAAGGTGATGATCACCGTTCGCTCGGGCCACTCCAAGGAGGTCCTGGAGATGGTCCTGCGCGGCGAGGCCGAGATCGGGCTGGCTCGGTCGCTCCAGCACCCCGCGGTTGAGACGGTGAGCCTGCGAGATGACCCCCTCATTCTGGTCGGCCGGGGAGCCACCTGGCCGAAGGGGGCGCGCCGGGTACGGTTGGAGCAAGTAGCGGACCAGCCGCTGATCTTTTTCGATCGGGGGTCCAGTGATTGGACGCTGAGCCACGGGCTGTTCCGCCGCGCCGGCCTCGTCCCCAACGTCGTGCTCGAGGTGGAGACCATCGAGACCGCGAAGCGGATGGTGGAGCGCGGGATGGGGCTCGCCTTCCTCCCTCACCTGGCCGTCAGCCGCGAGATCCGCCGCCGGACGCTCGTGGCGATCGATATCCTGGATGCCGAGCCGTTGAGCCGCAGCCTCGACGTCATCCATCCGCGCCAGCGTCCGCTGAGCGCGGAGGCGCGGGCCCTGCTCCAGGCGCTCAGGGCCGCGGTCAGTCGCGTCGTCGCGCCACCGACCCGCCGGCGACGGCGATAGGGGCGGGCGCCCCGAAGGGAGAATCCCGGGAGGCGACGCGCGGGTCAGCCCGGGAGGCGCAGGCGGGCGACGACCGGCAGGTGGTCCGAGGCGACGCGGGCGAGACGGCTTCGATGGACGTGGAGCGGTTCTCCCACCAGTCCCGCGTCCCAGAAAATCTGATCCAGGGGGAAAAGCGGAAACGGCGCGGGATGGGTGCGCCGGGCGCGACGACGCCCGACGCAGAACTCGCGCCGGAGCTGGCGCACCACCGGCCCGGGCAGCCACTCGTTGAAGTCCCCCACCAGGATTCGAGGTCCTGGGAGTCCGGGAGCGCGGAGGATCTCCCGGCAGAGCAGGAGCTCCACCTGCTCCCGTCGCTCCCCGAATGCGAGGCCAAAGTGGACGTTGAAGAGATGGAGCACGGTCCGGCCAGCCTCGAGGTCAACCCGGAGCCCGCCCCGCGGCTCGCGTCCCAGGCTCGAGAGATCGAAGCGGTGATGACTTCTGACCGCGAGCCGGGTGAGCACCGCGTTCCCGAAGTGACCCGACGGCCCCGAGCGCGTCGGGCCCATCACGACCTCCATCCCGAGCTCGCGGCCAACGCGCCCCGCCTGGGAACCGAACACCTCCTGGAGCCCCACCACGTCCGGTTCGGTTTCCCTCAGCACCTCAACGATCCGGTCCAGATTCACCCTGCGGTCCAGCCCGCGGCCGCGGTGAATGTTGTACGAGACGACGGTCAGCGGCCTCACCGGCGCTCCTCCCGGTACGCCATGAAATGGGAGTAAAGCTGGGAGGGACGAGTCAGCCGGGACGACGGAAGCGAGACGGTCGGTGGATGAAGAACGAAGGTGTGAAGCTCCTCGGGGGACGGCCCGGCGGGGGCCCCCATCTCGGGCAGATACGAGACGTGTCCCGCAGCCGCGCCGATGCCGTAGATCACCAGGTCTCCCGCGCTCGGCATCCGCATGAGATCCGTCAGTCCCCCCTCTACAACGGCGCGATCCTCACGATCAGCGAAGGGACCGTTTGAGCAGGCCTCGCCGAGGGTAAGGCTCCGGCCTCGATAGAAGCATATCGGGCCACCCGCGGACCGTGCAAGAATAAACCCCACCCCGGGGTGCCCGGAGAGCTCCAGCGCGGCCCCGGGGGAGCCCCGGTCCGCTCCACGCTGGAGCCAGAGGTTCAGGTCATCGAGTGACATGAGGGTCTCCGAGCACCCATTTTACCTTGCGCAGTTCCCACCGCTTTGCTAGGCTGGCCTCGCCGAAGCGCTGATGGACCAACATCAAGTCGTCGCTTCCATCCGCCGGTTCGTCGAGAAGGAAGTCAAGCCGGTGGCCGCCGCTCTCGAGCACGACGACCTCTACCCTCACGACCTCGTCGCGCGGATGAGACAGCTCGGGCTGTTCGGCGCGCTCATCCCCGGGGCGTACGGCGGGCTTGGCCTCGACACGACCACGTACGCCAGGGTCGTCGAGGAGCTCGGCCGGGGCTGGATGTCCCTGACGGGGGTGATCAACAGCCACACGATGGCGGCGCTGATCGTCTTGAATCACGGCACGGAGGAGCAGCGCCGGCGGTTCCTCCCGCCCTTTGCCCGGGGCGATGCGCGGGGCGGGCTCTGCTTGACTGAGCCGCACGCGGGCTCGGACGTCCAGGCGATCAGGACCGTTGCGCGACGCCACGGCGACACCTACCTCATCACGGGAACCAAGATGTTCGTCACCAACGGCCGCGAGGGCAACACCTTCGCCCTCCTGGCCCGCACCGACCCAACCGCGGACCCGCCCCACAGGGGGATGTCGTGCTTCATCATCGAAAAGGGACACCCGGGCCTCCAGGTCGTCAAGTCGATCTCCAAGCTCGGCTACAAAGGCGTGGATACGGCCGAGCTGGTGTTCGAGGACTTCCCCGTCCCCGTCCAGAACCTCGTGGGCGGCGTGGAGGGGCGGGGGTTCAAGCACGTGATGTCCGGCCTGGAGATGGGCCGCATCAACATCGCGGCGCGCGCCGTCGGCGTGGCCCAGGCCGCCTTCGAGAACGCAATGGGACAGGTCCGCGCCCGGCGGCAAGGCCGCCGCGCACCGCCGCCCGCGATCGCCGAGATGGCCACGCGACTCACAGCCGCGCGGCTCCTCACCTACTGGGCCGCCGCCATGAAGGACCGTGGCGCGCGTTGCGATCTCGAGGCCGGCATGGCCAAGCTCTATGCGTCGGAGGCGGCGCAGGAGATCGCCGTGGATGCGATGCGCATCCACGGCGAGGCCGGGACCCTCAAGACCCTCACCGTCGAGCGCCACTACCGCGATACGCCGCTCATGATCATCGGCGAGGGGACCAACGAGATTCAGCGCCTACTCATCGCTCGACAGCTCCTCGAGCGTTACGGCAAGCAGCCCGGTGCCCTCACCTTCCCCGAGGGCCAGCCCGAGGAGCGCAAGCAGATGGTGCTCGCCGTGCGCCAGTTCGTCGAGAAGCACGTCATTCCCGTCGTCCAGGACCAGGAGAACTCGAGCCGGTATCCCCAGGAAATCGTCGAGCGGCTGGGCGAGCTGGGGATCCTCGGGGCGATTGTCCCGCCGGAGTACGGGGGCCTGGGCCTCGATCTCAGGACCTGCTCCATGATCCTCGAAGAGCTGGCGCGCGGTTGGACGACCATAGCGGGAATCGTGACTTCGCACTTGGCCCTTGCGCGCGCCATCGCCCGATTCGGCACGGCGAGGCAGCGCAAACGGCTGCTTCCCCTAATGGCGCGAGGCGACCGCATGGGCTGTGTGGCCTTGAGCAACGCCGTGACCGCGCGGCGCGCGCGGGGCGCTTGGATCCTCACAGGAACGATTCGGGTGGTGGAGAACGCTTCACACGGCGCGCTGTTCATCGTACTCGGCCGCATCGACAGGCGGCGCTCCGGATGCTTCCTGGTCGAGCGCGGCGCCAAAGGTCTTACGCTCGGCCCACCGCTCGAGACGCTCGGCGCGCGGGGACTCGGTATCCGCGACCTCCGTCTCAATGGCGTCCGGGTTTCGGCGGCGTCACTCATCGGGGGCGACAGGGGGCGCGGCGCCGAGCAGGCCCTGCTCGCCACCGCCCGCCAGGGCATCGCCGCCGCCGCCGTGGGCCTGGCCCAGGCAGCCTTTGAAGCGGCGCTCCGCTACTCCCAGCAACGCTCGGCCTTCGGCAAACCGATCTGCCAGCACCAGGCCATTCAACTCAAGCTCGCCGACATGGCGACGAGGATCACGGCCGCGAGGTTGCTCACACACCGAGCCGTCGAGGGCGCTCATACCGACCGCCGCGATGTTATCCCAATCGGCATGGCGAAGCTCCATGCCACCGAGGCGGCCTACGAGGTCGCGCTCGAGGCCATGCGCATCCATGGCGGTTACGGCTATACGACGGAGTTCCCCGTCGAGAGGTACTACCGCGACGCGCCCCGCCTCATGCTGGCACTCGACGGAAACGAGCGCGAGCGACTCGACCTCGCCCGCCACCTGATCGCGCGCGGCGCGGGCTCATGATCTGAGGGAGGACGCGATGCCGTACGGACGTTACTTCGAGGAGTTTACCGCCGGTGAAGTCATCAAGCACTGGCCCGGACGCACGATCACCGAGGCCGACAACACCTGGTTCTCGCTCCTCACGATGAACCAGCAGCCGCTCCACATCGATGCGCACTATACCGCGAAGTACACGCAGCACGGCCAGCGTCTGGTCAACGGGACCTTCGTGTTTGCCGTGGGCGCGGGGATGACGGTAGCGGACATTTCCGGCCGCGCGATCGCCAACCTGGACTACGAGAAGATCACCCACGACGCGCCGACGTTCCACGGCGACACCCTGTACTCCGAGAGCACGATCCTTGGGAAGAAGGAGTCGTCCAAGGGGGACCGCGGCGTCGTGTACGTGGAGACCCGGGTCACCAACCAGCGCGGAGAACTGGTCATGACCTTCCGCCGTCACGTCCTGATTCCCATGAAGCACCACGCCACGCTGGGAGAGGGAAAGCTCCCCTACTAACTCATGGAAGAACTCAGAGAGCCGCTCTGCACCGACTGCGTGTACTACCCCGAGCCCAAGCCCGACGTGGAGACCTCGGCTCCCGATCGCCTCGCCGCGGGGGTGCTCGTCCAGGAGTTCTACTGTCCACGGATCCGGCGCCGCGTGATGCCAACGTACGCCCCCCACTGCCCGGAGTTCGAGGAGGCCGCCGAGGAGCTGGAAGAGCACGCGTGAATACGTCGCGGCTCCCCGGCACCACACCCGACCTCGAGGAACTCGACCGAACCGATTCCGCCGTCGCCCCGCCCTGGATGACGGTGCTCCACAACTGCGACTGCCACACCTTCGAGCAGGTCGTGCGCCAGCTCATGAAGGCCATCGCTTGCTCCGAGGCGGAAGGGTGGGAGATCGCCTGGCAGGTCCACAATACCGGCAAAGCGGTAGTAAAGGTCGGAGCCGAAGCCGAGTGCGTGAGGGTGGGAAACATCCTGGCTGAGATCGGCCTCATCGTCACGGTCGCCCCGTCCTGAAGCCCCGGCGCCCTCCAATGTCCCGCTGACACGCCGGTGGTGGTCGGGCACGACAATCCGGCACCACCGCCTGCCTCGCTCTCCCCTGTTGAACCGGGGCGCCCTTGCAACTTCGTAAAAGGACGTAGATTTTCCAGTCTCTCCGCCATGGCACCGCAGTTGCTAGCTACTGGTACCAGAGCAACAACTTTTGGGGGGAAGCGAGCAATGAGACAGTTCATCGGCGTGCTGAGTGGGGCGTGGCGGGAGGATCTGTTCGGGCGTGAAAACTGGCTGAAGAGCGGCAACGCCTGGCTTCTGGCAGCCGCGATCTTCCTTCCGTTTGGCTGGGTCTTCCTGCTCCTCCGACTGGAGCCGGTCCAGGCGTTCGTGCGATCGCTCCGCCAGTACTAGATCACACCTTCTTCAAAGAAACGAAAGACGGGGTGGCGGCCATAGTCGTCACCCCGTTTAGGTTTCTCGAACCGGAGTAACTACGCCGAGGGTTTCGGCGGCTCTGTCAGCAAGATCCAGTCGTCGCTCCCATCCGTGACGGGACGCGCCGCGGTGCGGGTGGTGAGGGTGCGGTTCCGGTTGGGCGAAAACCACACATAATCCACGGGCACGTCGGCCTGCTGGGCGGCGTCCGGGAGCGCCTCGATCTCCGGCCCCGAAGTCCCGCTTTCCTTCCGCTCGAGCCTGCGCTGACGCTTGGCCTCCTGCTTGGCCTTCCGCGCCTCCTCTTTGCGCCGCCGATCTCCCCGGTACATCCCCGGCCGTGGGGCCATCAGAAACCTCCTCCAGAGGGTAACTGCGCTACATCACCGGGCCGATGATCCATGGGGCGAACTCTTCCTCGCCTACGCCGCTGAGCTCGCTCTTGGCGCGCTTGCCCGAAGCCACCGCGATGACTTCCTCGAAGATCTGCCGGCCGACGGCCTCGAGTGGCGTCCCCTCCAGGATCACCCCGCAGTTGATGTCCATGTCCTCCTCCATGTGCCGATAGACGATCGAGTTCGTCGCCAGCTTGATGGAAGGGACGGGCTTGCAGCCGAAGACGGAGCCGCGGCCGGTCGTGAAGCAGATGATGTTGGCCCCGCCCGCGACGAGGCCCGTGATGGAGACGGGATCGTGGCCCGGCGTGTCCATGAAGACGAAGCCCCGCGTCGTGATCGGCTCGCCATAGAGGAACACGTCCATCAGCGGCGTCGTGCCGCCCTTGGTGACCCCGCCGAGGGACTTCTCGAAGACCGTCGTGATCCCGCCGGCCTTGTTGCCGGGGGCGGGATTATTGTCCATGGCCTCGATGCCGCGGCAGTACCACTCCCACCACTTGTAGCGGTCGATGAGCTTCTTCGCCACGCCCTCGTTGATGGCCCGCTTCACCAGCAGGTGCTCGGCCCCGTAGATCTCGGGGGTCTCCGCCAGGACCCCGGTGCCGCCGTAGCGCACCAGCTCGTCCACGGCCCAGCCGAGCGCCGGGTTGGCGGTGATCCCCGAGTTGCCGTCGGAGCCTCCGCAGTTCGTCGCCAACACGAGCTCCGAGATGGGTTGCCGGCTCCGGCGAGCCTCGTTCGCCTTCGGCAGGAGGGCGAGGACCGCTTCGATCCCCTTCTCCACGGTCTTCCGGACGCCCCCGGTCTCCTGGATGGTGAGAATCGTGGGCTGCCGCTCCGGGTGACCCGGCGCGGCCAGCCTCTGACGCTCCACCATGACGACGGCCTGGTTCACCTCGCAGCCGAGACCGATCAGGAGGTAGGCGGCCACGTTGGGGTGCTTGGCGTAGCCGGCCAGCACGCGCTGGAGGGCAAAGTGGTCCTCGCCGAAGAGTTTGGTCCCGCAGCCCGACTTGTGCGTGATGGCGAGCACGCCGTCCACGTGGGGGAAGTCCTTCTGGACGTCGCGGAACTTCTCCCGGATGAACTGGCAAACGCTGGCGGAGCAGTTGACCGTGGACACCACCGCCACGTAGTTGCGGGTGCCGACCCGGCCGTCCTCCCGCCGGTACCCGTCGAAGTAGCGCATCTCGGCGGGCGGGTAGTAATCCACCGGGCGGACATCCGTGCCGACTTCGTACTCGCGGTGGAGCTCCCCGATCGCCAGGTTGTGGGTGTGGACGTGATCGCCCCTGGCGATGTCGCACGTGGCGAAGCCAATCACCTGGCCGTAACGCCTGACTGGCCGACCAAGCGCGATGTCCCGGCGAGCGATCTTGTGTCCCGGCCGGATGTCCTGCCGCGCCTCGATCGTGCCGCCCTCATCTTCCAGAAGCGTCCCGGCGCAGATCTCCCCGCGGGCGACAGCGACGTCGTCCTCGGGACGGAGCACGATGGCCTTGTGCCTGAGTGCCACGGCTGCCATCCCTTCCCTCCTACCTCCTGCCGTCCCGATTCGTCGAGGCTTCTCGCTGGACCCGGGCCAGCCCCCGAATCCCGTTGAGGAACGTGAGCGCGCCGCCCGGAACAATGGTGGCCTCCAGCGCCCCCAGCACCTCCGCCCGAGTGGCGCCGTGGCGGAAGGCCCGGCGAATGTGGTTCGCGATGGCGTCGCTGTCGGCCCCGCGGAACGCGAGAATGCCGAGTGCGACCAGCTCGCGATACTTGATCGGCAATCCCCGGTTGGACGCCAGCGCCGCGGTATAGAGCCCATCGTAGGCCGCGAAGAAATCCGGATCCCGGCGCGCCACCAACTCCCACTCCGGATAGAGATATCCCCGGACCCGCCGCATCCTCCGGATCAGAGCGTCCGCCTTCTTCCCGCGCGATCTCACCATGGCTGACTTTATAACATATCCTTGACTCCTTTCGCTCGCGGAGTCTACAATCCCCTCGCTTTTCTCCTGCCACGGGCGCTCGACGGCTGGAACCCCGGAGAGCCTATAGGATGGAGCCACGCGAACGCGAGATCAGGCTGGGCGGCCTCCGATTCCACTACCTGGAGTGGGGGGACTCGGGCGCCTCGCCCCTCGTGCTGCTCCACGGGTTCGGCAGTCACGCCCGGAGCTGGGACCACGTCGCCCTAGCCCTGGCGGACCGCTTCAGGGTTCTGGCCCTGGACCAGCGGGGCCACGGGGATAGCGACCGGGCCCGGGACGGCAACTACACCGTTAAGTCGATGGTAGGCGACCTGGAGGCGTTCGCCGACGCCCTCTGCCCCGGCCGCTTCAGTCTCGTCGGCCTGTCGATGGGCGGCCGGATCTCCATCGCCTACACCGCGTCCCATCTGCGTCGGGTGGAGCGCCTGGTCCTGGTGGACATTGGCCCCGAGATCGCCCCGGAGGGCCTCGCCCGGATCCGGACGACGGTGTCGAACGTCCCCGAGGAACTAGAGTCAGAGAAACAGGCCTATCGGATACTCCGCGCTGCCGTTCCGCGCTACTCCGAACCCCTGCTCCGCCACCGGCTGAAACACAGCTTCAACCGGCTGCCCAATGGCAAGCTCACCTGGAAGTACGACAAAGTCCTGCGCGATCAGACGCGGGAGCGAACGCGGGATATCCCGAACCTCTGGCCCGACCTGGCCCGCATTACCCGCCCGGCGCTGATCGTTCGGGGCGCCGAATCGGACGTGCTCTCACCGGAGATCGCCAAGCGCATGCTCGAGACCCTGAAGGATGGCCGGCTGGTGGAGATCCCCGACGCCGGACATACGGTCCCCGGCGATCAGCCCGAGGCATTCATCAAAGCGGTCCGAGCCTTCTTGAAACCCTAGACCCCACACCGAGAGAGGAGTCATCCATGGCGACATTCAGAACCCGGAAGCGCATCGTGATCGGCCTCGGCGTCCTGCTGCTGGTCTTCACCGCGGGCCTCTACGCGGTGGCTCAGCAGATGGAGGAGTCCAAGCGGCAGCGCGCCGTGCCGGTCGCGGGAGGGAAGTACCACGGACTCGCCGCCACGCTGGAAACTTCCCAGTGGGGTTGGCTCGACCCCAAGGAGCCTCTCAAGCTCGTCGTCAACTCGGGGGACACTGTGGCCGTCGAGACCCTGATGCACTCGCATAACAAGATCCAGCCGGGAACCACGATCGAGGAAATCGTCGCTCTTCGGAAGGCGAACCCCGGCGGCGGCCCTCACACCGTGACCGGCCCCATCTATGTCAACGGCGCCGAGCCCGGTGACGTGATGGAGATCCGGATCCTCAAAATTGTTCCCAAGGCCTTCGGGGTTAACTTCAACCTGCCCGGAAAGGAGTTCCCGACGGTCGGGGCTCTCGCCCCCGAATTCCCCGATGGCTTCGTCAAGTACTTCTACCTCGACTGGGAGAAGCGCCAGGCGGAGTTCAAACCCGGAATCATGATTGACCTTCAGCCGTTCCCGGGCATCCTGGCCGTCGGGATCGATCCCACCGACCCCTCACCCCGCAAGGGCGGCGTCAAGGACGACCCCATGGCCCCGGTCTCCACACTCCGGCCCTGGAAGAACGCCTCCAACCTGGACATCAACGAGCTTCAGGAAGGGACCACCCTCTTCGTCCCGATCTTCCTCAAGGGCGGGCTCGTCTGGGTGGGTGATGCGCACTGCCGGCAGGGTACCGAACTGAACCTGACGGGGCTTGAGTGCGCGTTTCGGGAGATCGTGATGCAGTTGATCGTCCGGAAAGACATGAAGCTGGAATGGCCCCGGCTTGAGACCAAAACCCATTGGATCCTGATGGGGTACGACGAGGACCTCAACAAGGCCATGGTCATCGCCGCCCGCGAGATGATCGACTTCCTGTCGAAGCAGAAAATGGTCCCCCTGGACCGCTACGAGGCTTACTCGTTGGCGTCTATAACGACGAACTGCGTCGTGACCCAGGTGGTGAACGTCCGCAAGGGGATCCACTGCATGGTGCCCAAGTCTCTCTTTGCTAAGAAGTAGAGGGTGCGCCGCGCGCTTGCCCTCTTTGCTGTCGTTGCGTGGTGGGCCGCTGTCCCTGCCTGGGGCGGCGGCCCCCTCCCCGTCGTCACGACCTCGACCGACCTGAAGGCGCTTGTCGAAGCTGTGGGAGGAGACCGGGTCCGGGTCGAGAGCCTGGCCCCACCCATCCACGAACCCCACGCGGTCGAGGTGAAGCCGAGTCAGCTCGCCGAGCTCAAGGCCGCTACCCTCCTGATCAGGATCGGCCTCGACCACGAGCCGTGGCTCTTTCGCGTGCTCAAGACAGTGAACGACCCACGGTTTACTCCAGGAAGCCCCCACTATCTGGAAACCTCGAAGGGAATCCGTCTTCTCCAGGCTGAGACCCCGCGGCTCAGGGCCGAGCGGGGAGTCCATCTGCACGGATTCGGAAATACGCACTACTGGCTCGATCCCGAGAACGCACGGCCCATGACCGGAGCAATTCTCGGAGCGCTCGCTCGCCTGGCGCCGGCCGATGGTCCCGCCTTCGAGGTGAATCGAAAGCGCTTCCTGGAACGACTGGACGCGGGGCTCTCGCGCTGGCTTCAGGTTATGGCGCCGTATCGGGGAACGCGGGTCGTGGTGGTCCACGAGACCTGGCCGTACTTCGCCGAGCGGTTTGGCCTCAGAATTGTCGCGGCGTTTGAGCCCACGCCGGGCGTGCCGCCCTCCCCGTCCTATCTCGCGCGGCTCACCCAGCAGATGCGGGAGGCCGGGATCAAGCTGCTGATCGCCGAGCCCTCGTCGAACGCCTCGCTGGTGAGCGAGATGGCGGCCCGAAGCGGCGCGCGCGCGGTAACCCTGATTCCTTCGGTGGGCGGCGATCCCGAAGCCCGGGACTACCTGGCGCTCTTCGACCTGAATATCAAGCGGCTCACCGACGCTCTCGCCGCGGGCCGGTAGCATGGCGCTCGCCCTCGAGTTTCTCTGGATCCCGTTCCTCGCCTGCCTCGTCCTCACCGGCATCCACGTCTATCTGGGGCTCCACGTCCTGGCCCGTGGCGTCATCTTCGTTGACCTGGCCCTGGCCCAGGTCGCGGCCCTCGGAATCACCGTGGCGTTTCTGGCCGGGCATCCCATCCAGAGTGACGCCGCCTACTGGTACGCCCTCGCGTTCACGGTGGGCGGGGCCGTTCTGTTCTCGGTGAGCCGCCTCCGCCGCGCCC
>CAYRZF010000001.1:76336-78843 GCA_964428805.1 uncultured bacterium | reverse complement strand
AGGGCGCCAAGCCGGCCGACCTGCCCGTCGAGCAGCCCACCAAGTTCGAGCTGGTCGTGAACCTCAAGGCGGCCAAGGCCCTCGGGCTCACGATTCCCCAGTCCGTGCTCATCCGCGCGGACCAGGTGATCCAATGAGCCCCGCGCCCGTGTTCTTCGACACTCACGCGCACCTGCACTTTCCCGAGTTCGAGGCGGATCTCTCGGCGGTGCTCCAGCGGGCTCGCGCTGCTGGCGTGCGCTGGATGCTGACGATCGGGACCAGCGCCGAGACCTCGCGCGCCGCGGTGGCCTTGGCCGGCCAGGAGCCCGACGTCTTCGCCGCTGTCGGCGTCCACCCCCACGACGCCGCCGAGGCGGATGAGGCGTCTTTCGACGAGCTCCACCAGCTCGCCCAATCCTCACCTAAGGTCGTGGCCATCGGCGAGATCGGGCTCGACTTTTTCCGGAATCTCTCGCCCCGGGAGATCCAGATGAAGGTGTTCCGCCGCCAGCTCGACCTCGCCCGGCAGGTGGGCAAGCCCGCGCTCATTCACTGCCGGGACGCTCACGCCGAGACGCTGGAAATCCTGAAGACCGAGGGCGTGCGGGACATCGGCGGCATCATGCACTGCTTTTCGGGGGACGAGGCGGTGGCCCGACAGTGCCTCGACCTCGGCCTCCTCATCTCGATCGCCGGGCCGGTCACCTACCCCAACGCGCGCAAGCTGCTCGCCGTCGTGAAGATGGTGCCGGCCGACTGCCTGGTGGTGGAGACCGATTGCCCCTTTCTGCCGCCCCAGCCGTACCGCGGGAAGCGGAACGAGCCGGCTTATCTTCCGATCACCGCGGCCCGGGTGGCCGAACTGAAAGGGGCTCCCGTCGAAGAACTCGGCGCCCAAATGGCGACGAACGCGCTGACGCTGTTCGGCATCCCCTCTCCGCCGCCGGGGAAATGACGCTCCGGGAGCTTCGTTTCTTCCTCAGGGGGCGCGTCAACAACGGCGTCGCCCGGCTCGTGAATTGGCGCCGTGGCGCTCCCGTTGAGCCGCTCCCCCTGGAGGCGCTGCTTCGCTCCCCGCGCCCCGCGCTCCTCGATTACGTCCGGCTCCTCGAGGGTCGGCCGAATGAGGAGCGGCAGGCGATGGTCGCCCAATACCTCGCCGCCCGCGGTCTGCCCTTTCGACGCTATCCGTACGCGACGCTGGAGGGGCGCGGCGAGAACTTCGCGGTGGACGTCGGGGCCGGCGAGCAAACCCTGATTCTGATCGGCCATCACGACGCGGTGCCCGGGAGCCCGGGAGCCAACGACGACGGGTCGGCGGTAGCCATCCTCTTGGCGCTGGCCGAACGGTTTGTGCACGATCCGCCCTCGAGGATCCGCGTGAGGCTGCTCTTCACCGGGGGCGAGGAGATCGGCTACCTCGGAGCCCGATGCTACGTCAAGACCACTGACCTGAAAGGGGTGACGGGCGTCCTGAGTCTCGAGCTCTGCGGGATCGGCGACTCCCTGGCGGTCTGGGACGCCGTCGCCCCCCTCGATGGCGCCCCCCTGCTCCAGGCCTTCGCCGGGACGCTCGAAGGGTTGGGGTACCGGCGTGACGAAACTTATCACATCGTCGGCAGGATCCCTCTCTTCGGGAGCGATCACCGCGCCTTCGCGGCTCTGGGCGTTCCGGCTTTCGGGCTGACAGTGGTCCCTGCCGCGCGGGCCGAGGACCTCCGGCAATTCATTTTCAATCCCCTCCGGAACGCCTTCCGACAGCTCGTGAAGCGACCGCCCCCGTTCGACACCTACCATACGTCGGGTGACCGCTCGGAGACCCTGGAGCCCTCAGCGCTTGAGCGGACGACTGAGGCGCTGTTCGCCCTGGCCCACTCGCTTTAGGAGGGCCACGTGGCCGCTTCTCGCGTCCTCGTCTTCGACCTGGATCACACCCTGGTTCGCTCCCCGCTCGATCTTCGCGCGATGGCCCAGGACCTGCTGGTTTTCCTTCGGGAGCGGGGCGTGGCGCTCCCGGCGCGGGAGTCTCGCTGGTCGGCTCCCGAGATGGCGCGCTTCGTCCGGGAGCAGGCGCCGAGCCTCGAGGCCGATTTCTGGGAGATCGCCCTCGCCCATGAGCGGCGGGCGCTCCTGGAGGTCGAGCTCGAACCCGGCGCGCTGGAGTCCCTCCGGGCGGTCCGCGCCCTGGGGTTCAGGACCGCGGTGTGGACCAACAATGACGGTGCGGCGACCCGCCACGTGCTCGAACAATTCGCCCTGATCTCGCACCTGGACCTGGTCGTCACCCGGCAGGAGGTGCGGCATCTGAAGCCCGACCCCGATGGGCTCCGGGTGATCGCCGAGCGCTGGCCAGACCTGGGGGAGGTCTTCGTCGTGGGGGACTCCTGGGCGGATGGTCAAGCGGCGGGCGCGGGTGGGGTCCCGTTCATCGCCTACCGGGCCGATCACGAGGAGCTGGAGCGACGCGGCGTCCTGGTCTGGGCCGCCCTTGCCCACCTGGGCGACCTGCCCGCCCTCTTTGCCTA
>CAYRZF010000001.1:59731-76236 GCA_964428805.1 uncultured bacterium | reverse complement strand
TCCTGGTCTGGGCCGCCCTTGCCCACCTGGGCGACCTGCCCGCCCTCTTTGCCTAAGGCCCGGCCCTAGGGAAACGAGGGACCGGGGGCGATGCGCGCGAGCAGAATCCGGGCCCGGGGCGCCTCCGATGCCGGGACCAGGATGACGACCTCGCCCTGGTCGCCCACCGTGAAGGGGTGGACGGAGTGGGCGAGAGAGGTGCGCAGGAGGCAGGGGATCCCTTCGCTCTCGAAGAGGCTCTTCACCACGAGCGCTTCGGCCTCATCGCGGCAGCGGCGCACTGCGACGAAGTCCCGGTCATCGGTCCTTCTCAGGCCCGAGCCCTGTCCCGGCTTGCCGGGAAAGCGAATGACCTTGGCGCGCTTCGCCATACATAGAGGCTAGCGCGGTCGGGAGGCGACCGCAACCCGTGTGTTCTTGACTCTCCCTGAGGCGGGCCGGATAATTCCGATAACCTCATGAAACTCGTCACGTTCGAGGTGGCCACTCCCCTCGGGCCGTTCGGGCGCCTCGGTGCGCTGCTCGGGGACCAGATCGTTGATCTTCAGGCAGCCTTTGCCGCCTTTCTCAAGTCTGAAGGCGAAGCCCAGCCCTCACGCTTGGCGGAAACGGACATTCCCTCCGACATGCGGCAATTCCTCGAGACGGGCCGGTGCGGCTGGAATGCCGCGCGCCGCGGCCTTGCCTTCGCCGAGGCGGTCGTCAAATCCGGGGAGGCCATGCGCGGCCCGCGCGGGGAGACGCTGCTCTACGACCGACCGACCGTGCGCCTCCTGGCTCCGCTGCCTCGCCCCGCCTCGCTCCGGGATTTCCTGGCGTTCGAGGCCCACACGAAGGCGGGCTTCGCGCGCCGCGGCGAGGCGATCCCCGAGGCGTGGTACCAGATGCCCGTTTATTACAAGGGGAACCATCGCGCCATCGTCGGTCCCGACGAGGACGTGGTGTGGCCCCGGTACACCCAGCAGCTCGACTACGAGCTGGAGCTGGCCTGCGTCATCGGTCGGGAGGGGCGCAACCTGAGCGTGGAGGAGGCTCCCGCCTGGATTGCGGGCTACACGGTGATGAACGACTGGAGCGCCCGGGACATTCAACGGAGCGAGATGGCGGTGCGCCTCGGCCCGGCTAAGGGGAAAGACTTCGCCACCTCCCTGGGCCCCTGCCTGGTGACGCCTGACGAAGTCAATCCCCGCGACCTGCACATGATCGCCCGGATCAACGGCGAGGTGTGGTCGGAGGGCAACGCCGGCTCCTCTCACTGGACCTTTCCGCAGATGATCAGCCACGTCTCGATGGAGGAAACGATCTACCCGGGCGACGTCCTGGGCTCGGGGACGGTGGGCGGCGGCTCGGGTCTCGAGCTCGACCGCTGGCTCAAGCCCGGTGACGTCGTGGAGCTGGAGATCCAGGGGATCGGGGTGCTGAGAAACCGGGTCATCCGGCGGGGCAATGGCTGACCTCGGACTCCTGGGATTCGACGGCTTCGACTTTGCGGTGGCAAACCTGCCGCGGAGTCGCCAGTTCTACGTCGAGCGCATGGATTTCGCCGAGGTCGAGCGTGCCTCGCCGGAGATGGTGGAGCGCTCCGGGCAGGAGACCAGCGTCTTCGAGGCGGGGGAAATCCGCGTGGCGGTCTCCTCGCCCGTCCGCGCCTCTGCCCCGCTGGCGGCCTACCTGACTCGCCACCCGGCCGGGGTGACCGGGCTCGCCTTCAGGGTCTCGAGCGTGGACCGCGCCTGGCGTGTCCTCGCGACCCGTGGCGCGACGTTCCTGGGCGAGCCGACGGAGGCTGAGGGCGAGGGCGGCATGTACCGGGCCTTTGAGATCGCCACGCCGCTCGGAGATGTCGTGTTTCGGTTCGTGGAGCGGCAGGAATTTCCGCTCCACGCTCCGGGGTTCGAGGTGTTGCCGCGGGATCCGGCGAACCAGTCCGGCTTCCGCGCGATCGACCACGTCACCGCCAACGCGGTCACCATGATGCCGGTTGTGCTCTGGTACCGGGAGGTGCTGGGGCTCGAGCACTACTGGGACATTCAGTTTCACACGGCCGACACGAAGAAGGGACCGCGGGGATCGGGGCTCAAGTCCGTCGTCATGTGGGACGCGGAAAGCAAGATCAAGCTTGCGACCAACGAGCCGCTGCGGCCGTTTTTCTTCGATTCCCAGATCAACGTCTTCGTCGCGCAGAACGGGGGCCCGGGCATCCAGCACATCGCCCTCCGCGTGCCGGCCATTATCCCGGTGGTGGATGAGCTGACCCGGCGCGGCGTTCAGTTCCTGGCCACCCCCTCCGCCTACTACGAGATGCTCCCGGACCGGCTGGCTCGCCTGAAGGTCTCCACGGTCAAGGAGCCGTTGGACGAACTGGCCCGGCTCGGCATCCTGGTAGACGGCGACGACGACCGGTACCTCCTCCAGATCTTCTTGCGCGAGGCGAGCGCGCTCTATGGGGACGAGCGGGCCGGCCCGTTCTTCTACGAGATCATCCAGCGCGCCGGCCACAACGGATTCGGCGAGGGGAATTTCCGGGCGCTCTTCGAGGCGATCGAGCGGGAGCAGTTTATGGCCTACCAGAGCCCCATCGGCTGACCCCCTCACCCTTTCTCCTCTCCCCACCGGGGAGAGGGCAGGGTGAGGGGAGGGCAGGAGGACTGAAGATGTTTCCTCAGATCAAGGGCAAGGTAACGCGGCAGGCGCACGTGGGAATCCCCGAGGGGACCTATGAGGAAGAGCACGCCCGCCGCGGCTTCTTCGGGCGCACGTCGCATCTCTATCATCTCCACCCGCCGACGGCGTGGGTCCGGGTGGAAGGGCCGCTCCGGCCGCGCCTGTTCCTGGGCGACCGCGTCAGCCCGTCCGACCTCGTGGATCCGCGCGGCACCCCGGCCGTCTTCCTGGAGAACGACGACGCGGAGATCCTCATCTCGCGGCGGAGCCAGCCCATGCCGTTCTACGTCCGGAACGCCGACGGCGACGAGGTCCACTTCGTCCACCGGGGCCGGGGCCGGATGGAGACCGACTACGGGCCTCTCGCCTACGAGCCGGGAGACTACCTCTGGCTCCCCAAGGCGACGACGTATCGGGTGCTCCCCGAGTCGGCGGACCAGTTCGTCCTGATCACCGAGACCCGGGAGTTCGTCCTGCCCGACCGGGGACTGATGGGCCAGCACGCCTTCATTGACCCGGCGATGCTCGTCACCCCTGAGCCCGATCCTCACTCCGAGTCCGGCCGCGAGTGGGAGGTGCGGGTGAAGCGCGAGCGCCAGTGGACGGCCTTCTTCTACCGTCACGACCCGCTGGACGTGGTCGGCTGGAAGGGGGAGCTGATGCCGGTGAAGTTCAACGTGCGGAACCTCCGGCCCGTGGTGAGCGCCCGCTACCACATGCCGCCCACGGTCCACGCCACGTTCTCCTCCGAGGCCTGCACCATCTGCACGTTCGTCCCACGCCCCTTCGAGTCTGACCCGGCGGCCCAGCGCCTGCCGTTCTTCCACCGGAACGTGGACTACGACGAGCTCCTCTTCTACCACGCGGGGGAGTTCATGAGCCGCCACGAAATCGGCGCGGGAGCGTTCACGCTCCACCCCCAGGGCATCCATCATGGCCCGCATCCCAAGGCGTTCGAGAGCATCACGAAGCGCGAGGCCACGAACGAGGTGGCCGTGCTGATCGAGACCACGCGGCCCCTGCGCCTCACCGCCGTCGCGGAGAAGGCTGAGGACGCGGCCTACGCGACCGCCTGGGGTGCCAGCTAGCCAGTCGTGCGCGGGCCTAGGAAGCCCCATTCTCAATTTGTTACACGCGCTGCACAGGATGAGTAGATGACCATCCATTGATCGCATTGTCGCCAGTGAAGCAAGAAGTCGCGGACTCTGCAACGAAGTGCAATGAAATCTCAGTCTTGCACTCTTAGCGGAGTTGATCCGAGTCTCTAAATACCTGCCCGCCAGCGTTGGCACAAAGTATGCCCGATAAATCCGAGGCATAGTGCGCTCCTGGAAATAACCGTCCCGTCCGGTGGAGGCAGTGGGGAAATGCGCCGCAGATCCCGTCCGCTAACCTTCCATCCTCAGGGGAGGACTCCCGTGGCCCGTCATCCCGAGCAACAATTCGCTAACGGGGAAGGCCAGCGGCCGGTCGGACGACATATTGGAGACCTCCTCGTCGCCCAGGGGTTGGTCGCCCAGAGGCAGCTCGAAGAGGCCTTGGCCGAGCAGAAGCGGACCAATGAGAAGCTCGGCACTGCCCTCGTGCGGCTCGGCTTCATCAGCGAAGAGCAGCTCGTCCAGATCTTGTCGAGCCAGTACGGGGTCCCTATCGTCAGGCTCTCCGAGATGACCGTCGATCCTGAGATCTTCCGGCTGGTCCCAGCCTGGGTCGCCAAGCGGTACGAGCTGATCCCGGTCCAGCGGGCGAACGGCGCGCTGACCCTTGCCATGGCGGACCCGATCAACCTCTCCGCGCTGGACGAAGTAGCCTTCACGACAGGCTTACAGGTGGTCGCGGCCATCGCGCCGCTATCGGAGATTCGCAAGGCCATCGAGCAGTTCTACGCGGCTCCGCCTTCGACCGCTGCCGACCTGCTCTCGGAAGCGGAGGCCGAGCTCGACGTCGCGCTGCGCGGAGAGGGCGGAAGACCGATCGATGCCGTGGAGCTGCGGGCCTCGGCTGAGAGGGCTCCGGTGGTTCGGTTCGTGGACATGATCCTTGCCGATGCGATTCGCCGTGGCGCCTCCGATATTCATTTGGAGCCCCACCAGAACGGCCTCTGCGTCCGGCTTCGCCTCGACGGCATCCTTCATGAGGCCATGAACGTTGCCAAGCGCCTTGAACCCGCCATCACGTCCCGCATCAAGATCATGGCCGACTTGGATATCGCCGAGCGCCGGCTCCCCCAGGACGGCAGCATCAAGTTTCACTACCAGTCTCGAGAGATCGACCTCCGAGTCTCCGTCCTGCCGGCGATTTTCGGAGAGGGCGTCTCCATACGGATCCTAGACAAGGAGACCGTGAAGCTGGACCTGACGCAGCTCGGGTTCGATCCCTGGAGCCTCGAACAGCTCCAGACGGCCGTTCACAGTCCCCATGGAATCATACTGATCACGGGCCCCACAGGGTCCGGGAAGACCACCACGCTCTACTCGGCCATCAGCACGGTGAACTCGGGGCACATCAACATCATGACGGTCGAGGATCCGGTGGAGTACGTCCTCAAGGGGGTGAACCAGATCCAGGTCAATGAGGAGATCGGGCGGACCTTCGCTGCGGTCCTCCGCTCGTTCCTTCGCCATGACCCGGACGTGATTCTGGTGGGGGAGATGCGCGATCTGGAGACGGCCCAGGTCGCCGTCCGGGCCGCTCTCACCGGCCACCTCGTTCTGAGCACGCTACATACCAACGACTGCCCCTCGACGATAGACCGGCTCCTGGATATGGGCATCCCCGCATTCCTCGTCTCCTCGTCGCTCCGCCTGATCCTCGCCCAGCGTCTGGTCCGGAAGGTCTGCGCGGAGTGTCGCGAGCTCTACGAGGTCGACGAGGAGAGCCTGATTCCTTACGGGCACATTCCCCAGGGGCGGGGGAAGTGCACGATGTACCGGGGCAAAGGGTGCCAGACGTGCAACCTTACCGGGATGAAGGGGCGTGTCGCCATTTCCGAGGCGATGCCGATTACCAAGGAGCTGCGCGAGCGGATCATGCACCACGCACCGACCGTGGAGATCAGGGAGGTTGCGCGGCGACAGGGGATGAAGACGCTGCGGGAGGCCGGTCTCCTCAAGGCGATCGAGGGAATTACCACCGTCGCTGAGGTACTCCGGGCGACCGCCGAGTAACCAGCCAGTCCTTTAGGGAGGCAGGATGATCCTGGATCAGGTTCCCCAGCCGAAAGCTCAAAGCGGGGAGGTTGCCCTGCAGCCGGCGCAGGTCGCCCGGATCGGATATCTCTCGCCGCGCTCCGGACCCTCGCAGATCGACGAGGCGTTCGGTCAATGTCTGCACGAGTTGAGCTGCGTGAATGGCCAGGCCATCGCCATCGAGTATAGGTGGGGAGAAGGGAGGACTGAACGACTTCCCGATCTGGCGGCGGAACTGGTTCGGCTCAAGGTCGACGTGCTCTTTGCGGACAGTATGCCGGCAGCCCTGGCCGCCAAGAATGCCACCAAGACCATCCCCATCGTCTTCGCCGTCGGTGGCCATCCCGTTTCGACCGGGCTCGTCTCCAGCCTGGCGCGCCCGGGCGGGAACATCACGGGGACGGCCCTCATATTCCTCGATGTCGGCGTGAAGCGACTGGAGCTACTCAAGGAAGCCGTTCCTGGGGTCTCGCGCGTGGCCGTTCTGTGGAATCCGACCCAGCCTGCGCAAGGGACTTTGCTGAAAGAGATCCAGAGCGCGGCCTCCTCGTTGCACATGCAGGTTCACCCGCTGGAAGCACGAGGCCCCAAGGATTTCGAGGGCGCCTTCTCCTGGATGACCAGGTGGCGCCCCGGCGCGCTCCTGGTGTTCGATGACCCCGTGCTCGTTGAACACAGACGACGTATCGTCGATTTCGCCTTCCAGCAGGGCCTGCCGACGATTTCCGGGATGAGGAGCTTTGTGCACGCTGGGGGCCTCATGGCCTATGGGCCGAGCCTGGCTGACATGTCCCGGCGCGCGGCGCTCTACGTGGGCAAGATCCTGCAAGGCGCCCACCCCGCCGACCTGCCGGTGGAACGGTCCACCCGATTCGAGCTGGTCATCAACCTCAAGACCGCCAAGTCCCTTCGCCTCGACATTCCCGAATCCGTTCTGGTCCGGGCAGACGAGGTGGTCCAGTAAGCCGATCGTGTAGCTCCCCGCAGTAGCCCCTCACGGCCCCGCCCCTTCCTGTTCTGTATCGGACATTGGACATTGACACGTCGGTATCCTGCCGCTAGCATCCCGCCCACGTTACGGCTGAGATGGGTCTGTCATGCTTTCAAGACGTCGAATTTCCGTCGTCAACTTCGTGCTTCTCGCACTGGCCGTTTTTCTCCTGCCTGCCTCCACGCGCCAGTCGAAGCCGATGGCGACCGCCCTGGCGCCCATCGAGCTTCTCGTTGAAGGACTCGGACATCTCCAGGGGATCACTGTAGATGGAACAGGAGCAGTGTTTGTGTCGGACCGGCAGACGGGAAATATTTTCGAGATCGTGGCCGGCGAGCGCCGGGTGGTGGCGGGAGACCTGAAGCGCCCCATCGGCGTGACACTGGACGGAGAGGGTCGGCTCATATTCGTCGAGGGAGGCAGGAGGCGGGTCCTTCGCTTAGAAGAGGATGGCGAAATGAGGGCGCTGGCGTCGGGGTTAGAGCATCCGCGGTGGATCGGGGCAGCCTCGGATGGGAGTGTCTATGTGACTGCGAGGAGTCTGGCGTCGCGGGAGGGAGAGGGCGATGAGGACGAAAGCGAATCCGAAGTGATCGCGCGGGTCGAGCCGGACGGGAAGTCGGGGGTCTTCGCCCATGGGTTTCGGGGACTTCAGGGGCTGGCGGTGGAGCAGGATGCGGTCCTGGTGGCGGCGAGGGGGCGGAAGGGAGAACGCCACGCGCTGGGGACGCTCTATTCGATTCCGATCGAATCCGGTGGACGAGCGGGGCCGGTGGTGCCTGTGGCGCCGAACCAGTTTGTGGGCCCCGCGGGACTGGCTGTCGACCGGTTGGGGGCGCGCTTTGTCAGTGCGAAATCTCTGGCAGAAGAGCCGTGGCATCGCCATGTCATTCTTCGGATCGCTCAGGACGGGACCTCGACGCCGTTTGCCGAGAACCTGGAGGATCCGCGAGGGCTGGCGTTCGGCCCCGACGGCTCCCTCTATGTGGCTGATGGCCGCTCGGGCCGGGTTCTCCGCTTTGTGGCCCCGCGTTCGCCCGTCCTCGACGAGAATCCGCCCACGGTCACCAGCCAACGCCAGATCGCGCTCCGGTTGCGAACCGAGGCTGGCGCCAGGCTCACCGTGCCGGGAGGGCAGCTTCCAGTCAGCGCGATGGCCGATCATGGTGGATCAGCGTTGATCTCGGTCCCGCTACGGGGAAACGCCGAGAACCACCTGCTGATCTTCGCCACCGGGGCGGCCGGGCGGGGATTGACCTCGGCTCCCGTGGAGGTGACCGTGATCCATGACGACCGGCCGCCATCGATCGAGTTGCTGACTCCGAAAGCGGGGACTCTGGTCCGTGATACGATCGCTGCGGAGATTTTTGCCGTTGATGCGAATGGAATTGCTGAGGTTGAATTTCGCATGGACGGCTCGTTCGTCGGCCTTGACGCAGTGGCGCCGTTCCGGCTGACCCTTGACACGAAGGCGGTGGCCGACGGGCCCCGGACCCTCTCCGTCATCGCGCGCGATCGGGCGGGCAACGTCGCAAGCGTGGCGGCTCAGATCACCGTGGACAACACGCCTCCGGAAGTCAGGCTCGTGAGGCCGGCTCCGGGGTTCAACGGCAGTGGCGCTGTCGAAGTCATGGTGGAGGCTCGGGATGCCACGTCGGGAGTCGCCCGGGTCGAGGTGGCCGTCAATGGAGTACTGCGGTTTGTGGCCGAGACGCCTCCTTATCGCTTCCAGTTCGATCCCCGGGGGCTGGGGGCCGGGCCACATGTCCTGGTGGCGGCGGCGGCGGATCGAGCCGGAAACCGGGGAGAGTCAGCGCCGGTTTCGGTTGCCCTTTCCGGGGTCACAGTTGGAATCAGTGAGCCGGGTGAGGGTGCTCAGGTTCCTGCGGGTCCTGTCCTGGTCAGAGGTCGCGTAGAGGCGAGCGGGGCGGAGGTCGGCGTCACCGTCAACGGCCTCCCCGCCGCCGTCCAGGAGACCGCCTTCGCCGCCCTCGTTCCGGTCACCCTCGACACCACCATTCTGACGGCTGTCGCCACCACCGACTCCGGCCTGACCGCCAGCAACAGCGTGGCGATCAGTGTGTCGTCCACAGCGGTGCCGACAGCCGCCCTCCTGGCGACCCCGGCCAGTGGCGTGGTGCCGATGACGGTGCGGTTCTCATTGTTCGGCGCCCTGGCCCCAGCCGCCGTCGAACTTGATTTCGACGGGAACGGCACCGTGGACTTTGCCGGGCCGAATTTGAACGGCCAGACCTTCACGTACAGCCTCCCAGGGCTCTACCTCCCGACCGCTAGCATCACGGATGCTCAGGGCCGACGCGTCACTGCCAGCGGCGTCGTCCAGGTCTTTGGCGCCACCGCCATCGACACCCTCCTCCAGCCGAGATGGAGGACCATGAAGGACGCCCTGCGCGTCGGCGACATTCCCCGCGCGGTCACGAATATCACGGCGCGAACGCGCGCCGATTACGAGGCGGCCTTCAACATCATCTCCGCGAGCCTTCCAAACATCGACTCGATCCTGACCGACATCGCGCTGATGGAGATCCGCAATGCCGCCGCGATCTACGAGATGACCCGGGTTGATGATGGGATCCCCATGTCCTTTGGGGTGCGGTTCGCCATCGATGAGGATGGCCTCTGGCGAATCGAGGCATTCTGAGAAGGACCGATGCTGAAGGCTGGAATCGCCGGATTGTCCCTGACCGTGATCGCGGTGCTGACAAGCGCTGTGAATCTAAGACCGGCCCACGCGGACGGACCGCGGAAGGCCCAGGTAGTGGACGCCGAGACGGGGAAGCCCCTGGAAGGGGTGGTCGTCCTCGCATATTGGATCAAGTACAAGACCAGCCTCGGCGGATGGGCGGGGGGCGAGCACTACGACTCCGAGGAGGTCGTGACGGACGCCGACGGTCGATTAGTCATTCAAGCTCGATCAACCTGGACTCTTAACCCGTTCAGGAAAATTGAAGGCCCAGAACTTACGATTTTCAAGCCAGGCTACGGGCAGTGGAGATGGAGGGGATCTAGCGAATGGCCGCTGGATGCATATGAGCAGAAGATTAGAGTGGAGAAGGCGCTAAAGCAGTTCACGGGGGAAGGCACGGTGATCGAACTTCCCCCTCTGAAAACCCGCCAAGAGCGCCTTGAGTTTTTGCGTTCTGTGAGCTGGGCTCCTGTGGTTCCGCTGGACCGGACGAGACGTGTCCGGCAAGCCAAAGACGAGGAGCGCGCTGACCTGGGTCTCCCGAAATGACGAGGGGAACCATGAGGAAAGAGTCAAGTGTGATCGTATTTCTGCTGCTGATTGGCCCCAGCTCAGTCCTGTACGCTTACGACCAGCAAACGCACAGGGAGATTGGTGAGAGGGCCGCCCAGCCTTCGGCGTCTTCGCTCCATCAGGTCCTTCAAGATGAGTTAGCTATGCCGGCCGGCGTGGACACCAGGTTTCTCGGGCGTAGTGTGCCAGAGCTGATCGGTGATGGCGCCTTCTCGGAGGACGATCCGGATTCCCGGTCCTTTAATCACTTCCATAATCCCATGGCGCCGACGTGGGGGGAGGCTGGGCTAACGGTGGGGCCGTTGCCGGCGGGACAGTCCTCGGTCCTGTGGCAGCAGAATCCCGCACAGGACAGCCTCGCTGGAGGGGGCAACTGGTCGTGGCAGGATGCCCGGAGGCATTATCTGAATGCTCTAACACGTCCCAGGAAAGAAGACCGGGGAACCGAGGAAGGGCGTGACAGGGCCTTTGCCGACACATTGGAGGCGCTGGGCCGCCTGACGCATCTCGACCACGACGCCTCCGTCCCGGCCCATGCGCGAAACGACCCCCATCCGTCCATTACCCTTTTCGGTCGCAAGATAGGCAATCCTGACTGGTACGAAGACTGGGCGGAAAAGACAAGACAGACCAATTTGAACCTGCTTCGAATCCTCTTGAACGGCCCGGTCGATCGCCCCACGGGCCCCATTCGTCCGCCTCAGTCCATTTTCACCGCTACCGGCGACGAGCAGGCCCGTGTCCCGATCGCCCGGCTCATAGACACCGACAAGTTTCGTCTGGAGCTGGGGAATGTCGAAGTAACGACCAGTGACCCCGCCATCGGCATTTCGGAGTACACGAATGGGAACTTCCTGAGCCGAGATACTCTCTTCAAGCGTTTTGGTTTCCCGCGGCCACCGAATCCGGACACAGGCTTCCTTGTGCCCGAGGGTTCCAAGTTCCGTCGGTACTTCCCTAAAACCGGTGATGGCGAGCGAATCGACTTCTTTGTCACGGAGGGCGCGCTTCACAGGACCATAACCGCTGCGCTTGGAAGCCCCCCACCGGTAGGTGGATGGTTCCTCGACGACCGCGTGCACCAGGACTACGCAGGAAAGCTTCTGCCCAGGGCCGTGGGCTACTCCGCGGCCCTGCTGGACTATTTCTTCCGCGGCAAGCTCGATGTGGATCTTGTTGCGCCGGATCCGGACAACCCATCTCTTTTTCAGTTGATTGGCACAAACGAATCGGACGATGCACTCGTCGAGGGAAACCTGACCCTGTACGCGGACGACCCGAACGGGGTCCGAACCATGGTGGGACGGCTCACCGAGATCCCGCTGAGTGGAGTGGCAAAGGGGCAGGAACTCTTCTCCTCGCCCGTGACATTCCACGCGCCGGGGGACGCCGAGCGGTTTGTGGCGGTCTACCAGGGGACGCTGGGCTTGGAGAAGAAAGAGGGGACCTTCCCGGGCGGGGTGATCGGCAAGGTCCTCGGAGGCGTGCGGGTGGAGGAGGTCTTCTCCGACGGGGTGCGCTGGAAGCTCCGGACCCCGAAGGGCGTGTTTCTGCTTCCTCTGATGGCGGCCGAGTTCGAGGAGGTCCGCTGGGGTGATGGCGACAACATCCTCGTGGCGCGCACGCCCTCCGGGCCGCCAGATCCGGATCAGCCGAAACGGTTCAATCGGGTCGTGGCGTATGAGCTCCAGCGCCAAGCGGGTTCGGTGGAGCCGGTGACGGTGGACATGCCCGACGGACTAGAGGTGCTGCTCACCAAGAAAGAGGAAGCGGTCTTTCCCTTCGGGATGTCCCTCGGGACGACGGTCAACTTCTCCCACACGATCCACTACCGCCAGCAGATCGCGATCTACCAGCCCCGCAGGGCGGTGTTTGTGTTCAAAGTGCTGGATCCCAACTTCCCGGACTCTACTAAGGTCTGTGTGTTCGACCACTTCGAGCTCGGGACGCCCGCAGTGAAAACGGTAGCGGCTCGGGACGTCTCGTTCCAGGGGAGTTTCCCGGTCACGCTGGACCTTGCCCGGAACGGGATTTTCGGGACGACGAACCAGCCGTACGTCTGGCAGCTCCGGGAGGTAGGCGTGACGGCCACCGGGCGGCTTCTCGGGCTCGTCAGGGTAGACTTGACCTACCCCGAGGGGCAGGGTGTCAGCGTGCCGGTGATCGAACTGAATCGAGACACGGGGGCTGAGGAGGTTGTGTTTGAGCTTGGCTTCTCCCCGACCTTTCCCCCTGTCGGCTCCCCGATCTGGGCCCTCGTGGACCTCAAGACGGCCGAGGTCGTGGCCTCCACGGCGGACGGCCTCCTCACGATTGCCGGTGAAGAGGCGTTTGAGGGCTTTCCCGACGTGTGGGCCCATGCGGAGTCAATCCTCTGCGATCAGACCTTTTCCGCCTGGGTCAAGCTTCCCTTCGCCCAAACCCATCCGGGAGACATCGTCGAGCCAGATGCGGCGGCGCAGACCCGGAATGGCATCTTCGGGCTGACGGCCACCGGGTGGCTGAAGGATGAGCTGAACAGCCTCGAGGTGAACCGCCAAGCACTCTTTGGCTTTCAGCTCGCGACACTGCAAGAGGATTCTGGCGGGATCATCTACGACTGCATCCCCAGCGGCGAGATCAGCGTGTGTCGTTTCATGCGTATGAGCAGCACCACAGGGTTCCTTGCAAGGGGTCCGGCTGGACTCGACGAGGTCCGCCGCTCCCGCCCGGCGCCCGGGGGCGAGCGGCTCGTGCTCCTGGCCCGGGCGGGATTCGGCACGACAATGCCCGTCGCGACCGTCGTGGTGTGGGACGCCACGGCCCGCCGGGCGCAGATTCGCCACGAGTTCCTTGAAGACTTCCCCGATCTGGGTCCGGCGACTGGCGGGACCCTGCTGGCCTCCACGCTGTTCCTGAGCGGCGAGCAGGATGTCCCGCGCGCCAGTTTCCTGATTCCGCTCGAGGGGACTCAAGGCCCCACCGACTTCCCGGGCGTGGATCTGAGAGAGTCCTTCGTGCTCTTGAATCCAAGCTTCCTCTACAGTGTGGGTGATCTGAAGTTCTTCCGCTCGAAGCCACCGCTTCAGCCGACCGCGCTCCCGGCGAAGCTCGCAGACCTCCCCGACAAGAGCAATCCCGTGGGGGATTACCACGCGATCCGGGTTCCGTAGGTGGCTTACTCTTTGATCAGCTTCTGGCGGCGCTGCAGGTAGGCGTTGCGGAGCGCGCTGTAGAACTCGACGGTGGCCTCCTCGAAGCCCTGGTAGAGGTCGAGGTTCACCGAGCGGTCGTTGACGGCGTCGCCCACCTTCATCGGCAGTTGGGCCGTGAGGAAGGGGATGAAGTAGTTCAAGGGGTGCATCGCCCCATCCGCGAAAAAGCCGACGGCATCGCGCACCGTCAACGGCGGCAGGAACGGTAAGACGAGGTAGGGGCCGGGCCCGAACCCCCAGACGCCGAGCGTCTGGCCCATGTCCTCTTTGCACTTTTGAATGCCTTCTCGCTTGGCGATGTCCATGAGGCCGCCCATGCCGATCGAGCTGTTGATGACAAAGCGCAATATCTCGCGGCCGGCGCCGGCGAACTTGCCCTGGATGAGGCAGTTGACGAAGCGCGGGACAAAGGCGATGTTGTCGAAGCCGTTGGCGATCGCCTCCTGCCAGACGTCGGGCATGACCTTGTTGTACCCCTTCGCCGCCGGCTTGAGGACCCAGCGGTCCAGCCCGCGGTTGAAATCGAACATCTTCTCGTTGAACGGCTCCCACGGGTCGTATTCTTCGACCTCGGTGTCGGTGGGACCCGGCTCACTCGGGGCCTTCTGGGCGATCTGCACCGCGTCGCCGGCGGCAGCGAGGATGATCTCCGGCCGCGCGTTTCCCTCTGTGGAGAGATCCGTGCCGCTCGCGACCTCGATCTGGGCCTGAGAGCGAGGCGGGGGGGTGGCAAGTTGCCCATTAAGATCAGGGCTTCCGCGGAATAGGCCCGGGAGACTGGCGCAGCCTCCGAGCCCCAGAGCGAGAACGGCAAATAAGACCACCTGCGCGAGACCACTTGAGCGCGAACGCACGGCTTTCTCCCCGGACTGGTCGGTTTGCATGGCGCGGAACGCCCCACAGCCTATCCTAAAGGGGGGAGGCCAGACAAGTGAAAAATTTCCCGGGCGGGCTTGCCTCACAGGTCTTTAGACGCGGGAAGGCCGGGCAGGGAAGCGGCGGCGCGGACGGCTCGGCCGATGGCCCGCGCGACGGTGTCGGCGGCGGCGAGCCCGAGGGTGGTGAGGTCGGCGGTGGTGTCTCCTACCGAGAGGCAGAAAAGCGTGTCGCCATCGACTCCGGTATGGGGGGGGGAGAGGGCGCGGGCGAAGCCGAGCATCCCGAGCTGGGCAACCTTGGTCGCCTCGGATTTGGTGAGGCGGGCGTTGGTGGCGACGACTGCGAGGGTCGTGTGACGGGGGGCGAAGCTGGGGGGCGTCGCCCCGGCGGCCAGGGCCCTGGCAGTATCGACGAGGCGGACGCCGTCGGGCTTGTCGCGCGCGCCGGCGAGGAGGGCGCCCGTCTCGGGGTCACGCACGTCGCCCAGCGCGTTGACGGCGACGAGGGCCCCGACGATCACCTCGCCGATCTTCCCGCTTGCCGTCCCGATCCCGCTCTTCATGGCGCGGCCGATGCCGAAGAGTTTGCCCACCGTGGCGCCGGTGCCGGCGCCGACGTTGCCCTCCTCCACGGGGCCCGTCCGCGCGGCCTGGGCGGCCTGGTAGCCCATGGCCCGGCCGGGTCGCGCCCTGGGATCCCCCACACCGAGGTCGAAGAGGACGGCGCCCGCCACGTGCGGGACGACGGTGGGACCGGCCCTGAAGCCGACGCCGCGCTCTTCGAGATACTGCATGACCCCGAACACGGCCTCGAGGCCGAAGGCGCTCCCCCCGCAGAGGATGACGCCGTCAAGCGTGGGGACCAGGTGACGCGGATCGAGGAAGTCGAGGCCGTACACGGCGTAGGCCCCGCCGCGCAGGTCCACGCCCCCCACGGCGGGACGGTCTGCCAGGACGACGGTGCACCCGGTTAATCCCTGGGCGTCTGTCGCGTGGCCCACCCGGATTCCGGGGACGTCGGTGATCATGTGAGGTTGACGCCCCAGCCGTCGGGCGACCTCGGCCGTCGGTCAGACCCGAGGCAGCGCGTCATTTTCGAGGGGCACGGCTGACCTCGGCGGCGCTCACGCGTCCGAGCGTCACCTCGGAGGCGAAGGCGAGCCCGCGTTCCGCGAGGCCCCGCGCGAAGGGAAGCTGGCGCGGGACCCGCTCGGAATCCTCGAGGGCCAGGGCCGTGGCGTAGGCGATGCGGGCTTCGCGAGGGCGCCCGGTGGCGTGGAAGATCCAGGCCATCTCGGAGAGTCGCCGGGCCCAGAGCCCTCGCGCCTCGGGCG
This sequence comes from uncultured bacterium, assembly GCA_964428805.1. Lineage (GTDB taxonomy): Bacteria > Methylomirabilota > Methylomirabilia > Rokubacteriales > CSP1-6 > CAYRZF01. The sequence continues at coordinate 60,707 of CAYRZF010000001.1, read as the reverse complement.
TCAGGACGCGGTCCACGACCCGCTCGACGATGGCCGCCTCGCGCTCGGCCTTGAGCTGGTCGGAGAGCACGAGGCGGCTCTCCTTGGCCTGGAGTAGTTCGAGGGCCTCGCTCTCGATCGCGCCGGGGTCCAGAAACCAGCTAGCCAGCTCGGGCAGGTGGAGCAACTCCGCCGAGTGGTCGAGGAGCGTGAGATCGCTCGTCGCCTCGCTCGCCGTCAGGACCTCGGCGATCATCGGCGGCGGCTCAGGCGCGGCCTCGCCAAAGAGTGTTCGCCAACGCGAGAACTCGGGAGGCGGCGCCGTGCCGCGGCGCGCGTGAAGCGCGAGGGCCTCGGCCACGAGCCCCGTCGCCCGCCCGGGGGGGATCTCGAGCCAGGGAAGTTTCTGGCTCTGGCGAAGGGATCTGAGTTCGCTTTCGAGGCGCTTCTTCGAGATGGCGCCGCCTGCGGATTCCAGGACACCCGTCTGGTCGTTGAGGATCAGCGCGCAGAGGGCGAGGTCGCCGAAGCTGCCCTCGAAGAGGACCCACACCGCGCGCGAGCCAGTCCCGTCCACGCCGGAGACCCACGCGCGGCGCGCGCGCGCGCGCTGGCGTTTCACCACCGGCTGAGGGTCGGTCGGGGGCACGCTGACGCCGGCCTGGGTCAGACGGTAGAGGGCGCGCCGCGCCGCCTTCCGCGCCTGCTTGCTGGGCGCGCGCTCCGCCACCGCCGTGATGAGCCGGAGGGCCGCGTCGTCGCCCCGACGGGCCAGCGCGCCGAGGGCGGCTTCCAGCATGCGGGGGGAGAAGGCGTCGAGTGATGCGGACTGGGCAGGGGATGCCGCGAGGGTGGCCTCGAGCGTGGCGAGGCAGGCGAGGACCGCCTCGTCCTCGACGGGACGGGCTACCATGCGGTGATGAGCCGACGGAAGAACGGGAGATCGCCGATGTGGCGGCGCAACTCGCGCTCCCGGAGCGGGTTGAAGTGAGGCGAG
>CAYRZF010000001.1:50657-59631 GCA_964428805.1 uncultured bacterium | reverse complement strand
ATCGCCGATGTGGCGGCGCAACTCGCGCTCCCGGAGCGGGTTGAAGTGAGGCGAGTCCACGTCCCAGACCCGCTGGATTTCCAGCAGCGCCTCGGCGACCGATTCCAGTCGGTGGGCGGACACGCCACTGGTGGGGTACAGGTTCTCCGTATGCGCGAAGCGGGCCAGGAGGTCCGAGAGGTAGTCGGCTGCGGGGTCGTCGCGGAGGGCGAGGTCGCCGAAGCTCCGGCGGACCACCCGATCGAAGAAGCGCGTGAGCGTGGGTGGGGAGCCCGGTTCCCGCATCGAGCCTCCTTTAAACGCGATGATACATCATCGCGTTTCGCGCGCCAAGGGCCGCCCAATTTCTTTGACTCTCTCGGCGGGGCTCCGGTAGACTTTCAATCAAGATGAACGCCAACGAACCGGATCTCGCGGCGGAGCCCGGCCGGATTCGGCAGGACATCGACGCGAGGGTAACGCCTCCCCGTCCCTGGCTTCTCATCATCGCGAGCCTTCTCCTCGCCGGGCTCGCCACGTGGACCGGCTTTCAGTGGAAGAAGGGGGCGGACCAGGAGGTGAAGCTCCGGGGCGAGCTGAAGCAGGTGTACCTCGAAGCTGAGCAGCTCCGCCTCCAGGCTGTGCAGGCCCAGCAGCGCGTCTCGCTCTTGGAGAAGCAGGTGATGGCCCTCTCCGCCGAGCGGGAAGCCACGACCAAGCGTATCGAGGAGCTGGAGGCTGAGCTCACGAAGGCCCGCCAGGCGGGCAAGAAGCCTCCCGCCCCGGCGAAACCGGCACCGCCCAAGCGCTGATCCCCTCACCCTGCCCTCTCCCCCTCGGGGGGAGAGGATGAAGGTGAGGGGGCGGCGCGCTCCAAAACCCGCACCAGCCGCGCGTTCGCGTCCCGGGTGCCGACCGTAATCCGGAGGTGGCCCGGAAACCCCACCGCCGCCCCGTCGCGTACGAGAATCCCTTCCTTCAGGAGCGCGTCTCTGAGCGCCGGTGCGCGCACCCCCATCCGAACCAGGAGGAAGTTCGCCTGCGAGGGCACGACGGCGAATCCCAGGCGGCGGAGTTCCGTGGTCAGAAACTGGCGCTCCTGGATCACCAGCCGTCGCGTCCGCTCCCAGTGCTCGCGATCTTCGAGCGCCGCCACGGCCGCCACCTGGGCCAAGCGGTTCACGTTGTAGGGAGCGCGCACGCGGTTCAGCATCTGGACGACCTCGGGGCGCGCCACCCCGTAGCCGACTCGCAACCCGGCCAGCCCCGCGATCTTGGAGAAGGTGCGCAACACGACCAGCGTGGGGTACTCCGGCAAGAGCGCGATCCCGTCGACGCCCTCCGGCTCGTCGCTGAAGTCGCGGTATGCCTCGTCCAGGACCAGGAGCGGCGGATCGGCGCCGAGGGCGCTGGCGAAGCGTCGGAACTCCGCCGTGCGGATGATCGTACCCGCCGGGTTGTGGGGGGAGCAGAGCATCACGACCTTCGTCCTCGGCGTCACGCGGGACGCCATGTCGTCGAGGTCGGTCCGGTAATCCGCGAGCGGGCTCGCCACAGGAGTCGCCCCTGCGAGGGTGACGACGGTGGTGTAGGGCTCGAAGGCGGGGTGGGGGATCAGCGCCTCGTCGCCGGCCTCCAGGGCGGCCCAGGCGATGAAGCCGAGCAGCTCGTCGGCGCCGTTTCCGAGGATCACCGACTCCGGCGTGACGCCGAGGGCTCTGGCCAGGGCCTCGCGGAGCGCCGAGCCGCCGCCGTCGGGGTAGAGGTGGGCGCGGGCCGCCTCGGCGCGAATGGCGAGGATGGCGCGCGGGGAGGGACCCAGGGGGCTCTCGTTGGCGGACAGGCGCATGACTTCGGAAAGTCCCAGCTGGGCTTGGAGGGACTCAAGGGGAGGGCCTGCCTCGTAGGGGGCCAGCCGATCGAGCGCCGAGCGCCAGAGTCGCCGCATGGGGCTCCATTGTATCGCCCAAGTCAGCGTCGTGTTTGACAATATTGACGGCCCCGTGTAGGGTAATTTGACCATGTCCCGCGAAGTGTTCCAGCATCTCAAGCGGGCCGACGCCGAGCTCCAGCGCACCTTTGAGGGCCCTCCGGCAGAACTGGCGGACCAGCGACGCCGGCTTCGCCTCAATCTCCTCCGCCAGCATCTGGATTCGGGTCTCGACTCCCTCAGGGCGCGTCACGTCAAGGGAGCCTCCGGGCAGGAGTCCGTCCAGGCGCATGCTCACTTCATCGACGGCTTCCTCCGGCAGCTGTTCGACCTCGTGCGGCAGGACGCTCAGCGGGATCGTCAAGCACCCACTCGCGTCGTACTCGTCGCCCTGGGTGGATACGGGCGCGGCGAGCTCCACCCGTCCTCGGACATCGACCTCATGGTGATCTACGAGGGCGGGATGACGCCGTTCGTCCAGCGGATCACCCAGGAGCTGCTCTACACCCTCTGGGACCTGGGGCTCCAGGTGGGGCATTCGTGCCGGAGCCTCCCCGACTGCCTGGCCATCGCGCGAACCGACTTCCCGAGCCGCACCTCCATGCAGGAGGCGCGTCACGTGGCGGGGGATCGGAACCTGTTCAAGCGCTTTCAGTCGGTCCTCAGGACGAACCTCTTCCGCAAGGACTTCGCCGGCTTCCTCGAAACCGCGCTGGCCGAGCGCGACCAGCGGTACCGGAAGTTCGGGGCCTCGCCCTATATCGGCGAGCCCAACGTCAAGGAGTCGGCCGGCGGCCTCCGTGACATTCACACCGCCATGTGGCTCGCCTCCGCGAAGTTCGGTGCCCGCACGCTCCACGAGCTGGCGGACAAGGGGCTCATCGCCGACCGGGAACGGCGCTCGGCGGACGAGGCGCTGACCTTCCTCTGGCGCGTGAGGAACGAGCTGCACTTCCTCTCGGGCCACAAGAACGATGTGCTCTCGCGGGATCTCCAGCCCCAGATCGCGCGGAACTTCGGCTACGCCGACGATGAGACCGCCCTGGGCGTCGAGAAGTTCATGCGCGACTACTACCTGCGCGCCCGCGTGATCCACCGGGTGTCGCGGCGGCTCATCGCCCGCTGTCAGGAGATGCTCTCGCGGCGCGGCTCGGCGCAGCGCCGGCTCCGGCAGGAGGCGCTGGCCGACGGCCTTTTGTTTTTCGACGGGCGGCTCCACCTGGCCGAGGCCGACGGGCGCGCGTTCCGGGAGGATCCCACGCGCCTGATGAAGGTCTTCTGGCACGCCCACCGGCTGGGGTGCGATCTGTCCATTGACCTGGAGCGGGCGATCGAGGATTCGCTGGATCTCATCGACGAGGGGTTCCGCCGCTCCGTCGAGGTGCGCGATCTCCTGCTCGCGATCTGCCGCAACTGGGGCCGCGTGGCGCAGGTGCTCGGCGTGATGCACGAGCTCGGGGTGTTGGGGCGGCACCTGCCTGAGTGGGGGGCGCTTACGTGTCTGGTGCAATACGACGCCTACCACAAGTTCTCAGCGGACCAGCACTCGCTCCTGGCCGTGGAGACCCTGGAATCGCTGGCCCCCGGGCAGTCGGCAGAGTCGGAAGGGATTGCCCGCGTGCTCACGGAGGTGGAGAAGCCCGAGCTGTTGATCCTCGGGATGTTGCTTCACGACATCGGCAAGGCCAAGGGGCACGGCCACGCGGCCAAGGGCATCCCGCTCATCAAGACGCTGGCGTCCCGGCTGGGGTTCGCCCCCGCCGCCGCCGCCACCCTCGTCTTCCTCGTCGAGCACCACCTGCTGATGTCCCACGTCGCCCAGCGCCGCGACATCGATGACCCGAAGACCGTCGAGCAGTTCGCCGGGGCGGTGCGGGATCCCCAGTGGCTCAGGATGCTTTACCTCCTCACCTACGCCGACATGAAGGCGGTGGGGCCCGGCGTTCTGACCTCGTGGCGCGCGGTAATCCTCTGGGAGCTCTACAGCCGGACACTCGTTCGCCTGGCCGGTGGTCGGCCGGAGACGCCCGATCGGGAGACCGTGGCGCGCCGGGTGTGGGCGGAGCTGGGAGGGGAAGAGACACGCGAGAAGGTCGAAGCCCACCTGGCCTGGATGTCCGAGCGATATCTTGTGACCACCGGCGCCCAGCGGATCGCGGCGCACCTTCGACTCATCCATCACCTCGAGGCCGCGCCGGTTGCGACGGAACTGTTTCACCACCCCGACCTCGGCTTTTCCGATCTGCTCGTCGTCACCCCGGATCTCCCCGGGCTCTTTTCCCTCATTGCCGGGACGCTGGCGGCGAACGGGGTCAACATCCTCTCAGCCCAGATCCACACGCGCGCCGACGGCATCGCACTGGATACCTTTCAGGTCAACGATCGGATTGGGGAGGCGATCACCGAGGAATCGCGCTGGAGCCGGACCCTTGAAGACCTCCGGCGGGTGATCCGGGGCGACGAGACGGTGGAGGCGCTGCTCGAGCGCCGGCACGCGGGTCGGCGCGAAGCCGAAACGGTGCCCGGACCGGCGAAAGTGGCCGTGGACAACGACCTCTCCGACACCCACACGGTGGTCGAGGTGAAATGCCCGGACCGAGTGGGGTTGCTCTACCTCATCACGCGGACGCTGTCGCGGGCGGGGCTGGATATCGCCAGCGCTCGGATCGCCACGGAGATTGACCAGGCGTTCGACGCGTTCTACGTCACCGACCGCGAGGGGCGGAAGATCGAAGACCCCGAGGCGATGAACCGGATCCGCGAAGCGCTCGAAGAGGCGCTGATCACCCCGCTCTGAGGTGGGGCAGGCGGCGGCATGCTTAGCCACTACAAGGATTGGCTCACCCGATGGACCGATCCGGTGGTCCGCCCGCTCCTGGCTCTTCGCCTTCGTCCCAACCACCTCACGGTGCTCGGGCTGGGCGTGAGCCTCCTGGCCGCCGTCTCGTTCGCGCGCGGGCGGGAGCGATGGGGCGCTGCGCTCCTGGTCCTTTCGGGCCTGTTCGATTTCTTTGACGGCTCCCTGGCGCGGCTCTCAGGGCAGGTGACCCCGTTCGGCGCGTTCCTCGACTCGGTCATTGACCGCTACTCGGACCTCGTGGTGCTCACCGGCATCCTGTTCCTCTTTATCCGCGTGGGGCGGACGAGGGAGGTGCTTCTCACGCTGCTGGTCCTGATCGGGACGGTGATGGTGAGCTACACCAAGGCCCGGGCCCAGGCGATCGGCGTGGCCTGCGAGATCGGCCTGATGGAACGCCCGGAGCGCCAGCTCGTCCTGATCGCGGGCGGGCTGTTCCATCTGATGACCCCGGCCCTCTGGATCCTGGCGCTCCTGGTCAACGTGACCGCGATCCAGCGGATCCTCTACACGCGGCGGGTCACGCGGCGGGAGCCGGTGGTTCGCTGACCTCTGGTAGACTCAAGACGTGAGGATTTGCTCTTCCGCGCTCCTGATCGGGCTCCTGCTGGCGCTCACGGGTCCGGCCCCCGCCGCGGAACCGGGCCCGCGTCTCACGGAAGGGGAGCGGGCGCGCTTCGCCGCGGCCGTCGAGGCCCTTCAGGGCGGTGACTGGGAGGAGGCCGCGCGAGAGTTTGCCGCCGTGGCGCAGCGCGGCTCGCTCCTTGCGGATTACGCCCAGTTCTTTCTCGCGGAAGTGCTGGCCCGTCAGGGTGATCTGGCCGCCGCCCGTCAGGCGGCCGAGACTCTCCCCGACCGCTTCACCGACAGTTCGCTCGCACCCCTGGCAATCCTCCGCGCGTCCGACTGGGCATCCCAGCAGGAGGATGAGGCCGCGACCGAGTCCTTGCTCCGGCGTTTTCTCGCCCACTTTCCTCGGCGCCCTGAGGCGCCGGGCGCCTGGTACCTGCTCGGGCTCTCCCTGGAAGCCCAAGGGCGCGGCCTCGAGGCCGCCGGGACATTCCGCGAGCTCTGGCTGACGGCCCCCGCCTCGGCCTACGGGGACGCGGCGGGTGATCGTCTGAGGCACCTGGCGGCTCAGGGATTCGCGTTGCCCCCGCCCACTCAGGCCGAGCGGATGGAGCGGGCCGAGCGGCTCCTGGTGGCTGGCGCCCGGTCGGCGGCGCGCGAGGAAGCCGAGACGCTGCTGGCCGAGCTGCCCGACCCCGAGCTGACGCTCCGCGGCCTGCGCGTGCTGAGTAGCGCCTGGCGCCGCGGCGGCCGGTACGACGTGGCTGAGCGGGCCGCTGAGCGGGCTCTCCGGGAGATTGCGGAAGCCCGGCGCGCCACGCTTCTCCTCGAGCTGGGGCGACTTCAGCAGCGCATGGGGGCGCGGGAGCTGGCCCTGACGACGCTGGGGCGCCTCGTGCGGGAGTATCCCAACGCTCCCGAAGTTGCGGATTCGCTGCTGCGAAGCGGTCGCCTCCTGGAAGACGCGGGGCGAGCCGCTGAGGCTGAGGCCCTCTACCGGCGGCTCGTCACCGACTTCACCGACTTCGATGCCGCGGCCACGGCCTTCTGGCGGCTCGGTTGGCTCGCGTACCTGCGCTCCGACCTCCCGGCTGCCGCGAAGGAGTTCGGTCGGCTGAGCAGGCTGCCCGTGGCCGGCCCCTACCGCCATCCCGCGACGTACTGGGCGGCGCGCGCGCGCGAGACGCTCGGCGAGGAAGCCGAGGCCAAACGCCTGTACGGCGTGCTTGTGACGGAGGCACCGCGGAACTACTACGGGATCCTGGCAGGTCAGCGAACCCTCGCGAAGACGGTCCGCCGGGCAAGAGCGACGACAGTCACCCTCCCGCCGGATGCGCTCCGGCCCCTGGCCGGGGATCCGCGCTTCGCCAAGGCCGAGGTGCTGAGCGACCTGGGGCTGGCCGACTTCGCCGTGGGCGAGCTGGAAGAGATCCAGTCGCGCTCGCTGCTTGAGCCCCGCAAGCTCTACGCCCTGGGCGCCGCGTTTGTCCGTCAGGAACGATACCACCTCGCGCTCAGGATCCTTCGCCGCTTCTTCGGTGACCTGGCGTCCAGCGGCGATCCGGCGCTGCCGAGGGCATTCTGGGAGATCTTCTATCCTCTCGGCTGGCAGCGCGAGCTCATGGAGGCGGCGATGCGGGCGAAGCTGGATCCGTTCCTTCTGGCGGCCTTCGTCCGGGAGGAGTCGAATTTCTTTCCGGCGGCGCGCTCGCCGGTCGGGGCGCGCGGCCTGATGCAGCTGATGCCCGATACCGCCCGCTCCCTGGCGCTCCGTCGCGGCCTGACGTTCGGCGACGGAGACCTTCTCGACGACCCGGCGCCGAATCTCCAGCTCGGGGCCCTCTATCTCGCCGCGCTTCTGGGAGAGTTCGCCGATCCGCGCCTTGCGGCGGCAGCCTATAATGCCGGCCCCTTGCGCGTGCGCGAATGGTGGGGGGCGCGGAAGAGCAATGACCTGGAGCTGTTCGTGGAGCAGATCCCCTTCGACGAAACGCGGCAGTTCGTCAAGCGCGTGATGGTGTCGTGGGAAGAGTATCGGCGGATCTACGGCGGAGCCGCGGTGCCGACGGGCCCGCACCCGCAGCCGGAGGCCGCGGGCCCTCCGCTGGAGGCGGGAGAGGAGGAGGGGCAGTGACCGATCTCGAGCCGGCGGGGTTCTTCTCCCGTCTCAACGCGTGGATCATCGACCGGGTTTTCCTCGGGAGCCTCTGGCTTCTCCTTGCCTGCTGGGGGGTAATGGCCTATTGGGGCGTGGTCCGGTGGCCGGCCGATGTGCGGAACCTGGCGGCCCTGGCCGGACTCCTGCTGCTCTGGGGGATCGGGCTCCATGCCATCTATTTCATCGTCTTTGTCGGCGGCTGCGGGCAGACACCCGGCAAGATGCTTTGTGGACTCGCCGTGGTTCGGCGGGACGGCGCCCCGGCGGGATACGGGCGGGCGCTGGTCCGCTGGGTCGGTTCGTGGGTGGCCGCGCTCCCGTTCGGCCTCGGGTTTCTCGGGGTGCTATTCACCGCCGAGCGGCGCGGACTTCACGACTGGATTTCGGGGACGCGGGTAGTTACTCGGAGGGGGGCTTCTGTACGACCTGATTCTGGCGAGGCGGTGCTACTTCGTGAGGAGGGCTTCGGCCAGGGGGGAGGCTGGCGGCTCGAGGGGTTGGAGCGCGGCCAGGCGATCCGCCAATGACGGATGGGTGGCCAGTACACCACCTTGCTCCTTGACCCTTCCGTTTCGGGCGTCCGCGGCCTGAAGGGCGAGCCAGAGAGCCCGACGCGGCGCCTGGTAGCCCATGGCGTGGAGGATTTCCACCGCCCGGGCGTCGGCCTCGAGCTCGTGGTCGCGGGAGTAGGCTCGCGCCACCAGGGGGTTCACCACGAGGTCGGCGAGGCTCGCCCCGGGAACGAAGACGCCCAGGACCGCGAACCCCGCGGTGATGGAGAGCGACAGGGCCTGCTTCTTTCCGAGGTGGCCGAGCACCTCATGGGCCACCTCGTGGGCGATCAACGGCTCGACGACATGGACGGGCATGCGCGCCAGGCCGTCGGTGACGTAGAACGTCGCGTGCTCGGCGCTCCAGGCCTGGACCTGGGGCGACGCCACCATGGCGAAGCTGTAGTGGGCGGGATCGTCACCTGCCGCCGCCGCGGCCTTGTAGAGGGCGTGGGAAACCTTCAGGGTGTCGGGGTCCGTGAGGGATGGGAAGTAGGTGTCGCGCGGCACTCCGGCGCAGCCGGCCAGGACGAGGATCGTCCCGACGACGACGAGATCCCTTGCTCCACGCCTGAACGCTATCATCGAAGAGCGGTCTCATAGTAGGAGGCGAGCGGAGGAATCGAGTCATGAAAAATGCGACGCGGGATCCTCCCACATGTTGGGGGACACCCGCTCTGATCCACTAACCGTGCTACTTCCGCCGCGAACCGTTCGACGTCGCCTTATCACGCCTCGCTGAAAACTCCCCAGAACGCCTCGCTGAGAACTCCCCAGAACGCGCCGAGAAGCCCCAGCCAGAGACCGAAGATCAGCCAGACGATCCAGTATAGGAGCAGCCCCCAGAAGCCGACGCTGAGCCAGAGCCAGGCCAGGGACATGATGCCGAACACCCACCCGGCGGCCGGCCACCGCGCGGCGAAGCTCTC
>CAYRZF010000001.1:45970-50557 GCA_964428805.1 uncultured bacterium | reverse complement strand
TAAACCCCCTCAGAGATCTTCTCGGCGGTGCCCGTCGCCCGGCCGCCGCCCAGCCTCTGGGCCAGCCAGTCCGCCCCGCGGCCGGGAAGCTCGGCGGCGTAGAAGCCGAGCGCGCCCAGGAGACGGACGACGCGCGTGAGGACCCACTGGATCACGAGCGCCCCGAGGCAGTAGAGCGGAATGCCCAGGAGCAGACTCACCGCGAGATGGCCTCCGCCTGCCTCGCCGAGAGCAACTCCGCCAGCTCACTCCGGCAGGCCACTTTCAGTCGGATGATGTTGGCGCCCTCGGTCGTGAGGGGCTGGCCGTGCTGGCCGGGCACGTCGAGGATCATGGTATCAGGGGTCGGCGTCCCCTGGAGCCCGGCCCGGCGCTTGCACTCTTCCATCGCGGCCTCTGCTTGAGCGAGTCGTTTGGCCGCCTTCTCTTCGGGCGACTCCGTGGCGCATCCCGCCGCGGCGAACAGCGGCAGAAGAAGGGCCAGGAGGATTTTCACCAGCCGATTCTACCACGCGGGAAGAGGATGCTCGGTGAATCTCACAGGAGACTGGCCGCATCTAAAAGGCACATGAGCGACGTTCTGACCCTGCTCCTCCGGTACGGCTACGTGGTCGTATTCGGCGTCATCCTTCTCGAGAATCTCGGCTTGCCGCTCCCGGGTTTGGTCGTGCTCATCGTCGCGGGAGCGCTCGTCGGCGCCGGGAAGCTCGGGCTCCCGCTGATCATTGTCGGCGCGATCTCAGGCGCGCTCATCGGTGATCTGGTCTGGTACGCCCTCGGGCGGTGGCGCGGCCGTCCGGTGCTCGGGTTCCTGTGTCGCCTGTCGCTGAACCCCGACACGTGCGTGGGCAAGACCGAAAGGTTTTTCCTCCGCCACGGAATGCCGACCCTCCTGGTGGCGAAGTTCCTGCCCGGATTGAACACGATCGCCCCGCCGCTGATGGGAACCCTGCGCGCGAAGTTCCCGCTGTTTCTGGCGTACGATACGGGGGGCGCTGTGATCTTCACGGTCGTCACCGTCGGGATCGGCTATTTCCTCGGCTGGGAGATCGTGGACCGGGCGCAGGCCGCTGTCTCTCAGATGGGCGTGTTCGTGGGCTGGGGCTTGGCCGGGTTCGGGTTCGCCTACGTCGGCTGGCGGCTCGCGCTCCGCCTGCGCGTCAGAAAGGCGCTGCGGACGGTCGGCCTTACACCCGCGGAGCTGCGGCGACGCCAGGAAGATGGCGCGAGGCTGGTCGTGATCGATGTGCGGACACCGCTGGCCGTAAGGGAGAAACCCCGCCGGATCCCCGGCGCGGTCCGCGCCGATCATGAGGAGCTCGACCGGCTCGCGGCGACGCTCTCCCGCGATCAGACGATCGTGGCGTACTGCGTCTGACCCAACGAGGTCTCCAGCGTCCGGGCGGCGCTGGCGCTTCGGGCCAAGGGATTGGCGGATGTCTGGGTCCTCAAGGGCGGGCTCAATGTCTGGATTCACGCCGGCTATCCGACGGAACCGGCCGAAGAAGACCTCTAGCGGCGCGACCGTTCACCGTCCTCCCGCTGACGCCTGTCAAACCTGAAGTGTTGAGATGGCATCGCCGGGGATGGGAACCCCTCCGTCGTTTCAATAAGTTCGGGCCCGGCCACGCCTGGCAGCAAGGTTGCTCCGTTCACCGGTCACTACAGAGATGTCCCGTTTGATCCACCTCATGGGAGGGCCCTATGTTCAGAAGGAGCACCCCCGGGCGACGAAGCCCAACGCACCAGGAAGGCCTCCTGACGGAGACGTGCCCGAAGTGCGGCTCGTCCGAGGTCCTGGGCGATTACTGCCAGCGCTGCCGGGTTAAGGTCTCCCAGTATCAGGCCTACCTCGCGACCCTGGGCCAGGGAGCCCGACGAGCCTTGGCAAAAAAGCGCCGCTGGTTTGTCTTTAAGAGCCCGGTGGCTCCGCCGGCGAACTGGAAAGCGAGCTATGAGGATGGGATCTTGAAGAAAATCTACCGGGAGCTGCGCTATCCCGCGACCACTCGTGGAGTCTACCTGGTGTTGCTCGCTTTGCACCTGAACGCCGCCGGGCGAACCGTCTCGCTCAAGGTCTCAGTGGACCCGCCCAACCCCGAAGTGGCCCAGAGCGTCCGCACCGCGGTCAACCAGGCCCAACCGTTCCCACCCCCTCGCGGCGGGGTCCAGGACGGTGAGGACCAGAGCGTCAGTCTCGCGCTGACCGTCAGCGTCTAGAGTCGCGCCTTCCCGCCGCCCTGCGCGACCGGTTCGTTGACAACGGGCCGCGCGGGGAGTATGACGGGCCCATGAGGGGGCGGGCCCTCTTCTTGCTGACCCTTCGTCGCCTTCTGATCGCCTCCCTCCCGGTCAGCTTGTTCGCCTTGGCCGCCGGCGCCCAGCCGCCCGGGATTTCCACAGAGTTTATCCGCCTGACGACCCCCGATGGCGTCGAGACCGCCGGGCTCGTCTATGCCCCTGTGGGTCGCCCGCCGCGCGCGGGAGTCGCGCTGATCCACGGCTACGCGTCCAACTTTTATTCGGGCTCGACGGGGCACCTCTCTCGCGGGCTGGCCCCGCGCGGCTTCATGACGCTCGCGGTTAACATGCGCGACCATAATGGGGGTCCGAAAACGACGCTATTCGAGGAGAATCGCTGGGACGAGCAGGCGGCCATCGATGAGCTGTCGCGCCGCGGGGTGGCGCCGCTGGCGATCATCGGCTCGAGCCTCGGGACGAACCGCGTGCTCTTCTATCTGGCCGAAACGCAGGATCCTCGCATCCGGGCGGTGGTGCTCCTGGCGGGACCGGGAAACGCGTTCGAGTGGAACGTGCGACGCTTCGGGCGCGAAGCCGCGACGCGGACCCTGGAGGAAGCGCAACGCCTTCAGGCGGCCGAGCGTGGCAAGGAGCTGATGCTGGTGGACCTCGGGCCGCTCGGCAAGGCCCTGTACTCGGCGGATCACCTGGTCAGCCTTCGTGGGCCCCAGACCAAGTCCGACCCGTTTCGCAATATTGCGCGGGTCAGAGTCCCTGTACTGCTCGTGTACGCGACCGCGGACCGCCTCGTGGAGCCCGCGGTCGGGCGACGCCTGAAGGCGGCCGCGACGCTGGCGCCCCGAGCGGATCTGGTGGAGATCACCGGCGCCGGCCATAACTTTTCCAGCCACCAGGGCGAACTCGCGTCGATTGTGGAACGGTGGCTCGGGGAAGTCCTCGGCCGCTAGAGCAAATTACGTGGAGACTCGGTTTCGCCCGGCTCTCTTTGCGCGATAGAGCGCGGTATCAGCGGCCTCGATCACCTTGTCCGGCGTTGAGTCGTGGCGGTCCGAGTCGGCGACCCCGATACTGACCGTGACGACCGCTTTTTTCTGGCCTCTGCTCGTTCGCGGTCTTGGCGGTTTCTCCCGGGGCCGGCGTCGCCCGCGCACGGTGAAGGCCGAGTCGTAGATGCTGGTTCTCAGAGCCTCGAGATGGGGCATGGCGTCGGCCACCGACTTGCCGGGGAGGATCACCGCGAATTCTTCGCCACCATAGCGGAAGGGCTTGCCGCCGCCACCGACGGTTGCCAGCCTCGCGCCGATCCAGCGCAAGAGCTGGTCTCCGACATCGTGGCCATGCTCGTCGTTGAACCGCTTGAAATGATCAATGTCCACCATCGCGATCGTGTACCGGTCGCCGAGCTTGAGGAGCGCTTCGTTGAGCGCGCGCCGTCCCGGCAGTCCCGTCAGCTCATCGCTATAGGCCATGCCGTGAGAGGTCTCGACGAGCGACACGACGAGGATGAGTCCCGCGGTGGTCAGGTAGAGCGTGGACACGACGCCCACCGGGCCGGTGCCCAAGGCGAGAAAGGCGGCGACCAGCGTCCACACGGAGCCGCTTTCCAGAACGGTCGGATGGCGGAGGAAGCGGCTGGCGACAAGGACGAAGGCGAGGCCGAAGGCCAGCAGCGCGGGCTGAGGGATGGCGATGGTACGTGGAAATGCGGCCTCCACGAATGCGTGGTCAAGCCACGCGGCGACGGACGCGAGCTCGGAACGGGAGATCAGGGTGACACCGAGCACCTGCAACGCAAGGACCATCAACTTCACCCTGCCGCGCGCGGTCAGGAGCCCGCGTTCGGCCAGCCACGAGAGGGCCGCCAGGTTCACAGGCAGCAGCAGGCTGACCGCATTGAAGACGATCCGACCGATGTCCGTCGTCCGCGCATCGCCTGCGGCGAAGTGGAGCAGCGCCCGGTCGGCCAGGGCGAGGACGAGGAGTGCCAGGACCAAGCGGCTCCGATCAAACCGCCAGGCGAGCAGGATTCCCCCGCCGAAGACGACGGAGAAATAGATCGGGAGGAGGGCCGGGAGCGATTCCCGGAGGGCCGCGACCTGGGGGAGGAACGTGGCGGCGAGCAGCACCACACCGCCCGGCAGGAGGCGCGCAAGAGCGTTCTTCACTCGGCTTTCATTGTAGCATCGTGGGCACCCACAGTTAGCAAGAGCCCCTTGACCCGGCGTCAGACCGGGATAAAATATCGCCATCGCGTTGCCTTTTTCACCGAGTCCTCGGGGGTGACCTCGTGCTCGATTTCACGGGCAAAAAGTGCGGAAGCCGGAG
>CAYRZF010000001.1:38394-45870 GCA_964428805.1 uncultured bacterium | reverse complement strand
TCCTCGGGGGTGACCTCGTGCTCGATTTCACGGGCAAAAAGTGCGGAAGCCGGAGGGAGGCGCTGACAATGCCAAGACTGCTCATCGGGAGATTCGTCCTTGTCCTGTCGCTGGCGGCTCTCATGGGGGGGATGTCCGCCTGCACCTTCCAGTCGGTGAAGCCCGAACTTAACTTGGTCCCGCCCGAGAAGTACACGACGTTCGTCCTGGGGGAGATCAAGGGGGAGATCAAGGTGGAGGACACGACCTGGGAGGCCCTCCAGCCCCACTTCAGAAAGGGCGTCGTGCAATGGCTCAACGAGAAAAAGGGCTTTGAGACCGTTCTGGAGACGCCGCCTGCGACGCCCGTGGGATCGGCGATCACGCTCTCGGGGACGATCACGGAGGTTGACAAGGGGAGCGTGGCGCTGCGCGCCCTCATCGGGATGGGGGCGGGCCAGGCCAAGGTGAAGGGCGTTTTTGAGATCAAGGATTCCAGCGGGAAGACACTCGCGAAGTTCGCTGGTCGTGAGTCCTTTCTGGGCGGCTTGGGGATTGGAGGCTGGCACTTCGTCACCACGGAGGATCTTATGAAGCGGTTTGGGGAAACCGTGGCCGAAACTACGCTGAAATGGTCGAGGGGAGAGCCGATCGACTGAGCGGCGCTTGGCGCCTCCCGCCCCGCGGTCGGCTCCTCGACCCTGCACATCGTGATTCGCCGATTCGCCTCTGGGACCTGCGCATCGCGCGCGAGGCCGGCGTGATCCGGAGTCCCACGGAACCCACGTACGCGGTCGCGTTCACTGCCGACGGACGCTGGCCCATCTCTGGAGGGGATGACCGGGCAGTGCGTCTCTGGGATCTCTCGTCGAAGATCGAGGATCCTGGGGTAGAATATTGAGCTGTGGACACACCTTGGTTGACCCCACCAGCCGCACGGGGCCGGGGCCGACTCGGCCCGGGATGGCTGCGTCTGTTCCTCGTCGCGGCGCTCCTGGTTGCGACGGGATGCGCCTCGGTGGCGCCGCTCGAGACGTCGCTCCGCGAGCCGCTCGCGGCGCCGGTCTTCCACTTCGGTGAGGACACCTTCGCCTTCCCCAACGAGGTGAGGTCGCTGAACCCCGGGCGGGATGATCTTTACGCGAATTACTGCTTCGTGATGACTCGCGGTGTCGTGCAATTTTTGAAGTTCGCGCGCTTCGACCCGAGTCTGGCAAAGCTTCCTTCTGAGGCGTACGTGGAACTGGTGCGCCAGGTCCGGTCACGCTCCCCCTGGGAGGAGGCGCTCCCCCCCGAAGAGCGGGTGGTTATTCCCGGCTACCGTAGTCTCCAGGAGCTCTCACGCGCGGAGGAGGTGGCGGTCAAGGCCGGGCTCGGCTCCCGATTCTGGACGATGGTCCACTGGACGAACTGGCGCGCCACCTTGCCGTTCGGAGGAAGGCACCAAGAGCGCGTGGCTGCGGAGGTGCTCGCGGAGCTCCGCACTGGGCGGCCCGTTCAGCTGCTCGTCACCAATTGGCCGACCCCCGAGCTGAACCACGGGGTCGTGGCCTACGCCTACCGGATCACCGACGATGCGGTGGAGTTCAGCGTGTATGACCCCAACGAGCCCGCCCGCCCCGGGGTTATCAGCTTTCAGCGCGAACCCCTCCGCTTTTGGGCCACGCGCCTGTTCGACACGAAGCCCGGACCGATCCGCGCCTTCCGTATGTACTACTCGCCGCTGCTTTAGGCCGCCATGGACGTCTCCGGGGCCCTCACGCTTGGAGCGCCGGGACGCTCGCGCCGGTGGTACTCCCACCCGTACAACCGCGGCAGATACTACCGCCTCGCGAGCCTCGCCGCGCAGGCTCTGCCTCGCCGCGGGCGCCGCGCCTTGGCCGTGGTATTGGCGCGCGTCGCCCTGAGAATCCTGCCCGTGGAGCGGGAAAGCATCCGACAAAACCTGGGGCGGATTCTCCCAGGCGCGGATGAGAGGAGCCTTGACGCCGCGGTCTCGAGGACCTTCAGAAATTTCGCGCTTTGCTTTGCCGACCTGCTCACGCTCAACCGGGCGCCGGTGGCGATGCTCCGCCCCTACTTCGACGGGGTGGACGGCGAGGAGCACCTGGCAGCGGCGGCGGCGCCCGGGCGCGGGCTGATCGTCGCGACGGCCCACCTCGGGAACTGGGAACTGGGAGGTCGGCTCCTGGCAATGAGGCTGGGGCGCGCCACCCACGTGGTGCTCTCCGCGGAAGAGGACCCCTCGGTCGAGGCTTTCCTTCGCCACGACGCCAATGGGGTCCGATTCGTGACGCGTGAAGCCCCGACGACGTCCCTCGCGCTCCTTGCCGCGCTCCGGCGTAATGAGATCGTCGCCGTCCAGGGCGATCGCGCGACCGGCGGGCGCGCCGACGTGCGCCTGCCGTTCTTCGGCGATGCGGCCGCGTTTCCGCTCGGCCCGTTCCTCCTGGCCCGGGCCTCCGGGGCCCCGGTGCTCCCGGCATTCTGCGTTCTGGGGGACGCGGGAGCCTACCGGATTGTCCAGGAGGCCCCCATCTGGGTCGGAGCGGGTGGCGAGGAGACCGGCCTCCGCCAGCTGGTGGCCGTCATCCAGCGGCACGTGTCGGCCCATCCCGACCAGTGGTTCAACTTCTACGATTTTTGGGGCCCTGCGAGTGGCTGAAGCCGACCGCATCGCGATTGTGACGGCCGGCGTTGTCACGCCGATCGGGCAGGACCTCGACGCGTTTTGGTCGGCGCTCGTCACAGGCGCGTCGGGGATTTCCCGGATCGAACGGTTCCCGGTGGACGACCTCCGGGTCCCCCGCGCGGGCGAGATCAAGAAACTGGTCCGGGAGCGACCAGAAGAGGTCTCCACCGACTGCCGCGCCTCCCGCCTGCTGATCGCCGCCGCCGACGAACTGGTGGCCCACGTCGGAGGCCGGCCGCTCGCTGCCGACCCGCGCCGCGTCGCCGTGGTGCTGGGCACGGCGTTGGGCGGGGTCGAAGAGGGCGAGCGCGCCCTGCGTGGCGAGAGGCGGCCATCGCGCCTTGCGGGAGCCTTCTACGACAGTCCCGCGCGAGCCCTGGGGCAGTGGCTGGGAGCGGAGGGGCCGGTGCTGACGATTTCCACGGCCTGCGCCTCGGGAGCCACAGCGCTCGGGCTCGCGGCTGATCTGCTGCGGAACGGCGCCGCCGACGTCGCGGTGGCGGGAGGCTATGACATCCTCTGCCGGTTCGTGATGAGAGGGTTTGACGTGCTCCGGTCGCTGACGCGCGACGAGGTTCGTCCCTTCGATCGCCGGCGGAGCGGGCTATTACTGGGGGAGGCGGCCGGGTTGGTCCTGATGGAGCGCGAGCGGGACGCCGCCGAGCGCGGGGGGAAATGCCTCGGGTACCTCCTCGGCCACGCCAGCGCGAGCGACGGCTCCCACATCGCAGCACCGGATCCGAACGGGCGAGGGCTCGAGGTCTCGATCCGGGGCGCCATGAGTCAGGCCGGGATCTCGCCCGAGGAGATCGAGTTTGTCAGTGCCCATGGCACCGGTACGCCGCTGAATGACAAGATCGAGACCGCGGTGCTCAAGCGCGTTCTGGGTCGTCGGGCTTACGCGGTCCCGGTGAACTCGATGAAGGCCCACACCGGCCACACCATGGGGGCCGCGGCGACGCTGGAAGCGATCATGTGTCTCTTGGCCTGGCGTCACGGCCAGATCCCCCACACCCTGAACCTGGAGCAACCCGACCCCGACTGCGATCTCGATTTCGTTTCCACGGGACCGCGGCCCTGCCGCCCGCGGATCAGCCTCAGCACATCGCTGGGGTTCGGCGGGTGCAACGCGGCGCTCGTTCTGGAGGGTGCATGACTCCCGGCTCCGTCGCGGCGCCACGGCTTCGCGCAACTGGCCTCCTGTCAGGGTGGGGGCAAGGACTGGGAGCGCTTCCGGAGGATGCTGGAGCCGCGGCGGCCGGGCGCGCCGTCGTCTCCGCGGGGCGCCCGACGCTTGCCGGCGATCGATTCCGGCGGGCGACCCGTGAATGCCTTCTCGGGGTGGTCGCGGTCGAAGACGCGCTCAAGGAGGCAGGATTCCCGCGTGCCCTGCTGGCCGGCAACGGGACAGCGCTCCTCTACGCCACCGCGTCGGCCTACGGCGCGTCGAACCGCGCGTTCATCGAGGGAGCCGGCGCCACGACGCTCCATTTCCCGTACACGGCCCCCAGCGCCGTGCCAGCGGAAGTCGCCATCGAGTTCGGGATCACCGGTCCCTACGTGATCTTCTTGGGCGGGGCGCCTGCCACGCTCTCCGCCCTCTGGTACGCGGCCACCCTCCTCGCCTCATCGGCGTGTGATCGGGCGCTGGTGCTGGCCGTCGAGACCTTCGACGAGTGCGCGGATCTCTACGCGCGCGGCCGCTGGCTCGTCGGCCGCCCCCTGGTGGAGGCCGCGGCCTGCGCGCTCCTGGAGCCCGGCGCTGGCGCGCTTTCCTACTCTGAAGGACGAAGCAGACGTCCCGCTCGGACCGCCGCGGGAGGGGTCCAGCGGAGGCTCGGCGAGGCGTTCGCGTGCACGCCCCTGGTCGAGCTGGGTATGGCGCGGGCCGCGGGGGCCGCGTCGCTGGATCTGCGTCTTACCGGTGTATGGCGCGGATCCGAGGCCGTCCTGCACTGGGTTGAGATGTGACGGCATGGAACGGAAGGAAGTTCTAGACGAGCTGCGGACTATCCTCACAACGCGCCTGAAGTTCGACCCGGCGCGGACCGCCGACCTCACCATGGAGACGACCCTCCCGAAAGGGCTCGAGGGGTCGCTCGGACTCGACTCGCTGGATTTCATCGAGCTCTCCGTCGCCATCGAGGAGCGGTTCGGCCTCGTCATTGACGAGTCCGAGGACCTGGCCCCCCACTTCCAGTCGATGGACGCCTTGACCCGCTTCATCTGCATGAAGGCCGCCGGCCAATGAGGCGCGTGGTCCTGACGGGACTTGGCGTGGTTAGCCCGTACGGGGTTGGCGTCCAGCCGTTCTGGGAGGGACTCTGCTCGGGGCGGTGCGCAATCCGGCCGATCACGCTCTTCGAGACGGACGGGTTCAGGTCGCGGATCGCCGGCGAGGTCCCGGCGGCCGCTCTCGCCGCGCTCCCCGCCTCGCGCCGGCGCTCACGCGCCGATCGGTTTGGCCTCGCCGCGGCCCGAGAGGCCGTCGTGGACGCCGGGCTCTCCCGCGCTGAGCGGGCGACGGCCGGTGTCATCGTCGGTGGGGTGGGGGGCGGCATGCTGGAGGTCGAGGCCTGGTACTGGGAGATGGCGAGGTCGGGCGAGAATCCGCGGCGGCGGTCAGCCCTGCGATCGGTCCTGCCGTTCTCTCACGCTGAGGTGGTGGCTCACCGATTCGGCCTCGGTGGTCCCAAGGAGACCGTGGTGATGGCGTGCAGCTCGGGCGCTGCCTCCCTTGCGCTCGCTGCGGATCTGATCGGGGACGGTGTGACTCCCTTGATGCTGGCTGGCGGTGTGGATGCGCTGACCCGGATTTGCTTCATGGGATTCAATGCGCTCAAGCTTCTCGATCCGGACCCCTGTCGGCCGTTCGATCGCGATCGGCGGGGGATGTCGCTGGGAGAGGGCGCGGCGTTTGTCGTGCTCGAGGATTGGGAGCACGCGCGCGGGCGCGGCGCCCGGCCATACGCGGAGCTGGTCTCCTCGGGGTTGAGTACGGACGCGTTTCACGTTACGTCCCCCCATCCGTCGGCGGAGGGGACGATTCGGGCCATGACTGAGGCCCTGACCCGGGCCGGGCTCGAGTCCCGCGATGTGGGGTACGTCAACGCCCACGGCACCGGGACCCCCCAGAACGATCGCACTGAGGCCCTGGCGCTCGCCAAAGTCTTCGGGGCCGGCAGCCTCCTGGTGAGCGCCAACAAGTCGCTCGTCGGTCACACGATGGCCGCTGCCGGCGCTCTGGAGGCGGTCGCCACGGTGCTGACTCTCCGAGACGGGATGATCCCGCCCACCGCCAACCTCGATCATTTGGACCCGGAGATTCCGTTCGACTGTGTGCCCCACACTCGGCGCCCCGCGAGCGTCGCGGTGGCCATGTCTAACTCGTTCGGCTTCGGCGGTCAGAACGTGAGCCTGATCTTTCGACGGTGGGCGTGATGGTCCATGCTCCGAAGCACCGCGTGGTGTTGACCGGCGTGGGGAGCCTCAGCGCCCTTGGCGTGGGCGGCTTCGCCGCGGTGGGACGGGTGATGGAGGCGGGACGTTCGGCCATCTTGACCGTTCGCGCCTTCTCCGTGGACGGGCTCGGGAGCCGGTTGGCGGGGGAACTGCGGGAGGGGGCGCTGGCCGAGCAGGTGGGCCGCGAGGAAGCGCGTCGGCTGTCGCGGATTTGCCAGCTTACCGTGGCGGCCTGCCGTCTCGCGTTGAGAGACGCGGGGCTGGATCCTCTCGCCGAGGGCTCGGAACTGGGGCTCATCGTCGGTAGCGAATTCGGCGACCTCCGCTCTTCCCAGGAGTTCGCCGACGGCTATCTCAAAAAAGGGCCGGGAGGGCTGTCCCCGATGATCTTCCCCAGCACGGTCATGAATACCATGGCCGCCTCGGCCGCCATTGCTGTCGGGGCGAAAGGAGCGTCCGTGACGCTCAATCAGGCAACCGTGGCCGGGGAGCTGGCGGTGGCCCGCGCGGTTTCCATGGTGGTGAACGGACGCATGCCCGCGGTGCTCGTGGGTGGTGTGGACGAGATCTGCCCCATCCTCTATCGGATGCTCTCCGCTTTGGGGGGACTCTCGCCGATGGGCGGCGGACCCGAGGGATGCTGGCCGTTCGACCGCCGGCATAACGGGCCGGTCCGGGGGGAGGGAGCCACCTTCGTCCTCCTGGAGACGTTAGAGGGAGCGCTCCGGCGCGGGGCCGCCATCCATGCCGAACTTCGCGGCGCAGCGTGGGGAAATTCTCCGGTCGGGCGGGACCGCGTCCCTCGGTCTGACGGCGACGGCTTGATTATCGCCCGCGCGTTGAATCAGGCGGGATTGGCGCCCGACTCGATCGGATGGGCGTATCTCTCGGGCACTGGCGATCCGCCTCTGGATGACTGGCAGCTCGACCTCGTGCGTGCGGCCTTCGGCGACCATCGGCCACGTCTGACGTCGCTGACTCCGCTGGCCGGCGACCATGCTGGCCTGGGCGCGCTCCGGGTCGCTGCCGCCGCCTGGACGGCCGGGACCCGGCAGCTGCCGGGGCTCCTCTCGCTGAGGGAGCCGGTGCGTGACGACTGCGCATTCGCGACCGCTCCTGGGTCCGCGACCGTTGCGGGCGCGGGATTGGTTCACGGAGTCGCCAGAGGCGGCACCCAAGTGGCCCTCGTGGTCTCCCCCTTCGAGGACGAATCGCCATGAACCAGCGCACTCTGCCCCCTCACCCTCCCCTCTCCCCCACCGGGGGAGAGGATAAAGGTGAGGGGATGTGGATCGTGATTCCGATCTTCAACGAAGCGACGTCGGTTGGCGCCGTCGTGGCGA
>CAYRZF010000001.1:0-38294 GCA_964428805.1 uncultured bacterium | reverse complement strand
TGGATCGTGATTCCGATCTTCAACGAAGCGACGTCGGTTGGCGCCGTCGTGGCGAAGGCCTCCCGTCACGGTCCGGTGCTGGTGGTGGATGATGGCTCCACCGACGGGAGCGAGGCGGCGGCGCGGTCGGCCGGGGCGGAGGTCCTGAGGCACGGCCGGCGGCGGGGAAAGGGCGTCGCCCTCAGGACGGGCGTGGAGATGGCGATCGCGCGAGGCGCTGCCGAGATCCTCACGCTGGACGGCGACGGTCAGCATGACCCCGACGAGATTCCACTGCTTCTGGAGGATGCGCGCCGGAATCCCCGCGTCATCGTGATCGGGGGTCGGCTCCACCCCTCCGGCGTGATTCCTCCGGGGAGAATGAACGCACTGAGGGTGGCGGGGTTTTTCATCAACTGGCTGACCGGGACCCAGGTCCGGGATACGCAGTCGGGGTTCCGCCTCTACCCCGCCGAGCTATTCCGTCGGGTCACGCTCCGCCGAGGCGGGTTTGTTCTGGAAAGCGAGATCCTCCTGGCGGCGCGGCAGGCCGGGTACGACATCCGGGAGGTCTCAGTGACGGCGATCCACCACGCCGGCCGCCGGAGCCGATTCCACCCCGTCCAGGACGGATGCGCCATCGGTCTCTTTCTCGCGCGTCACGCGCTGGGGCGCGTGGGGACCGAGGCGTGGTGGCAGGTCCGGGGACTGGCTGCCTCTTTTTCCCCGGCCGCGGCTCGCCGCCGGCACGCGGACCTTGCCCTGGAGACCTTCGCGTACCGCACCTCGCCGGCCCAGTGGGGCCTCGTGGTGGGAGCGTTCACCCTCCGGCGTGTCCTGACCGCGCTCGGGACGTGGTGGAGCGATCCGCGGGCCAGGCAGCTCAGGTTGATTGGCGCGGCCGTCCTCGCCTTCCCGATGCTCCTCCTGCTCACGCTGCTTCATCCGCTGACGGCCCGGGCGTCCATGGACGTCCTGACTCCCTTTGTCCGGCGCTTCTACTCCCAGGACCGGCTGGCCCAACGCCAGAACAGCGCACCCACCCCGGGCACGGTGGAGCTCGGTCAAGCGATGTGACGACCGACTTCGACGTTCTCATCGTCGGCGGCGGCCCCGGCGGTTCCACGGTGGCCACGTGCCTAGCTCAGTCCGGGCTCCGGGTGGCGTGCTTCGAGCGGGAACGCTTCCCGAGGTTCCACGTCGGGGAATCCCTGCTGCCCGCGAACCTGCCGATCTTCGACCGCCTCGGCGTGCACGAAGCGATCAAGAAGGCGGGCTTTCTCGTGAAGTACGGGGCGACCTTCGTTGACGAGCAGGAGGGGAAGGCGCACACCTTCTACTTCGCCAAGGACAAGCCCTGGCCGTGCTTCGGATACCAGGTCGCGCGTTCCGAGTTCGACGCGATCCTTCTCCGGCACGCCACGGATGCGGGTGCCACGGTCTTCGAGGAGACCTCGGTCGAGACCGCCGCGGTCTCCCGGGAGGGCGTGACGGTCACGGTTCACTCGCGCATCGGTGAACGCCGCCAGGTGACGGGCGGCTTCCTGGTTGACGCCAGTGGGCGGGAGGCATTCCTGGCTGGGGTGCTCGGGCGCCGTGAGCGAATCCCGAATCTGGGGAAGGTGGCGCTGTACGCCCACTTCGCCGGAGCCAAGCGGTTCGCCGGGATCGAAGAGGGACACATCCGGGTCTACGTGTTCCAGGACGGCTGGTTCTGGTGGATTCCTTTCGCCGGGGATGTGACCAGCGTGGGGTGCGTGCTTCACGCGCGGGCGGTCCGGGGACGCGACGTCTCCATCGAGGCGCTCTTTGACGCCATGATCGCCCGGTGCCATCACGTGTCAGAAGATCTCGAGCGCGCCCGCAGGGTGTCGCCGGTCTACCGGTCGGCCAACTTCTCGTACCGCGTCTGGCCCGTGGTGGGGGACCGCTATCTCAGCGTCGGCGATGCCGTGACCTTCGTAGACCCGATCTTCTCAGCGGGCGTCTTCATCGCCATGCAGTCCGGCGAGCTGGCGGCCCGTGCGATCAGCGAGGCCTTCAGGGACGGCAGGTTCAGCGCCCGCCGTTTCCGCCGCTACGCGCGCCAGTGCGGGCGCGGGGTGGCCCCGTTCTTTACCTTCATCAAGAAGTACTACCAGCCCGCCTTCCTCGACATCTTCCTCCGGCCCATTCACCGATTCGGGATGGTGGACGCCGTCACCACCGTCCTGGCTGGAGGTGCCTTCCTCTCCCGCCCCTTGGGCTTCCGCGCGCGCCTCGCGCTCGTGTTCACGGTCGCGCGGGTCAACGCCTGGATCCGCCGGTGGCAGGGCCGGCCCGTCCAGTCCAGGCTCGAATGGTGATCGCGCGTCTCATTCCGCGCGGTTACCTCTTCACCGTCCTCGGGATCGCGGTGGGGATGGCGGGGCTGGTGGCGCTGGGAGGCATGGCGGAACGCATCACCCGCTTCATCGAGGGCGGCGACCGCTTCGTCCTCGGGCAGATCTCGGTGGCGGGTCAGGGGCTGGGACTGGGCACGGGCTTCACCGGCGGCGGCCTACTGCCGCGCGGGAAGATCGAGGAGGTCCGCGCTGTCCCCGGTGTGGCGGGGATCCAGCCCCAGGTCATGCTCCCGCTGAATCCGGTCACCTCGCAGTTCCTGACCCTGACTCAGGAGCTGATCCTGGGCCTCGACCTGAGCGTGCCGATGCCCAACCGCCACTACCGCGAGCTTCCCGTGCGGGCCGGACGGTTTCTCAGGAGCGGGGATCGACGGGAGGCGGTGGTGGGAGCCGACTTCGCGGCCGGCAGAGGGCTCGGGCCCGGGTCGCGCCTCGTGCTGGACGGCCAGGACTTTCTCGTCGTGGGGGTCCTGGAGCGGACACTCACGGCTCCGGATCGCTTCGCCATCGTCAGCATCGAAGCCGCGCGGGATCTCTGGCTCGCCAAGGATCCGCTGCTGCGTCAGGTGTTCGGTGCGGGCGCAACCCTGTCACTCGATGATCTGAACACCGGGGCGGCGGTGGGCTGGGTCGATGGCGAGGACCCGGACGCCGTGGCCCGGCGGATCGCCCAACGGGTGGCCGGGGTTAACATCACCATCCCCAGCGAGGTCAGCCGGCTCCTCCGCAGTTCCACGGCGTTCTTCTCGGCGCTGCTGGTCGGGATCGGCACGCTGGGGCTTCTGATCGGTGCGCTCTCCCTGGCCAACACGGTGACGGCCGCCCTATTCGAGCGGATCCGCGACTTTGGGATCAAGCGCGCGCTGGGGGCCACGGACCTTCAGCTCCTGGCCGAGGTCCTGGGGGAGAGCCTCGCCGTGAGCCTGGCGGGTGGCGGCGCTGGGATCGCTCTGGCCCTTGTCCTCGGCTGGGGGATCCACGGCTGGGTCGCTGGTCAGGGTCAGCAGGTCTTCCTCTTCTCGCCCCGCCTGCTGGCGGGAGCCGTTGTCTTTTCGCTGATGCTCGGTGCCGTTGCGGCGGCGCACGCGACGTTCCGCATCGCGCGCGTTCCCCCCGCCGAGGCGATCCGCCGGGGATCGTGAAGCCGGAGCCGATGATCAGGGCGATCGGGCTCACCAAGTCGTTTTCGACCGGGGTGGGCGCTCCGGTCGTTGTGCTCAAGGGCCTTGACCTTGAGGTCAAGCCCGGCGAGTACCTGACGGTGACGGGGTCGTCGGGGTCAGGCAAGAGCACGCTGCTGAACCTCCTGGGGTTACTGGATGAGGCCGATTCGGGAGAGATCTGGTTCGGCGACGAACGTGTCAGCGGTATGGGGCGCCGCCGGCAGTCCATGATCCGGGGGAGTCAGGTGGGGTTCATCTTCCAGGCCTTTCACCTCATCGCCTCGCTGACTGCCCTCGAGAACGTGGCGCTGGCCGCCCGTTACGTGGGCGGCGACAGGGCGGAGGCCAAACGCCGGGCGCTCGCCCTGATGGAGCGGCTGGGGGCGGCGCATCGGATGCACCACTATCCTGCCCAGCTCTCCGGTGGTGAGCAGCAGCGGGTGGCAGTCTGCCGGGCGGTCCTCAACGACCCACCGCTCATCCTGGCCGATGAGCCGACCGGCAACCTGGATGAGGATCACGCCCGGGTGATCCGAGAGGAGCTCAGAGCCCGGGCCCGCGAGCGAGGCACGACCGTGCTCCTCGTGACCCATCATCCGGAGGCGTTTGGGGAAGCTGATCGCGTACTCTCCTTGGTTGACGGCCGCTTGGCCGAGCCATGAAGAAAGGATACACACCATGAGACGAATCGCGATGCCGATGCTCGTGCTGGCCCTGCTGGGGACGTCTATCACGGCGCTCTCCGGCCAGACGGGGGGACCAGTTACTCGGATCTTCAACGCGTCGCCGGAACGGGTCTGGACAGTGACGGAGTCTGTCCTGAAGAGCCTCGACTGGGATATTGACGAGCGTGACCGGACCGTCGGCTGGATCGTGACGGACTCCCGCGGGGTGGAGTTCAAGGACTTCGGGGTCTACGGGGAAGGGACGCGCCACAAGCTCCGGATCACGCTCAAGGCGGCGGGGGAGGGAAAGACCTCGGTCTCGGTGGAGCGGCAGCTCTACAAGGAGGAGCGCATCCTCTGGATGAAAGAGCGCAAGCCCCTCCCGGCCAAGGATCGGAGCGTGGAGACCGCCGTCCTTGACGCCATCGGGAAGGCCCTCTGAGGGGTCACGATCAAGGCGGCGTGAACCTCTTTCGCTCGGCTTGGGGCGCCGTCGGCCTTGTTCTCGTGGCCGCCGGGGCACTCCTCCTTCCCGGACTCGGCCGCGCCCCGCTCGACGACCCCGGGGAAGGGATGCACGCCGAGATTGCCCGCGAGATTCTGCTGGGGGGCGATTGGATCACGCTCCACCTGAACGGCGTCCGATACTTCGATAAACCTCCCCTTCTCTACTGGCTCGGCGCCCTCGGTATGACGGTGTGGGGGCCGACGGAGGGCGCGTTGCGCCTCTGGCCGGTCCTGGGAGGCTTGGCCGCCGTGGGGGGGACGGCGCTTTTAGGTGCCCGCCTCCTCTCCCCCCGGGCCGGCGCTGTCGCGGGGCTCGCCCTTCTGACCAGTGCGGGGTTCTTCGCCTACGGCCGCTACCTGCGACCGGAGACCCTTTTTGTCGCTGCGATTCAGTGGGGCTTCCTGCTGCTCCTGCTCGCGCCCGCCGAGTCCGGGCGTCTGGCGACGCTGGGGTGTGCCGCCCTCGGGATTGCCGCGCTCGCCAAGGACCCGTTGGGGGCGCTGGGACCGCTGGCTGCCGTAGCTCTGTCACGGGCCCTCGCCGGCCAGCTCCGCCCGATCTCCCGGTGGTTGTCGTGGGGTGGGCTGGGGCTCCTCATTGCCGTCGGTGGCACCTGGTATTTCCTGGTAGAGCTTCGGAACCCTGGCTTCCTCTGGTACACCGTCGTGGACAACCACTTGCTGAATGTCGCGGGCGCCCGTCATTTCCCCGATGAGGACGTCCCGCTCAGCAGCTTCGAGTTCCTCGCGGTGGCGGGGCTTGGCGCCTTCCCGTGGGTCCTGCCCGCGACCCTAACCGTGGCGGGACTCATCAGGCGGCGCGCCTGGCGTGATCCGAGGGAGGCCCCGTGGATCGCGCTCGCGCTCTGGGCGACGGGGGTCTTCTTCCTTTTCGCACTCGCCTCCTTCAAGCTTCCCCACTACGGGCTCCCCGCGTATCCCGCTCTCGCTCTCCTGGCCGCGCGCTCGTGGAAGGAGGAGCGCGCCGTCCGCCTCGTCCTAGTGCTCCACCTGGTCGCCTTCTCGGCGATTGTCCTCGGCTCCCTCTGGGTCTATGGGGGCGACGGCCGGGCCTTCATGGGGTGGGTCCTCGGCGCCACGGACGTGTACACCCGCAAGGAGATGGCCCTCGGTCAGGCCGCGCCGGTTCCCCCCTGGGAGGATCTCCGGCGCCTGGTCGGGGGCACGGCGCTGGCCTTTGCAGCGGGGAGCGTGGGTCTCCTCGTGGCCATCTCGCGCGGCAGCCGGACACTCGGCCTCTGCGTGATCCTCGCAACGCTCCTGGGTTGGATGCCGCTCGTGGCGCGCGCGGAGTCGCTGGTGGTGGAATCCCGCTCCGTTCGCGGGATGGCATTAGAGGTGAGCCGCCGCGCGGGCCCGGCGGATCTCCTTGTCCACGAAGGACCGATCGAGAACTCCGGCGCCCTGGAGTTCTACAGCGGCCGGCGGCCAGTGATCCTGGACGGCCGGGTGAGCGTACTCGGGTTCGGCGCGACCTTCCCTGAGGCGCGGGACACGTTCTGGGAGCGTCCGCGCCTGGTCGAGGCGTGGCGGAGCTCGCGACGGATCTTCCTCCTGACCATCCGAGAGCGCGGGAGGAGTGCCGTGGCCGAGCTTCCCACGTCTCAGGTCCATCTGTTGGCCACGGGAGGCGGTCGCTGGCTCTACTCAAGCCAGCCATAGCGAAGTGCTATGATGGAAGCCGCCATGGCCGGAAGCCACCTGCGCACCCTCTTTCTTCACCCGCCTTCCTTCGAAGGGTTCGACGGCGGCGCGGGATCGCGGTATCAGGCCCGGCGGGAGATTCGCTCCTTCTGGTATCCGACCTGGCTCGCCCAGACCGCGGCGCTCGTGCCGGGCTGCCGCCTCGTGGACGCGCCGCCCGACGGCCTGACCCTCCGTGACCTGCTCCCGCTCGCGCGGGAGTACGTGCTGGCCATTGTCCACACCAGTACGCCGTCCTTTCCCCACGACGTGAAGGTGGCAGAGGCCCTGAAGGAAGCCAACCCGAGTCTCCGCATCGGCTTCATTGGAGCGCACGTCTCGGTGCAGCCGGAGCCCTCGCTCCGCGCCTCCCCGGCGATCGACTTCGTCGCGCGCGAGGAATTTGACTTCACGATCGAGGAGGTGGCGCGGGGGGTCCCGCTCCACGCCGTCCGGGGTCTCAGCTACCGCCAGAACGGCACGGTGGTCCACAATCCGGACCGGCCAACTCTCGAGAACATGGACGCCCTGCCGTTCGTGGTGGACGTGTATAAGCGCGACCTCACCGTCGGGCACTATGCCATCGGCTACCTCCTCCACCCGTACGTCTCGCTCTACACCGGCCGCGGTTGCCGCTCCAAATGCACGTTCTGCCTCTGGCCCCAAACCGTCGGCGGGCACCGGTACCGCACCCGAAGCCCGGAGCACGTGGCGGAGGAGATCCAGCTCGCGACGCGCTACTTTCCGCAGGTCAAGGAATATTTCTTCGACGACGATACCTTCACCGACGACCTGCCGCGAGCCGAGGCTATCGCCCGGCGGCTCGGGCGGCTCGGGGTCACCTGGTCATCTAACGCGAAGGCGAACGTGCCCTCCGAGAGCCTCAAGGTTCTCAGAGACAATGGCCTCCGCCTCCTCGTGGTCGGCTACGAGTCGGGGAGCCAGCAGATCCTCAATAACATCAAGAAGGGAATCCGGCTGGACCAGGCCCGCCGCTTCACCCGGGAGGCCAGGCGGCTGGGAATCAAGATCCACGGCACGTTCATCCTGGGTCTCCCCGGCGAGACGCGCGAGACCATCCAGGAAACGATCCGCTTCGCCCGCGAGATCGAGCCCGACACCATTCAGGCGTCGATTGCGGCGCCGTATCCCGGCACCGCGCTCTACCGCCAGGCCCTCGACCAGGGGTGGTTGACCGACAGCCGCCTGGTGGATGGCCGGGGGACGCAGGTCGCGGCGCTCTCCTACCCCCACCTCGCCCACACCGAGATCTTCCAGTCGGTGGAGGAGTTTTACCGGCGGTTCTACTTCAGGCCCCGGAAGATCTACGCCATGGTCCGGGAAATGGTCGCCGACGGGAAGGTCCTGCGCCGCCGCCTCAGCGAGGGGGCGCAGTTCCTGCGGTTCCTTTCCGGTCGCCGCCAGTCCTAGCGGGAAAGGACTGTGGCCGGGACCGTGCGGAAGAGGCCAAGATCCTGTGCGCGCGCCAGAGAGGGGCGGATCACGAGAAGGGCGGACGTAAGGGTCGAGCGGAGCTCATGCAACTGCCGTGTGGCATCGGCATCGGGTCCGACGAGTCCCCCCGCCTCCAGCTCCAATCGCTCCGCCTCGATCTCGCCCGCCAGACGACTCAGCGTCTCCCGGTCCCGCAGGGCCAGGACCGGGTCCATCTCCCGGCTCAGCCACCGCCGACAACCCTGGATTCTCGGAGGCGGTAGCGGGGACCGGCGGGCGTAGGCGGGCGGCAGATCGACGAAGCGCGGGAGGGGCTGAACCGACCCCGCGGCAGCGGCGCCGGCCACGCCGCCGAAGACCAGGGCCTCCATGAAGCCGCTCCCGTTGATACGGTCTGCCCCCTGCACGCTGTCGGCGACATCGCCCGCGGCGAACAGGTTCGGCAGTGTCGAGCGCGCATCCACATCTGTCGCGACGCCACCGAGGAACTGGTGGGCCCCGAGGTCGATCTCCACTGGGTGCCTGGCAAGGTCGTGGCCGCGGCGTAGAAACGCCGCGTAGGTCTTCGGCATGCTGGCCTCGAGCTCGGCCTTTCCGATGCGTCGACCGTCCCAGAAGACGCGCGCCTCTGGGCTGGAACGCTTGCGCGCGGCGATCCATCCCATGAACTCCATGAGGGCGCGCTTTTGCTCCAGGGGGGTGGCCGACGCCACGTCCACTCCCAGCGTGAACCGTGCGCCCCCCTCGTCCATCAGCTCGCCTTGCATCAGGAGGTACGTGAGAAGAAAGTAGCCACGGATCGGGGCCACCGTGAGGATCACGTACTGGATGAACTCCGTGTGATGCAGGGCCGCTCCGGCGCGGTGGGCCAGGGCGTAGCCGTCACCGGTCAGCTCCCGCGGGTTCGTGGTCAGCGAGAATACGTTGCCGGCACCGCCGGCCCCCAGCACCACCGCCCCGGCCCGGAGGAGCCAGATCTCTCCGCGACTGAGGTCCAGGCAGACGAGCCCCGCAACCCGATCGCCGTCGGTCACGAGGTCCAGGACCATGGTGCGGTCCCATACCCGGAAGCGCTCCTTTGGCGTCGCCACCCAGAGAGCCTGGAGGACCTTCGTGCCGAAGTGGGCGGGACAGATGATCCCGCGCGGGTAACGTGAGCCCAGCATCTTCATGCGGCGGTACTCGCCGCCCGTCGAGAGGGGAACCCCCAGCCGCTCCAGCAACGCCGCTTCAGCACCCGATCGTTCAGTGAAGAAGCGGATCCGCGCCTCATCCTTGAGCCCCTGGCCGACAAGCTGGAGATCCTCAGCGTACCTGGAGGGGGTGTCGGGATCTGGCATGGGACAGTTGATCACGGAGAACTCGATCTTCGAGTCCATGGCGTGGGTGCAGCCGGAGCCGGCGAACTTCCCCTTAGACACCGCGCCCACCCGCGCGCCGGCCTGCGCCGCAGCCAGACAGGCTCGGAGCGCCGCGGCCCCGCCTCCCACCACTGCGACGTCAACCGATTCAGTTCTCACCGGTCGGCAGCTCTTTCAGGGCCCCGGAGCGCAGGCGGAAGCGCTGGATCTTGCCCGTGGGGGTCTTGGGGAGGTCGGAGACGAACTCCACCCACCGGGGGGCCTTGTAGTCTGACAGACGGTTCTTGACGAATTCCCGGATCTCGCCGGCGAGCCTGTCGGATGGCGCGTGGTCGGGCTTGAGGACTACGAAGGCATGAGGCTTGGTCAGCCCATCGGCATCCAAGCGGCCGATCACGCCGACTTCGAGTACAGCTGGGTGCTCCAACATCGCCCCCTCCACCTCCACGGGGGAGACCCACATGCCACCCACCTTGAGCATGTCGTCCGAGCGACCGCAGAAGTAGAAGTACCCGTCGGTGTCCTCGTAGAACATATCGCCGGTCCTGAGCCACTCTCCCAGCATTGTCGCTCGGGTCTGGGCCCGGCGCTTCCAGTAATAAAGCGCCGCAGTGGGGGCCTTGATCAGGAGGTGCCCGACGTTTCCGGGCATTACTGGACTGCCGTGGTCGTCCACCAGCTTCGCCTCGAAGCCCGGGATCACCTTGCCGCTGGAGCCGGGCCGGATCTGTCCCGGACGATTGGCGATGAAGTCGTGCAACGCCTCGGTGGAGCCGACAACGTCCAGCAGCTCGTGGCCGAAGCGCGACTTCCAGGCGTAAAAGACCGCCGGCGGAAGCGCTTCGCCGGAGGAGACGCACAGGCGGAGCGAGGAGAGATCATAGCGCCGCTCGGCGTCTTCGACCTGGAGCATGCGGGCGTAGAGGGTCGCGACGGCGAAGAACACCGTCGGCCGCTCTTTGGCGATCATCTCGAAGGCCGACTCCGGGTCAATCCGTTCGGGGACCAGCACGGAGGCGGCTCCCACCCGGGCCGGGAAGTAGAGCGAATTGCCGAGGCCGTAGGCGAAAAAGAGCTTGGAAGCGGAAAAGGTCAGATCGTCGTGGGCGATGCCGAAGATCTGGTCGCCGACCAGGTCCGCCGCATGGACGAGGTCGCCGTGGAGGTGAATGGTGGCCTTCGGCTTCCCCGTGGACCCCGAGGTATACCCCCAGAGCGCCACGTCTTCCCGGGTGGTCTCAGCGGGCTCGAGGCTTGGCCCCCCCCGCGCCAGGAGCTCCTCGTAGGCCTCTATCCCGCGCTCCGACCGACCCGTCACGACGATGTGCCGTAGGAACCGGCACTGGTTCCGAAGGGGGATGATCTGGCCGGCTGCCTCGGCGCAGACGACAGCCACTTTGGCGCGGCTGTCCTCCAGGAGGAAGGCGTAGTCGGGGCCTTTAAGCCAGGGGTTCACGGGAACGGGCACCGCCCCGATCTTGATGGCGCCCCAAAAGACCTCGGCGAACTCGGGGCAGTCGGGAAGGATCAGGAGGACCCGGTTCTCGATCTCCACGCCGAGCTCACCGAGCGCGTTGCCGAAGCGGTTGACCCGCTCGGCCAGCTCGGCGTAGCTGATGCGTCGGCCCTGGTAGCGGAACACGGTGCGGTCGCCCCGACCCTCCGCCAGGTGGCGATCCACGAAGAACGCCGCAGCGTTGAATCCCACGTAAGTTGATGTACTCCGCCCTGGCCGCCCGGAGGGCGTTCCGGGCTGGGCTGGATGAGCAGGATTGAGCCCTAGTTGCCGAAGAGATTGGTAAAGAAGTTCTTCACGCTGGAGCCAAATGAGTTGGCCCCATCCTTGACCTTCTCCCAGGTGCTCTTGGCGGCAGGTTCTGCCGCTTTGCCCGCTTCCTTGAACTTCTCGCCGGTGAACTTAGCGCCCTCCACCACCGTGTTGCCGATCCCCTTGGCGGTTTCCTCGACGCCCTCGCCGATCTTGCCGTCGCCGATCTTCTTGGCGCCGGATTCGACCTTCTTGGTAGCGGCGTCCACCTTGGTCGTATCTGCAGCCAGGGCCGGAGCGAGGCTCACGACCAGGATCGCCAGGATAGTTAGGGCCACCACGGGCCAGCGCTTCACGCCTTTCATATATCGCTCCTCCGTGTTCTGAGTGTTTCCCACCTTATTCTTACTTATCCTAGGGGATACCTCGGTGTCAACTCATCGGCACACCTTCAGAGGAACACCATGAGACCGACGATTTTCTATCCTGGATTGCGGGGGTTCTCTCTCACCGTTATCGAATCTCCTTCTTGGGAGCCGGGGCGGCCGCGGGTCGGGTCGCCTGGCGTGCCGGCGTCGGCTCGTCCTCGAGCGTTCGCTCGGTCTGGAGAATGATCTCCGTTGCCGTGGCGCGATCCTTGAAGAACCAGCCCTGCTTGACATTGACGCGCATGCGGGATGTCTTCGTGGTTACATGATCTAGCTCGATTTCGACGGTCCGATCGCTGGCCTCAGCCACGATCTGAGTTCCGGCCTCAGTGCGCTGGTTCTCCTTTACCCTGAGGTCCATCCGCTTGAGGGTTTTCAGCGTGGCCGCCCGGAGTCCCTCCTCGGAGGCGGCGAACGTCTTGTAGGCGATGCTGTCCACGGTGTAGGAAACCCCGGAGCCCGCGGCCGTCCCGGCCCCGGCACCCAAGAGCGTAAGGCCGATGGCGGCACAGCCCGAGCTGGCGGCCATCGCCACGATAAGCAGCGGAAAGACGATGTGGGCGGGCTTTGTCATGGTTTAGCCTCTGCTTTCCTAACTTGACCTCCGAACGGGGCCGGTGCTCCCGATTTGGATACAAGCAAGGGATGTGCCAAGGGAAATTTCAAGGAACGCTAAGGCGGGAGCGCTAGATTTAGCAGCGAAATTCAGACGAAGGGGTTAAAGAGACTTTAAGCTGGACGGACGCTTTTAGGCTCGAAGTGACATGTTGTCATCGGCCGCAAGGCGCGAGTTAGGCGGCCGGAGCCGTCAGAAGGTCACGACACTTCGGGCAACCTCGCCCCGCTCAAGCGCCGCGTATGCCTCGTTGATTTCATTGAACGGGTAGGTGCGCGTGAGCAGCTCGTCGAGTTTCAGTTTCCCGGCCCGGTAGAGCTCGATGAGTTTTGGAATGTCGATCCGCGGGCGGCTCGAGCCGTAGATCGATCCCGTCAGGACCCGCTCCTCGAAGACGAGCGTCATCACCGGCACCGACACCTCCGTCGTCATTGGCGTCACTCCGACCACCACCGCGATACCGCGCTTGGCGAGCGCATCGTAGGCCTGGCGCATTGTCGCCGGCAGGCCGATCACCTCGAAGGCGTAGTTCACCCCCTTGCCGCCTGTCAGAGCGCGGATCTCCTCCACGGGATTCCCCGCCGCCGCGTTGACGGTATGCGTGGCGCCGAACCGTCGCGCGAACTCGAGCTTCCGGTCCAGGAGGTCTACGGCGATGATTTTTTCCGCCCCGGCGAGGGCCGCGCCCTGGATCACGTTCAGGCCCACCCCGCCTGCCCCGAAGACGGCCACAGTGCTCCCGGGCTTCACCTGGGCGGCGTTGAACACCGCGCCGACCCCGGTGATCACGGCGCAACCTAAGAGCGCCGCCCGGTCAAGCGGCAGATCATCGGGGATCTTGAGCACCGCCTTTTCAGGGACGACGGAATATTCGGAGAAGCTCGACACACCGGCGAAGTGCTTGATCTCCTTCCCATCCAGCGTGAACCGGGTGGTGCCATCAAGGAGACGCCCCGTCATCCGGATCTGCGTGCCCTCGGGACAGAGCGCCGGCCGGCCGCCGCTGCAGTACTCGCACATGCCGCATGAAAGCCGCCAGAGCGGGATCACGTGATCCCCGGGCTTGACGGCCGTGACGCCAGGCCCGACGTCTGCGACGCGGCCCGCCCCTTCGTGACCGAGGACCGCGGGCAGCGGCGCGACGAGGTGGCCCGTCATCACGTGCAGGTCGCTATGGCAGACACCGCCCGCCGCCATCTGGATCAGCACCTCGCCGGCCTGCGGGGCCTGCACCTCGACCTCGCGGATCTCCAGTTTCCGCCCGACCTCGAACAACACCGCAGCCCTGGCCTTCATGGCATTATCCTCCCGGGTCAGGGACCCAACGGGCGTGCCTGACGATGCGCCTCGACGCCCGCAGAGTGGTTATAGCAGATGGCAGATCGAACTTACAGCTAGAGCTGGCTTTTTGGATACACCCGGGAGGGGCCATGGCG
The DNA here is from genome assembly GCA_964428805.1 of uncultured bacterium. Classification (GTDB taxonomy): domain Bacteria; phylum Methylomirabilota; class Methylomirabilia; order Rokubacteriales; family CSP1-6; genus CAYRZF01. Next base: position 24,828 of record CAYRZF010000001.1, on the reverse strand, counting down.
CGCGGTGACCAGCTCTCCGGTCCTAATTGCTTCACGGTGGACGAGGCGGCGCCGGGAGCTCGGCTGCACCGTGCGCACCACCCACTACTTCCCCCTCTACACCGACAAGGACGGCCGGCGCGTCCGCTACCGGCTCGCGGACGGCTTCCGCGCCAAGCTCCCGGCCCCCTTCACTCCGCGAATCGGTACAGGGTGATTAGGTATTTCTACTTGAAAGGGTTGTTTCAATTCGTTCCATCCGAGGTGGCGAAATGCCTCCTTGAACAAGCCGTTTAGGAGAGCTGGCCCATAAAGCATCTTCCCGTGCTGAGTCTTCTCCTTGGAGCGTTTCGTCTTGCCGGGCTCCTGGATGGAAGCGATGACATCGTTGATGTCGCGGTGATGGGCAGGGTACTTCGCGGCAAGTATTTCCGATCCACCAAGATGAGAGTACTCGTAAACAATCCGCACTGTGTGACCGCCTAGCTAAACCCCGGCTCACCGTCGTCCAACTAGCGGGAAAAAAGAAAAGCGCCAGAGAAGGCCTGTAAGCCGGGTCCTGTGCCCTGAGCAGTTTCCTGGCCCAGGGCGACGGTCATTTCTCTAGGATGCCGGTTGCCCGGCACCTCCAGCGGCCTAACCCGAGAGCATCGGGCGGGCGACCCGCTCTCCTATTCGGCCTTGCTCCGGGTGGGGTTTACCGAGCCAGCCCGGTCACCCGGGCTGCTGGTGAGCTCTTACCTCACCGTTTCACCCTTACCGTCTCGCGACGGCGGTCTGCTTTCTGTGGCACTGGTCCGTGGGGTTGCCCCCCCTGGGCGTTACCCAGCACCCTGCCCTGCGGAGCCCGGACTTTCCTCCCGCCGCGTTGCCGCGGCCGGCGACCATCCAGCCTTCTCTGGCGCTAGTCAAAGAGCGTATTAGCAGAGAGAGTATACCACCGAGGGAACCAAACGGCGGGGGCCCGGTCTAACCTGGCAGGAGGGGTGGGCTATGAGGCTGATCAAAGTCTTCCTGCTGGCCGCCGGAGCGCTGGTCTGCTCGGTGGCGGACGTGCGGGCGGTCCATGCGTGCACGGCGCTGCTGAAGCCGATCGATCAGGTGATCCGGGAGAGCGAAACCGTCGTCCGGGCGCGGGTTGTCGCCTCGGACCCGAGGATGCGAACTGACCCGGGAAGGATCACCCTTCGGGTGCTGGAAGTGTTGAAGGGATCGTATGACCGGCCCTTCGTGACTGTGACGGGACAGATCAGAGACTATCCGAGTGACCCGGCGCGGCGTCCGCCCTATGACCAGATCGACTGCGTGGGGCGAGTGCCGGGGTGCGGGAGCTGTTTCGCCCAGAGCTACAAGGACGGCGCCCAGTATCTCCTCTTGCTGAAGGGCGGGACGCCGTACTGGGCGCCGCTGTCTCCGACGAACGAGGAGGTCTTCGGGACCGACGACCCCTGGGTCGTGTGGGTCAGACGGCGGCTCGCGGGAAGAGCACCCTCACCCCGACCCTCTCCCTTCCAGGGAGAGGGGGATGGTTCGCCGGCGGGTAGCGGGTTGCCTGTCTGGAATCTTGGACATACCGAAGTTCTCTGGAGAGAGATAGAGTGCTGGCATGTCCCTCGTCCCCACGGAGCGCATAGAGCGGGCAATTCTGTTTTGAGATCACAAATTGTGATATCAAACTGCGCGCGGGCGGAACCATTTCATTGGTTCCAGGGGAGCTTGATAAGATGAAGGGGCGCTTCTGGCCGGGCCGAGTGGGGAGGTCATCTGCATGAGCGGACCGGACACGCTCCAATACCAAGTGGTGTTCACGCGGGACTCGGAGACTGCCAGCGTCGTGGCGGAGATTCCGGCCCTCCAGATCGCCGATTTCGGAGCTGACATGCCCGAGGCCCTGGAGCGTCTTCAGGCCATGGTTGCCTTCCACCTCGACTGCCTGCGCCAGGAGGGAAAGCCTATCCCCACCGAGAAGGGGGAGGAAGCAGGGTTTTACCTGCGAGTGAAGCTTCCTCCCTATGCCGCTTAGGCCCCGCGACCTCAAGTTCCTTCAGGACTGGCTGAGGCGGGCGCGGTTGGCGAGGCGGTCGGCGGCGCGGTTCTTCTCGCGCGGGATGTGCTCGATGGTGAACGACTGAAAGGCGCGGGCCAGGCGCCGGGCCTCCTCGTGGAGCGGCTTGAGCTTTTCGTCGCGGACCTTGTACTCGCCGAGGAACTGGCGGACGAGGAGCTGCGAGTCTGAGTGGACTGTCACGACCTTGCCGCCCAACCTGCGAGCTTTGCGCAGACCGGCGAGGAGGGCCTGGTACTCGGCCTGGTTGTTGGTCACGTGGCCGATGGCCTCGCCCCATGCCTCCACGGGCCCGCCCTTCGCATCTTCGATGACGACGCCGATGGCGCCGGGGCCGGGGTTGCCCTCGACGGAGCCGTCAATATAGAGGATGAGGGTGGGGTAGGGGGACACGCAGCACCCTCACCCTACCCTCTCCCTGGAAGGGAGAGGGGACCGCGGTCAGGCGGGGAGCCAGTAGAGGAACCGGCCACAGCTCTCGCAGGTCAGAAGGGCGGACTGCTGCTTGACCTCCTGGAGGCGCTGCGGGGTGAGGGTCATGCGGCAGCCCGCGCAGATCACGCCAGCGGCCAGCACCTGAGCCACGGCGAGGCCGCCCCGGTGGCGGAGGAACTTCTCGTACTCGGCGAGGAGCTCCTTGGGCAGCTCGCGGGAGAGGGAGCCGCGCTCGCCTTTGAGTCCCCCCAGCTCGGTCTCCGCGGCCGCCATGCGCTGGCGGATCGCCGCCTCTTCCTGCTGCCCCCGGGCCTCGCGCGTCTGGAGCTGGGCCTCGGCCTCGCGGATCTCCACGACGAGCCGCTCCTGCACTTCCATCAGGCCCAGGATCTCTTCCTCGATCTTCGACTTCTCCTGCTTGATCTCCTCGATCTCCGCCAGGACCGCGGAGTACTCTTTGTTGGTCTTGACTTCATAGAGGCGGGCCTCGGACTTCTGCCGCTTGCCCTGGGAGACCTCCAGGTCCTTCTCCTTGGTCCGGATGTCCTTCTTGGTTGTGTCGAGCTGTCCCTTCAGCGTCTCGACGCTCGTGCGGGCGGCGGCCACGGCCGCGCGGATGGCCTCGATCTCGCCCGGGAGGCGGGCGAGCTCGCCCTCCAGCGCGGCGATCTTGGTGTCCAGCGCCTGGAGGTCGATCAGCACCTGGAGCTGTTGGTCCACGCCTCCTCCGTCACAGTTGGTGGGCCCACCCGGACTCGAACCAGGACCCTACCGGTTATGAGCCGGCGGCTCTGCCAATTGAGCTATGGGCCCACGGGCCATCATATACCAGCGTCTGCCGAAACAAAAACGGCGGACAGACCGCGAGGCCCATCCGCCGCGCGCATATGCGCTGGGTCGTCATGTCTCGAGGAAGCTCCTGAGCTTCTTGGACCGCGAAGGGTGGCGGAGCTTCCGGAGCGCCTTGGCCTCGATCTGGCGGATGCGCTCCCGGGTCACCGCGAAGTCCTGCCCCACTTCCTCGAGGGTGTGCTCGCACCCGTCGGAGAGGCCGAAGCGGAGGCGGAGCACCTTCTCCTCCCGCGGCGTCAGCGTGTTCAGCACCTTGTTGGTCTGCTCCCGGAGCGAGAGCCCGATGATGGACTCCACCGGGGAGACGACCTGCTTGTCCTCGATGAAGTCGCCGAGGTGGCTGTCTTCCTCCTCGCCGATCGGCGTCTCCAGGGAGATCGGCTCCTGGGCGATTTTGAGCACCTTCCGGACCTTGTCCACCGGAACTTCCATCTTCGTGGCGATCTCCTCGGGCGTGGGCTCCCGCCCGAGCTCCTGGACCAGCTGGCGGGACGTGCGGATCAGCTTGTTGATGGTTTCGATCATGTGGACCGGGATGCGGATGGTGCGGGCCTGGTCGGCGATGGCGCGGGTGATGGCCTGGCGGATCCACCAGGTGGCGTAGGTGGAGAACTTGTAGCCGCGCCGGTACTCGAACTTGTCCACGGCCTTCATGAGGCCGATGTTGCCCTCCTGGATCAGATCGAGGAACTGGAGCCCGCGGTTGGTGTACTTCTTGGCGATGGAGATGACGAGGCGGAGGTTCGCCTCCACCATCTCCTTCTTCGCCCGGGCGGCCTTCAGCTCGCCGGCCTTGATGAGCGCCACGATGCGCTTGAGCTCGTCCGATCCGGCCTGGGCGCCTTCCTCGGCACGGCGGATCTTCTGGCGCGCCACCCACACGAGCCGCTCCTTGATGCTCCCGAAGCGGGCCGCGGCCTTCTGGTAGAGGTCGCGGTCGCCCTCCTCGCCGTCGTCGTCGGAGAGGGAGGCCAGGAAGGCGTCCACGGCCAGGGGCTCGGGGCGCTTGCCGTTGCTCCAGAGGGCGATCTCGCGCTCCGCGCGCACGATCTTGTCCACCAGGCGCTTGAGGTCCAGGACCCACAGCTCGAGGCGCCCAGGGTGCAGGTGGAGGTTCTTGAGCGTGGCGAGGACCTTGTCCTGCTTGACCTGGGCCTGCGTATCGAGCTTCTTCCAGGGCGGGTCCTGCTTCTTCTTCCGGCCGGCGTGGCGAGCCCGGAGCTTCTTGGCCTGCTGGACGAGCTTGTCCCGCTCGCGGAGGAGGCGGTCCACGCCTCCGAGGGAGCTGACCACGTCCTTCAGCAGGTTCTCTTCCTGATCCTCGGGGAACTCCTCGTCGGGGAGGTCCACCACCTCTTTGATCGTGACCAGGCCCTTCTTCAACTCGTCGCGCAGGAGGCGGATCTTCTCGATGGCGAGGTTGGTGCTGAGGATGGCCCGGACGACCTCTTCCTTGCCGTCCTCGATCCGCTTGGCCAGCGCGATCTCGCCCTCCCGCGTCAGGAGCGAGACCCGCCCCATCTCCCGGAGGTAGAGGCGCACGGGGTCCTCGGTGCGCCCCACGGGGCCGGGGGTCAGGTCGATCTCCCCGTGCTCGCCGGGCTCCTCGGCCTCCTCGGCCCGTTCCCCGGCGATCTCCGAGGGCAGCCGGCCGCCGCCTTTGGCCGAGTCCACGACCTCGATGTCCATGGCGCCGAACATCATCATGATGTCGTCCAGCTGGTCGAGCGAGACGATGTCCGACGGCAGGGCGTCGTTCACCTCGTCGTAGGTGAGGAAGCCCTTCTGCTTGCCCATGGAGATCAGTTTGTCCAGCTCGTCCATCTTCGGCTCGTCAGCCATCCGTCATGCTCCTCCTTGATTCGGTCGTGGCGAGCTCGCGCAGCTCCTGCGCCTGGCGCTGCAAGTCGCGGAGCTGGGCCTCCAGCCGGGGCAGGGCCGGATCTCCGGCGGCCTGGGCCTGGGCGATGTCCTGGGTCACCAGTCGGATCTCCCGTGTCCGGCGCCGGATCTCGGACCGCTTCAGGTATTCGGCGATCAGCGGGCCCGGCTCGGGCCAGACGCGCTCCTCGACCAGGAGCGCGGCCAGGAGCCCGCGCTCTGCCTCCCCGGGCAGATGCGACATCAGGACCTCCGGCGACTCCGCCGGCACGGTCTTCATGGCCGCCAGGATCGCGCGGAATGCCGGGTGCGTGAGGTCCTCTTCGTCGAGGACGGGCAGGAGCGCCGCGCGCGCGTCGGCGTTCTGGACCAGGAGCGCGAGCAAATCCCGCTCGACGGCGGGGACGGTCGGGGAGGGGGAGCCCGACGCCTGGGAGGGGTGAGCCGGCTTGAGCAACGCGCCCTGGAGCCGCTGGGCCTCGATCCAGAGCTGGGTCGGATCCACGCCGAGCCTGAGCGCCGCCGCGCGCGCGAGCTCGGTCGCTTCCGCGGCGCTGGTGACCTTGGAGAGAATCAGCGCCACCCGCGCGAAGGCGGTGGCGCGGCCGCGCGTGGAGGCGGCGTTCTCCTCGGCCAGCGCTGCGTCCACGGCGTAGGCCAGGAGGCTTCGCGCCGCGTCGATACGCTCGGCGAACGCCTGGGCGCCGTCGCTTCGGAGGAAGGTGTCGGGGTCATGGCCCGCAGGGAGGAGCGCCACCTTGAGGCGGAGGCCCGCGGCGTCCCGGAACGAGCCGGTCCGGTTGAGGGCCCAGGCGAGCCCTTCCCCCGCGGGCTCGAGCAGCTCTTCGGCCCGCTGGGTCGCCTTCTGGCCCGCCGCATCGGCGTCGAAGAACGTGATGACCTCGTCGCACAGGCGCCGGAGGAGGGCGAGCTGGGCCGGGGTGAACGCGGTGCCGAGGGCCGCCACCGCCTCGGTGAATCCGTGCTGGTGGGCCATGAGGCAGTCCACGTACCCCTCGACAATGAGGGCGCGGTTCTTCTCGCGGATCTGGGGCTTCGCGAGGTCGAGAGCGTAGAGGGTCTGGCCCTTGACGTAGAGCGGGGTCTCGGGCGAGTTCAGGTACTTCGGCTCTTCGGTTCCCATGGCCCGCCCGCCGAAGGCGACGACGCGGCCCTGGATGTCCCGGATGGGGAAGAGCAGCCTGCCGCGGAAGCGATCGTAAAACCCCGACCCGGCCTGTCGGGGGAGGACCAGGCCGACCTGGACCAGCTGCTCCTCCGAGATGGCGCGCCCCTTCATGAACGCGAGGAGGTGGTCCCATCCCTCGGGGGCGTAGCCGAGCGCGAACCTGCGCGCCATCTCCCCCGCGATGCCCCGCTTCTCCAGGTAGCGGCGCGCCCCTTCCCCCTCGGGGCGATTCCAGAGCGCGTCCTGGTAGAACTCGGCGGCGAGGGCCATGGTCTTGAGGAGCGTCTCCCGCTGGCCGTCGGCGTCCGATCTCCGCTCCGCCGGCAAGGCCACGCCCGCGCGCTCGGCCAGGGCGCGCACCGCCTCGGGAAACGCGAGACGATCCTGGCGCATCAGGAAGCCGAAGGCGTCGCCGCCGACGCCGCACCCGAAACAGTGGAAGATGCCCTTCTTCGGGTTGACCATGAAGGAGGGGGTCTTCTCGGCGTGGAAGGGACAGAGGGCCTTCCAGTTCTCCCCCGCGCGTTTGAGGTTCACGAACTGGCCCACCAGGTCCACGAGATCCACCCGGGACCGGATCTCTTCGAGGAGTTGAGGGGAGAAACCTCCCGCCATCACTCGACCTTCAGTTCCGCCACGGTCGCCCCGCCTCCGCCTTCGTGGGGCGCTCCGGGGCGGAAGCTCTCAACGAGCGGGTGGACGGCCAAGAGTTCGTGGATCGCCTTTCGGAGGGTCCCGGTGCCTTTCCCATGGACCAGGCGAACCGATTGGCGTCCGGCCAGGAAGGCGTTGTCGAGATACTTTTCCACCAGGTCCCGCCCCTCGTCGGTGGTCTTGCCGAGGAGCATCAGCTCCTCCGGCACCTCGGGCTTTTCCGGCACCCGGACGCTCTGCCGCCACGAGGGGGCCAGCGCCACGGGCCGGGGGGGCGCCGTGAGGGGAGGCGACACCTCGGCGAGGCGCCTTCGCGTGGCGTCCAGCGATTGCTTCGAGCGTTCCTCGGACCTCAGCCGCTCCCACTCCTCGGAAACTTTCCGTCGGATCTCGGTGAGGAGCGTCTGAGCCTCAGCCTTCGCCTTGGCGAGCATCTCCTTGGCCTTGGCCTGGGCGGCCTCGAGTTCGCGCTGGGCCCGGGCAAGGAGCGTGGCGGCCTGGATCTGGCTCTGCTCAGCCTCGGCGGCCTTGTCAGTGCTCACGCGTGCCTGCTCGTCGAGGCGCGCCAGCAATTCCTGGAGATTCCGCGCCTGGGTGGACCGATGCGAGTGGGCCCGGTCGATCACGTGCGCCGGGAGTCCCAGGCGCGCCGCGATGGTGAGGGCGTAGCTCTGGCCGGGGCGATCATAGAGGAGGCGGAAGGTGGGAGCCAGCCGCTCTCCATCGAACTCGACTGAGGCGTTGCGGGCTCCCGCGTGGGTGCTCGCAAAGGCCTTGAGCGGCTCGAGGTGCGTCGTGGCCATGACGAGGGCGCCGCGCGTCTGGAGATCTTCCAGGATCGCCTGGGCCAGCGCCGCCCCCTCGTCGGGGTCGGTGCCGGCGCCGAGCTCGTCGAGGAGCACGAGGGAGCGGCCGTCCACGTCGTCCAGGATCTCCCGCACCTGTTTCACGAACGCCGAAAAGGTGGATAGGTTTTCCGCCACGCTCTGGTCGTCTCCGATCACGGCGAAGAGCCGCGAGACCACGGGCAGCCGGCTTCCCTCCTTGACCGGCAGGTGGCAGCCGGCCTGGGCCATCAGCGTGAGGAGGCCGAGGCTCTTGAGCGCCACGGTCTTTCCCCCCGCGTTGGGGCCTGTGACGACGAGGAGCGGTCGTTCAGCGTCCAGATACAGGTCCACGGGGACCACGGGGCGTTCGGGCTCCTGCCAGCTCTGAGCCAGGAGGAGGGGGTGCCGCGCCTCGGAGAGCGCCACCGTGCGACCGCGGTCGATTTCGGGCTCGGTGGCGCCCATGCGCTCCGCCAGCTCGGCCCGCGCGAACACCAGGTCAGCTTCCCCGATCCCTTCCACGAGTGATTCCAGCTCGGGGAGGGCGCCGCGGACCTCGTCCGTCAGCGCCTGGAGGATCCTCATGGACTCCGCTTCTTCCTCCCGAACTGCTTGCACCAGGTCGTTGTTCAGCTCCAGGACCCGTTCGGGCTCAACGAACAGCGTCGCGCCGCTCTGCGAACGGTCGTGCACGATCCCTCGAACGCGCGCCAGGGCCTCGACCCGGACGGGCACGACGTAGCGGCCGTGGCGGATGGTGACGTAGCGATCCTGGAAAATGCTCTCGGCGCCCTGGCCCTGGAAGAGGACCTCGAGGACCTTGACGATCTCCCTCCGCTGCTCCCGGATTTTTCTCCGGATCAGCCGGAGGCGGGGGCTCGCCTCGTCGGTGAGCGCGCCTTCGGGCGTGAGGGACCGGCTCAGGAGCTCCTGAAGCGGGGTGAGGCTTGGAAGGCGGGAGAACATGGCCGCGAGCCCGGAGGCCGCCGACACCACGCTCCGCCCGTAGGCCCGGAGCCGGCTGCCGGCCTCGATCAACGGGACCAGGGCGACGAGCTCTGCGCCTTCCAGGAGCGCCCCCTCGGTCGCGACTCGTTCGAGGCTCGGCCTCACATCGGGGACCGTCCCCCAGGGCGGTGGCCCCGCTGCCGCCAGCGCCTGGCGCCCTTCGCGGGTTTCGGCGAGCAGACGGCGGACAGCATCGGGATCGGTCCGGGGTTCGAGGCAGAGTGCCCGCTCCTGCCCCATCGGCGTGTCGGCCTCACGGGCCAGGAGCGCTCGCACTTCGTCCCACTCGACGCCCCTGCCCCAGAGACGGCCTCGGTCCATGTCCTCGCCCTTCGCGGTTCCGGCCTCGCCTCCAGAACCGGCGGCGATCAAGTCTGGGGGATGACCGTTAATCGAAAACGCGCTCGCGCCGCTTCGTCTTCTTCCGGGCCGCCAGCGCGTTCCGCTTCCGCTTGGCGCTGGGCTTTTCGTAATGCTGGCGCTTTTTGAATTCGGAGAGGAGCCCTGACTTCTCGCACTGCTTCTTGATCCGCTTCAGCGCGCTCTCGAAGGACTCGTCGGGCTCGACGATGACCTTGGTCACGCACTTCCCCCCTTCCGCTGGACCGGACCCGGCCGGTGGATAAACGTTAACTGTATACCACGCGACCCCCATGCTGTCAAAGACTTGCGAGTTAAACCGCGAAGCGGATCGTCAGGATCTCGCCGTCTCTCACCCGGTAGTCCCGCCCCTCGAGGCGCAGCGCCCCGCGCTCGCGGAGCTGCGCCCAGACCGGCGCGGCCAGGAAGGCTTCCACGCTTACCACCTCGGCGCGGATGAACCCCCGGGCCATGTCGCTGTGGATCTTCCCCGCCGCCTCTATCGCCGTGGCCCCATCGGGGAGGCTCCAGGCTCTCAGCTCGTCGCCCACGACCGTGTAGAACGTGATCAACCCCAGGAGGCGGTAGCCGACCCGGATCAATCGGACGAGGGCGGATTCCTCCAGGCCCAGCTCGGCGCGGAACTGCCGCGCCTCCGCGGGAGGGAGCTGGGCCAGGTCGGCCTCGAGCTTTCCGTCCACCGCCACCACGGGCGCGCCCTCGGAGATCGCGGCGAGCCGCTCGGCCAGGGCCAGGCTCCCCGGATCGGCGCGATCCACGTTGGCGACGTAGCACATCGGCTTTCCCGTCAAGAGCCCCAGCTCCCGGATCAGCGGGACGTCGGCCGGAGCGGTTTCTACCTTCCGGATGGGAGTGGCCCGCCCCAAGAGGTCTCGCCAGCGTTCCAGGAGAGCCAGCTCCCCGCGCGTCGTCTTCGCGTCGGCGCGGGCGGCGCGCTTAATTTTGTCCAGCCGGCGCTCGACGACCTCGAGGTCGGCCAGGAGCAGCTCGGTGTTGACGACGCCGGTGTCGCGTCCGGGATCGGGCTCGCCGCCGGCGTGGGGAACGTCGCCCGACCGGAAGCAGCGGACCACGTGGACCAGGGCGTCCACGGCCCGCATGTGGGAGAGGAACTGATTGCCGAGTCCCTCGCCGCGGCTCGCGCCTTCGACCAGGCCGGCGAGGTCCACGACCTCCAGGTGGGCGGGGGTGACCTTGGCCGGCCGGAGGGCGGCGGCGAGCCGGTTGAAGTGATCGTCCGGCACCGAGACGACGCCCTTGCGTGGTTCCAGCGTCGAAAAGGGATAGGGGGCGATGAGCGTGGCGGTGCCCGTCAGGGCGGTGAAGAGCGTGGATTTCCCCGCGTTGGGGAGGCCGACCAGTCCGCAGGTGAAGCCCAACGGCTCTCAGCGGAAAAGCGGGGCCAGGACCAAGGCGACGACCGACATCAGCTTGATCAGGATGTTCATGGAGGGGCCGGAGGTGTCCTTGAAGGGATCGCCGACGGTGTCGCCGACCACTGCGGCCTTGTGGGCGTCGGACCCTTTCCCCCCGAGGTGGCCCTCCTCGATGTGCTTTTTGGCGTTGTCCCAGGCGCCGCCGCTATTGGCCATGAGGAGCGCCAGGAAGACTCCCATCAGCGTGGCACCGGCGAGGAACCCGCCGAGCGCTTCTTTGCCGAGAACGAACCCGATGACGGGCGGGAGGACGACGGCCGAGAGCCCGGGAACAATCATCTCCCTGAGGGCGGCCGTCGTGGCGATCTCCACGCAGCGCGCGGTGTCCGCCTTGGCCTTCCCCTCCATGAGCCCCGGGATCTCGCGGAATTGACGCCGCACCTCCTGCACCATGCCGAAGGCGGCGCGCCCCACGGCCTTCATCGTCAGGGCGGCGATCATCATCGGCATGATACCGCCGAGGAAGAGGCCGATCACCACCTTGGCCTCGGTGAGATCGATGCTCTTGAGTCCCACGCTCTCCGTGTAGGCCGCATAGAGCGCGAGCGCCGTGAGGGCCGCCGAGCCGATGGCGAAGCCCTTGCCGATGGCCGCGGTGGTGTTGCCGAGGGCATCGAGCCGGTCGGTGATCTTCCGGGTCTCCGGCCCCAGATGAGCCATCTCGGCGATCCCTCCCGCATTGTCGGCGATGGGTCCGTAGGCGTCCACGCTCATCGTGATGCCGATGGTGGCGAGCATCCCCACCCCGGCCAGCGCGATGCCGTAGAGCCCTTGGGCCTCGAAGGCGACGAAGATGGCGGCGCAGATGGCGATGACGGGCAGCGCGGTGGACTCGAGGCCGACGGCGAAGCCGGTAATGATGTTGGTCGCGGCCCCGGTCTGGCAGGACTCGGCGATCTCTTTGACGCGGGTCCCGGAGGTGTACAGCTCGGTCAGGTAGCCGATGATCGCGCCGGCGACCAGCCCCGCGACAACCGCCCAGAACGGCCCCGTGCCCGCGCCCATGGTCTGGACGATCGCGTAGCTCAGGATGATCAGGACCGCTCCCGCGATGAGCGTGGCGTTGCGAAGCGCGGCCTGGGGATCCATGCGCTGGAGAACTCCCATGGAGAGCACGCCGATGGCGGAGGCGCAGAGGCCGGCCATGACCACGACGATCGGAAGCAGCATCCACTTCTCCGGGTCCGGGAGGGTCGAGCCGATGGCGATGGCGGCGACGACGGAGCCCACGTAGGACTCGAAGAGGTCGGCGCCCATCCCCGCCACATCGCCCACGTTGTCCCCCACGTTATCCGCGATCACGGCGGGGTTCCGCGGGTCGTCCTCCGGGATGCCGGCCTCGACCTTGCCGACCAGGTCGGCGCCGACGTCGGCAGACTTGGTGTAGATCCCGCCCCCGACGCGGGCGAAGAGGGCGATGGACGAGGCGCCCATGGCGAAGCCGTTGATCACGAGAGGATCCCTGAACACCCAGTAGAAGATCCCGAGGCCCAGGAGGCCCAGGCTCGCGATGGTCAGCCCCATGACCGACCCGCCGTAGAAGGCCACCGAGAGGGCCTTGTCGCGCCCGACCGTCTTCGCCGCTTGCGCTGTCCGTACGTTGGCCTTCGTCGCCGCCTTCATGCCGATGAAGCCGGCGAGCATGGAGCAGATGGCGCCCGACACGAACGCGAGCGCCGTGAACCGGCCGATTCCCAGCGTCAAGAGAATCGCGACGACGACGATGAACCAGACCAGGATCGAGTACTCCTTCTTGAGGAACGCCATGGCGCCGGCGTGAATGGAATCGGCGATCTCGACCATGAGGTCGCTGCCCGTCGGCTGGGCGACGATGTAGCGGTAAAGGCCGAACGCCATCAGCAGCCCCAGGATGCCGAGGGTCAGCGCGAGGGGAATCCAGGGCATGGTTGCTCTCCTCTGAAGCCTACGGGGTTCGACCTTCGATCAGCGTGAGCACGTGCTGGGCGGCCTCGGCGCAGGCCGTCTCGATCAGCGCCAGCTCGTCCGGGAGAAAACCTGAGAGGACGTGGTTGACCACCTCCTCTTTCGCGTCCGGGCGGCCGATGCCCACCTTGACGCGCCGGAGCTGGTCGGTGCCGAGGGTCTCGATCAGAGAGCGCACGCCTTTGTGACCGCCGTGGCTCCCCTTCATCCGAACGCGGACTTTGCCGAGCGGGAGGTCAATGTCGTCGTAGACCAGGATCAGATCGGCGGGGTCGAGCTCCAGGCGCCGGCAGAGCCGCAGGACGGTGGGGCCGGTCACGTTCATGTAAGAGCCGGGCCTGATCAGATAGAGGGTCTCGCCGCGCCACTGTCCTTTCACCACCTGGCTCGGCCCTTCCCGGCTCCAGCGTTTTCTGAGCGTCTTGGCCAGGTGGTCCACCACGCGCTGGCCCACGTTGTGGCGGGTCCCCCGGTACTCCGGGCCTGGATTGCCGAGCCCCACCACCGCCTGCGCCACGCGGCGTGACCTCGACTACTTCTTCGCTTCCTTCGCTTCCTTCTTTGGTTCCTTCTTGGCTTCCGGCTCTTCGACCTCTTCGGGCTTGGGCCGGCGCTCGGTGAGCACTTCGGGTTCGGCGGGCGCCGCCTCCACGGCCGCTGCGGGCGCGGCCACCTCTTCAGCCATGGGTGGCGACACGGTGACCACGGCCTGGCCGGGGTCGTTCAGGATCCGGACGCCTTCGGGCGGCGCGAGCATGGCGACCGTCAGCACGTCGCCGATCTTGAGGCCGGAGACATCCACGGTGATCTTTTCGGGAATCAGCCGGGGCAGGCAGGAGACCTGCACCTCGCGCAGGATCATCTCGAGGATCCCGCCCTGATCCCTCACGCCCTGGGCCTCTCCCTGCGCGTAGACCGGCACGCCCACGGTGATGGCCCGGTCCATGGAGACCTCTTGGAAGTCCACGTGGATGAGCTTATCGGTGACCGGGTCGAACTGCATGTCGCGGATGATGGCGGTGCGGGTGCCCCCGCCGCCGTTCTCGAATTTCAGGTTCAGCAAGGTGGTGCTCCCCTCGCGTCCCTGGATTACCTTGATCACGTCCAGGGCGTTGAGCGTCAGCGCTTGGGGCGCGCTCCCGCCGTACAGCACCGCGGGGACCAGGCCCTGGCGGCGGAGACGCTTGGCGATCTCCTTGCCCGTGGCCTCTCGCCGTTTGATCGTCAGCTCGCGGAACTCCATGACTTGAACGCCTCCCTCTTGAGGATTACACAAAGAGCGTCGATACGGATTCTTCGCCGTGGATGCGCCGGATGGCTTCGGCAAGAAGCGGGGCCACGGTGAGCACGGCGATCTTTTTGATGCGCTTTTCCGGGCCGAGGGGGATCGAGTTGGTCACGATGACCTCCTCGATCGGCGAGCCCTCGATCCGCGCGATCGCGGGGCCCGAGAGAACGGCGTGAACGCCGCAGGCCAGGATCCGCCGGGCGCCCTCGCGTTTGAGAGCTTCGACGGCCTGGAGGATCGTCCCCCCGGTATCGATCATGTCGTCGATGATGACGACGTCCTTGCCTTTGACGTCGCCGATCAGGTGCATGAAGACCGAGACGTTGGTCCCCTCCCGCCGTTTGTCGATGATGGCCAGCCCCGCCCGGATCCGCTTGGCGATGGCCCGGGCGCGCTCCACGCCGCCCGCGTCGGGGGCCACCACCACCGGGTCGACGAGGTCCTTCTTGCCCAGGTAATCGATCATCACCGGAGCGGCGAAGAGGTGGTCCACCGGGATGTCGAAGAAGCCCTGGATCTGGCCCGCGTGAAGATCCAGCGCGAGCAACCGCTGGCAGCCGGCCGCGGTGATCAGGTCCGCCACCAGCTTGGCCGTGATCGGGACGCGCGGTTGGACCTTCCGATCCTGGCGGGCGTAGCCGTAGTAGGGAAGCACCGCCGTGATCCGCCGGGCTGAGGCCCGCTTCAGCGCGTCAATCATGACGAGAAGCTCCATCAGGTTGTCGTTCACCGGCGGGCAGGTGGGCTGGATCACGAACACGTCCGCGCCCCGCACGTTTTCGTTGATCTGAACGAAGACCTCGCCATCCGAGAAACGTGAGACCTCCGCGTCGGCCAGCGGCAGGCGGAGGTCCTTGGCGATCTCCTCGGCGAGCGGCCGGTTGGCGTTGCCGGTCAGGAGCTTCAACTCGTACGCCATGGCGCCTCCTTAAGAGAAGTGGTTGGGGCGGAGGGATTCGAACCCCCGAATACGGGATCCAAAGTCCCGCGCCTTACCGCTTGGCCACGCCCCAACGAAGCATTTCCCCTCACCCTGCCCTCTCCCCCACCGGGGGAGAAGATAAAAGGTGAGGGGGCCAGGTTCCAACACGCCGATCATCGCACCGGGCGGATGGCAGGCGCCGCGAGCGTTCTCACCGCCCAGGCCGACCAGGACGCCGTCGTCACGCGGCGTCTCAGCTGGCGCGCGTGATCCGGCGACCGGGCCAGGCCGAGCACCGTGGGCCCGCTCCCCGACATCACGCTCCCCAGCGCGCCGGCGCTCAGGAGTGCCTGCTTGATCCGGGTGATTTCGGGATGCGCCGGCTCCACCACCGCTTCAAGGACATTGTACAGGCTCGCGGCCACGCGCGACGAATCCCGCGAGGCCAGCGCCCGGACCAGTCTGCTCGTCCGCGACCCGTCGTCCCTCAGCCCGGCCGGGACGGCGGCGTACACTTCCCGGGTTGAGAGCGGGAAGTGTGGCTTCACCAGCACGAGCGACATCGCGGGGCTCGCCGGGAGGGGCTTGAGCCGCTCTCCCCGGCCGCTGGCCAGGGTGCGGCCCCCCCGGAGGAAAAACGGGACGTCCGTCCCGAGCTCGGCCGCCAGCCCGGCGAGCCGCTCGCTGCCCCAGCCCAGGCGCCACAAGCGATTGAGCCCCCAGAGCGTGGCCGCCGCGTCGCTCGAGCCTCCGCCCAGCCCGGCAGCCACCGGAATTCGTTTCTCCAGCGTGATCCGCGCTCCCCGGTTGACTCCCGCTGCTTCTCGGAGCAACCGCGCAGCCCTGACGACCAGGTTGGCGTCATCTGTGGGGAGCTCGGAATCAGTGGTCCTGAGGGCGAGGGCCTCGTCCTCTTCAAGGACCAGTCGGTCGAAGAGGTCCACCGCCTGGAGCACCGTGGAGAGCTCGTGATAGCCGTCTGCCCGTTTCCCCAGGACCTCGAGCACCAAATTCACTTTGGCCGAGGTCCGAAGCGTGAGCGACCGGGCCCGGCTCGACCGTCGCGACAAGGCAGAAAACGCTATCATGCCCCGTCGGCGGATGTCAACGGAACCGGTGGATTTTTGCGTGTTCTGGAAGGGTGAGACTGAAGACGTCGGGGGAGAGCCCCGATCCGAACTTGGCCTGCCGGTACTGGATGGAAACCATCAGCGGGGTGCCGAGAGCGGTCAGGGTCAAGGCGGAGGGGGGATCCGCGGGCCCACCACCCGAGTAGGCGATTCGAGCCAGGGGCCGGCCGCCGTCGATCTCGACCTGTCGCACCACGCCGGTCTCGGGGTCCGCCCAGATCCTCTGGATCCCCCCCGCCCCGGTCAGCCTGATCGAGGGGCCCACGCCATCGGCCGGCATCAGCTCGGCGGCATACGGGTCCTTGATCGGCAGCACGTGGCCGGCCAGGAGTCCGACCAGCGCGTTGGGTTCGAGGGCCAAGCCGAGCCATCGCTCGGTGGTC
Organism: uncultured bacterium; assembly: GCA_964428805.1. Classification (GTDB taxonomy): domain Bacteria; phylum Methylomirabilota; class Methylomirabilia; order Rokubacteriales; family CSP1-6; genus CAYRZF01. The sequence continues at coordinate 8,454 of CAYRZF010000001.1, read as the reverse complement.
CGGGCTGACGCCGGACCGACGAGGGCGCGATTTTCCGCCACCTCGTAGAGGGTCACCGTCTCGGCGTTGCCCGCCAGGAGGAGGAACGGCTGCCCCCAGGGGGTCAGCGCCTCGAAGCGGAAGGAAGCCGGGGCTTGTAGGAGCAGAACGCCGTTGAGTCGCTGGATGCGCCCGTCGCGGCGGATCGTGATGTCGGCGAGGGTCCGGAGGTCATCGAACTGCTCCCATCGACGAGCGAGGAGATCGATCAGACGGTGGGCTTCCGGGGCGATGGGGCCGTGGGGCGGGGGGATCGTGGCGCACGCGGCCGCCAGGAGGATCACCGCACCCAGGAGAGCGGCGCGGCGGCTACGGCTGGACCTTCGAGCGTTCACCCTTGACCCTGAGAAGCTTTTCCCGGGTCTCCTGGATTTTCTGTTTCACCGCCTCGTTGGCGGGGTCCAGCTTGAGCGACTTCTCCCAGGCGCTCAGCGCGTCCTCCGCGAACCCGTTCTTCATGTACGCGTCGCCCAGGTGGTCGAAGATCACCGGATCTTCCTTGGCCCGCTCCACGGCTCGCTTCAGCTCCCGGAGCGCTTCTGGGTAGCGTCCCTGCTGGTAGAGGGCCCACCCGAGGCTGTCGATGAAGTAGCCATTCTCCGGTTCGAACTCCAGCGCCTTCCCGATGAGCCTGGTGGCCTCCTCCAGGTTGATCCCCTTCTCCGCGTACATGTAGCCCACGTAGTTGTAGGCCTCGGCGTGCTTGGGGTCGAGCGCGATCACCCGCCGGAAGGCGCTGATGGCGTCCTCGAAGCGTTGTTGCTTCTCGTACACGACGCCGAGCTGGAACTGGAGGTCTTTGTTCTTCTCGTCGATGGAGAGCCCTTCCTGGAGCGTCCGGACGGCCCGGTCGTGCTGTTCGGCGCGGAAGTACGCGGTGCCGAGATAAAGGAACAGCTCGGGGCGCCGGGGCTCCAGGTTCACCGCCTCCTGGAGGATCGCGATTGCCTCCGGGTAGCGCTTGGCGCGGCCATGGAGGAAGCCGAGTTGGACCCGGGCGTCAATGGAGCGGGGGTCCGCTTTCAGGATGCTTTCCAGCTCGGCCCGCGCCTCGGCCTCCTTTCCGGCGTCCAAGTAGGTCGTGGCCAGGAAGTAGCGGGCGCGAAGGTTACCCGGCTCCAGCGCCAGCACTTGACTGAACGCCTCGGCGGCTTTGTCCCACGCCTTCTGCTCGTAATGGATCGCGCCCAGCTTCATCCAGATGCGCGGGTCGCGGGGCGCCAGGCCCGTGAGGGATTCGATCTCGCGCTGGGCCTCCTGGAACTTGCCGAGGCGAATCAGGAGATCCCCCAGCCGCTCGACGAAGCTGGGGTTGTCAGGGTTGGCCTGAATCGCGCGCCGGTAAACCTGGACGGCTTCCTCGGGTTGGCGGCGGGTCTCGTACACATAGCCGAGGGCGATCCAGGCCCCATCCTGATCGGGGTCCAGCTCCAAGGCCCGCTGGAGCTCCCTGATCGCCTCGTCCCACGCCTCTGTCTCGATGGCGAGCCGGCCGAGGAGGAAGTGGGCTGGCCCCAGGTTCGGGTTGATCTGGATCAGGCGCAGGAGCACCGCCCGGGCCCGGTCGGGGGCCCGCTGCTCGACGTGGTAGCGCGCCAGGGTGAGGTAGCCCTCGGAGGCCTGGGGGTTGAGGGAGATGACCCGTTCCAGCTCGGCCTCCGCCTCGGCGTAACGTTTCTGGCCCCGGTAGAGCTCGGCCAGCGTGAGGTGGACGCTGACGTCATTCGGCGCGAGCGCCGCGGCCTTGAGTCCGGCCTCGATGGCCTCCTCGGGCGCGTCGGTCTTTGAGAGCCAGAGGGCCAGCTGGGTCCAGAGGGAAGGCATGGTTGGGTCCCGCTTGATTGCCTCTCTGACCTCCGCGATGGCGTCCTTCAGGCGACCGGCCTGGGCGTGCAGCTGGGCTAATGAGAAGTGATAGTAGGCCTCGGCCGTGAGGTCGGGGGCGAGGGGGCGCGCGACGGGCGGGCGGGGGGCCTCGGCGCCCACGCCAGGCGCCAGGCTGGCGCAGCCCGACAGGCCGAAGAGCGCCAGCAGCACGAGTCCGCGACGTCGGATCATTGCCGTGCTCCCGCGCCCCGTCGGGAAAGGGCATCCTTGACGAGCAGGCGGCGCACCGTTTCGGCCAGGAGGGGGTCGCTGACTGCTGACGTGGCTTCCGCCACCCACGCCTCCTCCTCGGGGGACAGCGGGTCGTCCTTGGGGGACATTCGGTGGTCCCTGGCCTCGGGCACGCGGGAGCGCGTCCCCAGGGTGAAGTGGAGTGCCCTGATGGATTCGGCTCCATAGCGCCCTTGAAGGCGGGAGAGGATCTCGCCCTGGCGAAGCGTCAATTCCTGAAGCCACGGAGAGTTGTCCACAAGCACGGTGAGGGTGCCTCCGCGGAGGTCCCCGGGTTGAGACCCCCGGGAGATCTGCGGGCCCACGAGACTCGGCCAGTCGCGCCGCACAGCGAGTGCAAGCAACCCGTCGGCGAGCGGCGGAAGCGCGGCCGTGAGAAGTGCGCCGACCGGTGTCGGGGTGGAAGTATGCCGGCGGGTCATACGCGCCATCTATCATAACCCGCTCCGCGCGTTCTTGCCAGATCAATGGCCGAAGGCCCGCTATTGCGCGCCCCCCTGTCTCTGGGACGCCAGCCTCTGGCCTTTTTTCGGATCGGGGTTTATAGTGGCCCTACCATGGGCCGCCCGAGACGCGGCGATATCTTGTCTTTGACCATTGACGACCTGGCCTTCGGCGGCGAGGGCGTGGGCCGCGCCGACGGGTACGTGGTGTTTGTCCGCGGGGGACTCCCCGGCGATCGCCTGAAAGTGCGTCTAACGGAAGCGCGATCCCGCTTCGGCAAGGGCGTGATTGAGGCTGTGCTGGAGCCCTCGCCGGAGCGCGTCGAGGCGCCATGCCCGTACTTCGGTCAGTGCGGCGGCTGCCGTTTCCAGCACCTGGCCTATCCCGCTCAACTCCGGTTCAAGGCCAAGCAAGTGGCCGAGTGTCTGGCGCGGATCGGTGGGGTCGGGGCCATTCCGATCCGTCCGATCATCGGCGCCCCCGAGCTCTACGGCTATCGCAACAAGATGGAGTTCACGGTGGCCGCCGCGGGGCCGCCCGGTCAGCGAACGATGACGATCGGGTTGCACGAGGCGAACCGCTACGACCGGGTACTGGACATTGATCGCTGCCTCATCCAGTCGGAGGCGATGAATGAGCTGCTCGCGGAGGCGCGCGCCTTCTTCGCCGAGCGGAAGCTCCCGGTGTACGAGCAGGAGAGCGGCGAGGGCCTACTGCGCTTCCTCGTGCTGCGGGAGGCCAAGCACACGGGCGAGGCGATGGTCAACATCGTGACGTCGGCGCCGCATCTGAGCGAGCTGGAGCCGCTGGCGCTCCGCCTGCGCCGCCGCCTGCCCCAGACCGCCAGCGTGATCCTGAACGTGAATCCAAAGAAGGCGAGCGTGGCGGTGGGGGTCGAGGAGCACCTGCTGGCGGGCCGTGACCACATCCGCGAGGCGCTCGGCGGCCTCGTGTTTCAGATCTCGGCCAACTCCTTCTTTCAGACCAATACGCTTCAGGCGGATCGGCTCTTCATGCTGGTGGAGGAGTTCACGGAGCTCACGGGCACTGAAACTGTGGTGGATCTCTACTCGGGCACCGGCGCCATCACCCTTCTCCTGGCGCGCCGCTGCCGCTGGGTCTACGGGATCGAGGTGGCGCAGGCCGCGGTGGACGACGCCCAGCGGAACGCCAAGGCCAACGGCATCGAGAACTGCACGTTTCTGGCGGGGGAGGTGCGGAGCGTGCTGCCTCAGCTCATCGCCCGGGGGATTCGAGCCGAGGTCGTCGTGGCCGATCCGCCGCGCGCCGGCTTTCATCCCAAGGCACTTCGGGCCCTCAGGACGCTCGGCCCCCAGCGGATCGTCTATGTCTCGTGCAACCCCACCACGATGGCCCGGGATCTCGGAGAGCTCGCGCGGGGCGGCTACCGGATCGAGTGGGTCCAGCCGCTCGACATGTTTCCTCACACCCCACACATCGAGGCGGTGGCCCGCCTCCAGCGCCCCTGACCCCCTCACCCTGCCCTACTGAAATGCCCCTCTCCTCTTCTCCTCTCCCCGCGGGGGAGAGGTAGGGTGAGGGGGGAGAGGATTGAGGTGAGGGGGGGCTAGGGCGCGACGACCTTGAGGATTTGGTCGTGCAGGCGGACCCGCTCCCGGACCTTCAGCGCCACCTCGCTGCCTCGCTCGGCACGCTGGATCGGCTTGTGCTCGAGCTGCATGGACTCCACCGTCTGCGTGAAGTCGGTGGTGTTGCCGTGGATCCGGATCTGGTCGCCGATTTGGAGCGGCCCCTCGGTGAGGCGGATGGCCGCCACCCCGATCTTGGCATAGTAGCCGTCAACGACGCCGACCTTGTCCTCGGTTGCCATGGCACCCTCCTCGCTCGAGGGTCGGTTGCTTACGGGTAACGCAGAGTATACAAGCGAGCCCGCCTCCCGGCCAGAACCAAGAAGAACGGCGGGCCTACCCGCCGCCAAGGGCCTGTTGGGTGAGGGCGAGCACCGCAAACGCCGAGAAAAAAATGGCGCACACCACGAGGCCGATCTCCCGCCAGAGGGGGGGCCGCAGCTTCCGGGGGAGAAACTTCCGGTTCACCACGAGCGTGTGGAGGGAGAGGACAACCAGATTTCCCCCAGCGAGGTTCGCGCCGATCAGGATCAGGGTCAACGGGTCGGCCAGTGTGATGGCGATAGAACCCCAGAGCGCGAAGGCCAGGAGCGCCATGTAGTACACGGCCCGTACGCTACCGCCTCGCCCCTCTCGAATCCGGTTGTTTGCAGCCCAGAGGATCTCGGTGGTCACCCGGGCAAATCCCTCTGCGTTCCCGAGCTGGGTGGAAAAGAGAATCCAGAAGCTGGTGAGGAGGGTCAACACCCATAGGAGCGGGCCGAACTGCTCGGTCAGCGCCTGAGCGTGGTAGGCCGCTACCCCGTAGCCGTCCATAATCGTCCCGGGCTGGATGAAGGTGGTTGTCGTCAACACCGGGAGCCCCATCCCGACAATACAGCCGGCGGTCCACAGATACCACTGGTCGGCTCTCAGATACCGCCACCACCCCTTCCAGCGTCGTAAGTTGTCCTCCGACAGCGGGAACACAACGCCCGTGGTGGAGAGATTCATCCTCTGCCCCCCGATGACCGTCTGGACGTATCCGATGGTCCCGCTCATCCCGAAGCCCTTGTCTCGAAGCCAGTAGGTGAACGTGGCGTTGATCGTTCCCCCGGCGCCCGAGTAGGCGGCGAATCCCGCGAGGAGGAACCAATCGGCTGCGGGTGGGAAGAGCTCCGATCCGAACAGCGGGCCCAGGAACCCGGCTCCCACGGTGACCCAGGCGCTCGAGGGAGCGAGGAAGAGGCCAATGATCAGCAGGAAGGCCAGAGTCCAGCAGATCATGAACCACTCGACGTATTCGAGCGTCTTCTCCGCCCGCTCATGGAGGAGCACGAGGAGCACCGAGACCAGGAAGATCAGGTAGCCCAGGTAGAGGACGACCACCCGGTCATTCTCCTCGGGGCGCCGGCCGAGGAAAAGGGCTGTCGTCGCCGTGGCGGCCGCGAGAGCCCAGCCGGGCCAGCCGATCTGGAGGAAGTGGAGCCACGCGTAGGCCCACCCCCAGAAGGCCGGCCCCGGAGTCGTCCGCATGAAGCCGACGAAGATCGGCTCTCCGGTGTAGAGGGTGTAGCGCGCCATTTCGGTGTTCAGGAGCGCCTGGAGGATGACCGACGTCGATGTGATCCAAAGGATCGCTGGGCCGTACTTCGCCGCGCTCGCGGGGCCGAGGAGCCATTCTCCCGCGCCCACGGAAACCGCGAGGAGGATGGCCCCGGGGCCGATGACCCTGAGGGCGTTTCTCGGCGTCAGCGGAGGCGGTTCTGGGAGGTCTCCCGTTCCCCAGGCGGGAAGGTGTCCGTCGGTGAGCGGAGACGATTCAGGCATCGCGACCTGAGGCGAGCGTGGCTGGAATTCCTACCGGGTGAACGCCTGGTAGAAATAGTACGCGACGAGCGCCACGACAAGGGCTAGAGCGACGGAGGCGAGGATGACCATGCCAGGGGGGGACAACCTAAATGCTACTCGCGGGCGCCGGACCTGTCAAGGCGGCGCGCTCTTCGCCGCCAACCCCAGAGCATGAGCCACGCGAGCGGCACGCTGGCTACGAGCCACCGGACTGGCGCTCCTGCGACCAGCGCGACCACCAACAGGAGCGATCCGCCCACGGCGGCAAACCAGAGGAGAAAAGCGGTGACCCGCTCCGTCGCTCGGCGCCACCCCCAGCTGGTGACAGCCAGAGCCACGCCCCCGCCGACGGCATCCAGCACGACGTCGTGGGCGCTTCCGCCGCGCTGACCGGTCCACCCTTGGTGAAGCTCGTCGAAGATGGCGTATGCCACGGTGAGCCCGAACGCCGCGAGGGTGCGGCCGTTGCGTGACAATGCGGAAGATCCCGACTTCACGAAGGCACGCTGCCAGAGCCAGGCGAGGATCGCGTACTCGCTCACGTGGGCGGTCTTGCGCGCGAGCCAATGGAGGAATTCGAGCTGGCTCAGGGTCGCCCACGGAAGGAGGGCTTTGAGGAGCGGGAGGATCCAGCCGCCGGTCTCCTCGGCGCTGAAGCTGCCGGTGGAAAGCCAGAAGATGAACCCCATCCAGGCCACGGGAGGGATCCAGAGCCCGAAGCGCATTTCCTAGACATACACCGCCTTGAGGAGGTTGACAATCAGCGCGAGGGGAACCTAAGATGGGGAAAACCTTCGGAGGGTTGCGTGCCGACGCGATCGCTCCGGGAGCTCCTCGACGAGCTCCTGACGTCCCTCGAGACCGGACGCTGCATCACCGCCACCCGTCACTTCGCCCCGCAACCCCCGCGCTGGGCGCCGTTCCCCTCGTCCCTGGACCCCCGCCTCATCGACGCGCTCAAAGGGCGCGGGATCCACCAGCTCTACTCGCATCAACATCGGGCCTTCGAGCTGGCGGAGAAGGGACACCACCTGGTCGTCGTCACCCCGGCGGCGTCGGGGAAGACCCTCTGCTTCAACCTTCCCACGCTCCAGAGTCTCCTCCAGCAGCCCGACGCGCGCGTCCTCTACCTCTTTCCGACCAAGGCCCTCGCCCAGGATCAGCTGGCCGAGCTGGAGGAGCTGGCGAAAGCGCTGCCCGACCTCCGCATGTTCACCTATGACGGCGACACTCCCCAGGATGCGCGGCGCGCGGTCCGGGCCCGCGCCAACCTGGTCCTCACGAACCCGGACATGCTCCACTCCGGGATCCTCCCGCACCACACGAAATGGGTGAACCTGTTCCAGAGTCTGCGCTACGTCGTGATCGACGAGCTTCACGCCTATCGCGGCGTGTTCGGCAGCCATCTCGCGAACGTCCTGAGGCGGCTCAGGAGGATCTGCCGGCACTACGGATCCACCCCGCAGTTCATCATGGCGTCCGCCACCATCGCCAACCCGAGGGAGCTGGCCGAGCGCCTCACCGGCGAAAGCGTGGAGGAAATATCCCTCAGCGGCGCGCCCACGGGCGACAAGCTCTTCCTCTGCTATAACCCCCCGGTGATTAACCCGGAGCTCGGGATCCGCGCGCCATACCTCGGCGAAGCCGCCGGGCTCGCCACGCGGTTTTTGAAGGAGAAGATCGCGACGATCGTCTTTGCCCAGAGCCGGTTGGCCACCGAGGTGCTGCTGACGACGATCAAGAAGGGCGTCGAAAACCGGGTCGGCGATTCGGGCATCGTCAGGGGGTACCGGGGCGGCTACCTCCCCACGCGGCGTCGCGAGATCGAGCGCGGCCTGCGCTCGGGCGAGGTGCGCGGGGTGGTCTCCACCAACGCCCTCGAGCTGGGGATCGACATCGGCCACCTGGATGCGGCCGTGCTGGCCGGCTACCCCGGGACGATCGCCTCCCTCTGGCAGCAGGCCGGGCGCGCGGGCCGACGGAGCGGCGAGTCGGTGGCGATCTTCGTGGCCACCAGCGCCCCGCTGGACCAGTTCATGGTCACGCATCCCGAGTATCTCTTCGGCACGCCGCCGGAGCGCGCCCTGATCAACCCTGAAAACCCGTTCATTCTGGTCAACCACCTGAAATGCGCCGCCTTCGAGCTCCCCTTCGTGGACGGGGAGCAGTTCGGCGGCCTGTCTGTCGAGCCCTATCTGGCTCAGCTCGAGACCGAGGGGCTGCTTCACCATGCGGGAGACCGCTGGCACTGGACCTCCGAGACGTATCCGGCCGATCACATCTCGCTGCGCACGGTGACATCCGATAACTTCGTGGTCATCGACACGACAGCGCGCGACGCCAAAGAGGTCAAGCGCAGGCAGATCATCGCCGAGGTGGACTGGAAGAGCGCCTTCGCCATGATCTACCCCAA